>CALAJO010000082.1 GCA_937922745.1 uncultured cyanobacterium
GCAGCAAGGCTATCGTTTCCGGCTGTTCCAGTTATAGTGGCCATGGGGAATACCTCAGGTTAAAACATATTCTCTTTGTGTTTCGTCCACCGTGGTGAAAAGTTGAATTTTGAAATTAAAATCCATACAGGTTTGTACAAATGGAAAAGCTGTATTCAGGGAGAACCAGATCTATTAATCTATAGCGCTTTTCTTGCAACAAAAACCTTGCGTCTTGGGGCAACAGGGTAAAGGGTAGAGCTTGAAACAGGAAAGGCAGAAAATTCTGTCTGAAGTAATGCCTTTTCAATTGCTTCTACTGCATAAACTCTTAAACAATGCGTTTCTTCGCTGCGGCGGTATAATTCGCCCATTTGTCTAAAGCTGGTAATCTCCCGCTTTAGTGTATGCTCCGCCAGATTTTCAGATGCTTTTACCAGCACAGCCCAATCCGGCCCTGTTCGCCAGCTTTGGTAGTTCATTCCTGATGCATTATCCTCTTCAACCAGAACATCGAATATCAATAAGCCACCAGGATCTAAAGCGCAGGCAATGTTTTTGAAAAAACCTTCAAGGCCTTGCTCTCCAGGCAGGTAGGACAACACCTCTCCTAAAGCCGTAATTGCTTTACATCGTGGTATTTTTGCAGATGATAATCCTTGGTGAATCAATACGGACAGAGGAGATTCGGTTTTCGCAATCTCAAGCATCGGTTCAGAGACGTCAATCCCGACAGAGTGATATCCTGCATCCTGCAAGGCTTTAAGCCATAGCCCTCCACCACATCCCAGGTCGACAACCGTGCCGTTTGTAATGCCCGCTTCCTGTAGCAAAATCAGCAGGCGCGGGATGGCTTCTCGCATAAAATCGCTGAAACCAACATGATGGATATACGCTAAATCTTCTTGGTACATTGTTTCCTTTTGAGCCGTTTTTCATCTACTTTACCAAACAAATGGGGCGACATCCCTAACCAGGCTGCATGCTTTATCCATTCGAGCAATTGCAACCAAGGTGGTAGCAGCCTAGAATGAGTGATGGGAGTACACTGCCCTTTGGCAAGCATTCTCATCATCTAATGGCAGACGAATTGACAAACCTGAAAAGAGAGAAATCGAATGGGACTTCAGAATGCCCGTGACCTGGACATCCATCCGGCACCTTATCCTATACAACAAATTGCTGCGGCAGCTGAACCTTCGCTGAAGTCGCCTCACGCGCAAGCCTTTTATACCGAGTGCCTAAAGGAATTGACGCATCTCGGCTTGCCTTTTCTGCTTGCAGGCACTTACGCCGTATGTGCCTATACCGGCATCAGCCGTTCCACCAAGGATCTGGATATCTTTTGCAAGGCCGGGGATTACCCGCGTATTTTGAGCCATTTTAAAAGCCTGGGTTACGAGATAGAGATAGAGGATGAACGCTGGATAGCGAAGGTTTTCCAGGGCAAACAGTTCTTTGACGTGATTTTTGCATCTTGGAATGGCACCATGCCGGTTAATGATGATTGGTTTACAAATGCCCGCCAAATTGAAGTCTTCGGCACGCCTGTTAAAATTGTTGGCCCAACCGAGCTAATCTGGTCAAAGGCCTTTATCCAACTGCGGCATCGGTATGATGGGGCAGATGTGGCCCATGTCATCCTGAAACAATACGACCAGATTGATTGGAAACGCTTATTAAGCTACATGGAGCAGTACTGGGAAGTGTTGTTGATGCACCTGCTCAATTTCCGATGGATTTACCCGACGGAACGGGATCACATCCCAGCGTGGCTGATGAAAGAGCTTTTGGAACGTTTAAAACACCAGCTTGAGATGCCCTCTCCGCAGATGAAGGTCTGTCGAGGGAGGATGTTTAGTCGTGTTGATTATGATATTGACGTGAAAGAGTGGGGTTTTGCTGATGTTGGTGGCGAAGGAGAATGGCGAGACTATGACTGAACTTGATGCCAATCCGCCCGAAACATTGCGGATTGCGGCCATCGGTGACATTCATGTCAAAGAAGACCAGACCAACCCTATGCGAGACATTTTTGCCGAAGCGACGCGCCATGCCGATGTTTTGGTTCTAGCAGGCGATTTGACTGATCACGGCCGTATACGTGAAGCCGAAATTTTGGCAGAGGATATTCGCTCCTGCACTATCCCGGTTGTGGGCGTACTCGGCAATCACGATTATGAAAGCGGCCATGCCGAACAAGTGATTGATATCCTGAAGCGGAGCGGCATGCACATTTTGGATGGAGATACGTACGAGTTAAACGGCGTGGGCTTTGCTGGCTCCAAAGGCTTTGCAGGTGGGTTTGGCCGCAGGATGCTGGGCGCTTTTGGTGAACCTGCCATTAAAGCCTTTGTTAGCGAAAGTGTCAATGAAGCGATGCACCTGGAAAATGCGATGCACACATTAACAACCGATCGGATTGTGGTGGTTTTGCATTATTCACCCATAACCGGCACATTGGATGGCGAGCCTCTGGAAATCTGGCCTTTCCTGGGTTCCTCCCGCCTTGCGGAAACCATTGATCGCTTCCCGGTCAGCGCAGTTTTTCACGGGCATGCCCATAATGGTTCGTACCATGCCAAAACATTAGCAGGTGTTCCGGTTTATAATGTGGCGTTGCCTCTTAAAAAGCCTAGCGAAAAACCGTTTGCCATTGTTACAGTTTAATAATTAACCAGTTTCATCGCATTGCCATAAGCCGAATGCGTTTTTATCAGGATCCAAGCAGATTGCAAAACAGCCCTTGCCTGGTACTGCCGTTTTAGGCATTAAAATGGCTCCACCCAGTTTTTGAACCTGCTCGATATGCTCATCAATTGAGACGACATGAATATAATGCGTCGTTCGATGCATAGGGGATTGCCGCTTGATTAAGCCACCAAATGCGATACCAGGTGCGTTCGGCGTGCCGGTACTAATATGCCAGTAATCACATTCTTCCAGAGAGGTGGTACTTTTCTCGAACTGCCAGTCCAATAATTGGCCATAAAAGGCTTTCGCTCGTTCAATATCATCAACCGGGACTTCAAAATAACAAAGATTCGACATTACATTCCCTCCTGAAAATAAGCACACATTGAAAGAAATTTTAATACACCCGCAGTAAATGTTAAAAACTACGACAGGTAGGCACTCCCTTCTGAAACCAACCTGCTTACCTTAATATAAAGTGTTCACGTGCATCTTGAAGAGATATAATTACTTTCGTCAGGAGGATATGGAGGTTTTGACTATGGTAACACCCATTCCAACGAAGCGCGGCATTAAGCTCAAGGATATTGCATTTACAGCCTATACCGTGGAGGATATTATCCGAGCCCGTCAATTTTACGAAGGCGTACTCGGTCTAACCCCCGCTGAAACTTTTGGCGACCATTGGCAAGAGTATACGATTGGCAATGGCACCCTTGCCATTATTGCCGGCGGGGATTCCACACCGGATTATTATAAAGGCCGAGGCTTCGCTCTTGTGCTTGAGGCAGAAAACCTGGAGGAGGCTTACAACTACCTAAAGCAGAATAATGTAAAAATATTACAGGAACCGCAAGAGTTTCCAGGCTGCCGGATGTTTGTTGTAAGCGATCCCGATGAGAATGTCATTACTTTTCATCAGTTAAAGCAATCATAAAAACGATGTCACTATTAGTGCAATAACGCCTGTTGTGACTAGAAGCAGGTTTCAGACATCAATAGCGATTATATGTAAACTTGGGATAGACCTCAACTACCATGGTGTTTTCCAGCTTGAAATGCTGCCCGTATCTGAGACGGGTGCCCTGGTTAAGTTGATGAATCGGACTGCCGTTGAAAGCTGGTATTGCATGGGGGTCACCCAAAAGGAGCGGGCCGGACATCAGCCAAAGCTTCTGGACCAGGCGCTGTTCCAACAAGCTGGAAGCCAGTGTTCCCCCTGCTTCCACCAATATTTGTGAGATTTTTTCCTGTCCCAAAATGCGCATCACTTCCGCCAAGTTGAGGCCGTTGCCTTGCATCGGTACTTCAAACAGCCTGGCTCCCGCCGATTTTATGGCTTGAGCCTCCGGTGTTTCCAAATTGCCGGTTTGTGTGAAGACCCAGATGGGGCCGCTCCGCTTCTCCGGCTGAAACAGGGCCTGTGCTTGCGGATTCAGCAGAAGCTTACGATCGAGAATGATCCTGACCGGCGGCTTACCCAACAAAGCAGCGTCCCGAACGGACAAACGGGCATTATCCGCAATGACGGTTTGGGCGGTGCTTAAAATGGCATCGCTCTCTGCCCTTAACTGGTGAACCCAGCGCCGTGCGAACGGCCCGGTAATCCATTGACTGTCGCCGCTCCGGGTGGCCACTTTGCCATCGGCCGTCAACGCGGCTTTCAAAACAACAAAAGGGCGTTTTGTGGTAATGGCGTGACAGAATGCCTCGTTAAGCTTCCGGCATTCTTCTGTCAGGATGCTCTCCGTCACCTTGACGCCTCGCGAATGGAGCATCGCATTGCCGCCTGCCGCCTTGGGATTGGGATCCCTCATTCCCACATATACCTGCCGGATGCCCGAGGCATAAACCTTCTCCGCACAAGGCGGCGTTTGGCCGGTATGATTGCATGGCTCCAAACTGACAAACAGAATGCCGTCCCGGGCACGGTCGCCAGCCTGCTCCAACGCCATTACTTCGGCATGCGGGCCCCCATAATAGGCATGAAAACCCTCCCCGATTTTCCGCCACTCTCTATCCAACACGACACAGCCGACCATAGGGTTGGGGTGGGTTTTCCCCTGCCCCAGCCTTGCCAGTTCCAGGCAGCGCCGCATATAAAATTCAACGATATCTTTCATACTATTATTATAGGCGACGATAAACGTTCACCCAAATGCCAAGCCGCAGGGTTTTCTTCTATAATGACAAAATGAGAGAACGGTTGATTGTGGTGTGAGAACACAAAACTGGCGTCAAATATTGATTTCCAGGCTGTGGTTGTTGGCCATTCCGCTTGCCCTGTTTACGTTGGCCGGCTTTTTAGGACATTTTTCCTGGTTGATGGATTTAACCAGCCATTTCCGCATACAGTACACCTTGCTTGCGTCGCTGTTATGCCTGCTGGCTTTGTGGCAGAAACAGTATAAACTTTCACTTCTGCTGCTTTTCGTCCTGGTCATCAATATCAGCATGGTTGCGCCTTATTATTGGCCGGCATCATCCAGATCAGGCCCGCCGATTCTTCGGCTACTGCTTATGAATGTGTTGTACGACAACACTGCAAGCCAGCCCATGCTTGAAACCATCGACCGTTTAAAACCGGATGTCCTAGTGATTGAGGAATTAACGCCGTTTTGGATAACATCGGTTTATCCTAAGCTCAAGTCGCAATATCCTTACTCAGTCTATCAGGCGAGGCAAGATACGTTTGGCATTGGCATTTTTAGTAGGAAGAAACTGAAGAACGCCAAGGTTGCCTCATTTTGTTCGCATTGCCAACCCAGTGCGATGGCGGAAGTGACGCTACGCGGAGAACCCGTATCCATCATCGCTATGCACCCTATTATCCCGTTATCACAAGCCTGGTTTGATCAACAGAAGAGTCAATTCCAGGCACTCACGAATTTAGCAGGCCGCCAAACCCAGCCTTTAATTGTGGTGGGCGATTTTAATACAACGCCTTGGTCTTATCCCTATCGGCAAACGCTGGCGAGGATGAGGATGACAGATACCCAAACCGGCTTTGGATTGCAGCCCACTTGGCCCGCATATGCAGGTTTGCCCTGGCTGCCGCTAGACCATTGCTGGGTAAGCAAGTCGTTCGTGACCTTGGACAGGAAGACGGGCCGTTTACCTGGCAGTGACCATTATTATTTGTCGGTTTCGCTGGGCTGGCGTAATAAGCAACATAAATAATACAATCATCTAGTTGCGGTGACGGGTTGAGCCCATTAGAATGGTGGCTTGAGGTATATTGTTGACGAGGTGGATAACCATTATGAAATTGCAACCCGTTTTTTCCCATCGGCCGCGTTTTAATGGGCTTGTGCTGGATTATGACCAGAAGCAGGTTTCCGGTTTTGCGAATGATGAAACATTTCAGCCCCAAGGGATATCCGGTTCCCTCACCGTTCAGCAGGGAGATGTATGGCGTGTGATCCACGGCAAGGCGACCAGGGTTGTTTCCGGCGATTTCTTTGTGGAGCAGGTGATGCCAAACGTGTTTAACCCGGCCCTTCCGTTGGAAGCGCGCAAAAGCGAATTGAAAGGCGTACTCGGGATCTTTCATCCCAAAGGCGGGACGGCGTTTGACGAAACCCGCCATCTAACGCAAGAGGAAGTGGACAGTATTGATAGATGGGATGGAAACACGACCACCCCGGCCGGGCAGGATAACCCGATGCTGAAGGGGCGTTTTTCATTTCGTTGGGAGGCTTAAGAAAAACCCCCGAAAATAAAAAAGGTGTCTCGAGAGAGGTGAGACACACATTTAAGCGATGAGAGAGATTATTAGGGGGGAGAGAAGAGGGTTTGTTTGGTTTGATGTTACAGTATTCGGATGCAACCGGTGTGGCTTGATACAGTGCATGGATGAGATTTAATCCCTCATTCTTTTCCGGTAAAAACCCCAGGCCTCTAAGGACTTGCATCTTTGGGGCGCACAATTTTACCTGATATGGTTTTTATACATGCACGGGGGAAACTAATTTCGTTCTGAGGGGTGTTATGAGCCTTAAAATCGGCTTGGAAAGACTTGAAAGAATACCTGTGCTTAGCGAACAAAGCCGCATTAGCCGGTTTTTTACGCAAGATGACCTCATGGACGAAGTAACCATTGGGTTTTTAAAAAATACAGATAAGGCCAAAAAAGCGCCAGACTCCTTCTGGCCCAAGATGTTTTCGAAGTTGCCGCAAGGAGCGCAAAGCAGAATCGGTGGGTTCTTGGGATTCATTAATAACCTGCCGGGCGTCAGTAAGCTGCCCATCTGGGCAAAGGGCAGTGTGGTGTTTGCTGTCCTGGGAAGCGCCATTTCCGCAGGCGTGGCCCTGTTTAAGGGGTATAACCAGGCAGAAGGCTCGACCATGGATAAGCTGGGAGCTGGCGCCAACGCATCCATGTGGGATGCGTTGAAATCGCTCGCAGTGAATACGGTTTCCATCATCGCTTCGGTGAAAGTCCCTGCGCTATTAGGTATGTCAATTGCGGCTATTCCGGGTATTGTGGTAGGATTTATCGCCAGTACCGCAGCAGGCATACTGGTTGAAAAAATCTTTTTCTCCAAGAAGAACCAGCCAAACCCGTTTGCATCCAAGCCGCAAGAGAGCCAGCAGTTGGCTCCTTCTGGCCCGATGACGCATCAGCAGATTGATGCGATGGTGCAGAAAATGCTGGACGACAATATGAACCGCAGGGGCAAAAATCCTTTCTCTACAGGCGGGGATGTAAACATGGAAAAATTACTGAAGTCCTTACAATAAATTATTTTGCAGCAGCATGCCAGTTTGCCATGTGCAAAGCATGTGTTTGCAAGTATGCACCAGGCTGGTAAAACCGATCATAATAATCCAGGTCGATATGCTGGGCTTGCAGGACCATAAATGCCAATATCGTAGGGGATGTACCGGGAAACCGGCCAAAATGCCTGTGGATATAAGTGGATTGAAGGGTTACACACTCCTTAAATTCCTCGGTATGGGGCTTTACACTTCCCCGAATTTTAGGGCTGCACTGCCAAGGGCCGGGGGTTTCCGGGTGGAAAGGGCCGTTTTGCCCGAATTTACGCTGGATAAATAAGTCAACCGCTGCCGCCATGTCGGTGTAATGGGGTGGGCAGTGTCCTTCGAAAACGCCTTCAAGCCCTGTGGGATTCGGCAGGCTCCAGCGGTTATCCGTATCATATCGAAACCCCAAGCCCGGAATATCGGGATCGCCGCTGGCACCCAAGATAGAATAGGGATTGACGCCGTTATACATCCAACCGCCCAAACCCATAGCTTGCAACATTAATGCGCCGGCGTAACATGCGGTTACTAATTCTGTTGTGGCTTCCTGCAAGGTATATTGCTCCACCCAGCTTAAAGGAATCAGATTATCTGGATCGTAGAGATGTTTAAAAGAGTTCAGTCCATCGATCGGTTGCCGGTGAATATCGTCAAAAAGGGCATACCCGTTTTGCAGGTAGTAGCACAAGTTAGCGATGTGATGCTCCGCCAGGTCCGCAACAGGGATAATAAACAGACTGCCCGGTGCATTGGCAACCCATTGATTATGTCCCTCAATATGGGGATCGTGCGGGGGGAGATATAAACGCTGGTTAGACAACTGCCGGATGGACTGCCGCGTGTTCTCGACCAGGAGCTGCAATGGCAACTGCCCATCGGTGCAGCCAGGCACGGTTTGCTGGCCATTCTTGGTGTCGAGAAAATAAATACCACTGTCATCGGTAAAAAAGGTTTGGCTGGTATGGAAGCCCGCTGCTGAAGGAAAAGTCCTGCCCCCTGCCGCACCCGCATAATTGGGTAAGTGCGGCTGATAGCGCTGATTAAAGGGTATCATATGGTGATAGCCCGTATTACCGGAAACCGCCGCGAGAACCAGATTTGTTTCCAATTGCGTAAGAGACAGGGCTGGTTTGTTGGACTGAAAGGCAAACGGCCCGGCATCTATTCGGGCACCTTGATAAAATCGCCGTGATCGCCTGCCAAAAAGGGTTTGAATGAAAGGGACATGTTGCAGTCCATCCAGCCCAGGCTGCTTTGCCATAGCGAAACTCCTTTATTGCACTAACTGCATTGTGGTACTGAAAACAGGCGGGGCTAAAATCCATCTTGCGGAGAATGGACGCAAAGGACTGATGCAACCGGAAATTTATGGAATTGGTTTACAACTGCTGTTTTTTGTAAAACGGGTTGCGTATAATGAATTATGTTGATTAGGCGGGGACATATGACTTCTCAATCGCAATATACACTGGATCAAGTGGCAGCAATGCTGAATTTGTCCGAAGCGGTGGTTCGTCGCCTTTCCCAGTATTTCAGGATGCCAATTAATTATTATGCAACCCCACCGGGGCAGCCTCGCCTGCTACTTTATCGAAGTGATGAGGTGCAGGTTTTATCCCGTGTCCAGCAATGGCTGGTAGAGGGAAAAAATTTACAGGAAATCAAGCGCATTCTCCAGCCTCACCTGTACGGCCACCTTCTCAAACAAGGCCAGAAAAATCAGGACAGCCGTGATGAGCGCCTATTGGAAGGGCAAAGCCTAGTTGAATATGCCGACAATGATGAATTAAGACAGCGTATGGCGGAGGCGACATTTAACCAGTACCGCCAAAATAATCTTGCGCAACAGGCTCCGCTGATGCAACTGGCGCAGGCGGTGCAAGGCATGGCACAAGCGGAGGATTCAGCACCGCATCGGTCGATGGCCCATCCTTTCAATCCATTGGCGAGACAATCGAATAAGGAAGTAATGCCTTTTAATCCGTTCCCATCCATGTCACCCAGTAATGACTGGTTAAAGCCCCGCTAATCCTTTATTCGTTTACAGGCTGTTGCAAATTACAATAGCGATAAATATCTTTACATCCGGGATAGCCGGTGTGAATCCCAAGAAATACAAAAGGATAAGCCGGATATAGACAATTCTTCAGTTTTTATTAACTGCTGTTTTAATGCTGCAATTCCTCTACAGACGGGGTTTTTATTCTAGCAGAGTTTAAAAAGGGTGAAGAGAGAGATACAGAGGAGAAGAGTGCCAATGAGTACGGGCGCAATCGTTAACATGGCCTTTCGTCAAATTCGGGTGCCGATGCAGGCAGAACCGGCTCAAACCAATATTGTCCGCTCCCCATTAACCGGAGAGCAATATGTGGAAGCATCCGACTTTTTTGCCCAGGTGCGACGCGCCCAAGAGGCGGAGCGAAAGCAGGCAGAAGCAGAATATAAGGCGCAGCTTGCCGACCAGAAAGCGAAGGAGCAAGAGCAAAAAGCACACGAGCGTGATCAGGAAGTGCAGCGCCAGCAAGCTCAAAACCAACAGGTCATCCAGCAACGCGAAGCCGAGGCAAAGCGCGCCCAGGAAGCTTTGGATGCCCAGTGGCGAATCCAGAAGGAATTACTGCTTTCGCAGGCAAAATTAAAAAAGCACAATATTAAATAACCATTATTTGATTTAATGCAGACGATTCAACCTTGATTTCGAATTGCGGTTTATCTTTTATTCTCATTTGGAGGCGGTTTGTTGTAAGATCAGGCCTGCCTGGTGAGTGTGGATGAAGGGGATTGTAATGGTCAGTGATGTCAGATTTGGGGCGGTTTTCCTCGTGAAGGGACTAGGCGATCGTGGTCGGTTTTTTACAGAAACCATTGCCTCAAAAATAAGACAATCCCCTCAGGCGGAAGCCCGGGATCGATATTCGCTTCAATATCGGAATCGCACACCGGATCAAGCCATTTTGTTAGGCCATGTCAACGATTTTGAAGAAACGTTGTTGAGGCCGGTTAGGGAGAAGGGCCCTATCCGGGATGGCATCCGGCAGGGCCGGTATACGTTGTTCCGGGTCAGGGATTTTACGGAGACGATTCTGGCTGACGGGGGCGAAACCGTGCAGAATATCTTGCAGGAGTTGTTGCCGCTTGAAAGGCGGCATCCTTCTCCCCAGCTAAAAGCAGGCTTTGATTTTCAGACAACCCGCATTAAAGATAAGCTGTCAGGCGACTGGTATTTGCTGAACGGCCTGCACGGGGCTTTAATCGGGTTTATCGGGATGGTGCAGCAGGAAATCCTAGCGAGGGCAGCCAAAAAAGGACTATCTCAAGCAGATTGTTTTGCCGGGCTAAACCGGATTGCATCCCGAGTGGTTGAAGATGAGGTGATTTTCTTCCCTTGTCGAGCCCCGGAACGCAGGATGGCAGCGGATATTCGTCTGAATTGAATAAATTATATAAATACATAACGGGGTGTCTATCGCTGATTAAACCGTTTTGGGCTATGATAGGGGGATTATGGACGGATTTTTGAACCAGCTTGAATTTAAACCGGATGATTTTCAGCTTGAAGCCATGGGGGCCATTGAGCAAGGCCACAGCGTGGTCGTCTGCTCGCCAACCGGTAGCGGAAAGACCCTGATTGCAGAATTTGCCGCCTTCAAGGCCGTGGAAGAAGGGCGAAAAATCTTTTATACCACCCCGCTTAAGGCATTGAGCAACCAGAAGTTCAATGACTTCAAAGCCGCATATGGCGAATCGACCGTGGGATTGCTGACTGGAGATACTTCCATTAACCGGGATGCACAGATCCTGGTGATGACCACCGAAGTGTTTCGCAACATGCTATACGGCGTGCAGGAAGATAGCCGCCTGCTTCGCCAGGTAAGCTGTGTGGTGCTGGATGAATGTCACTTTATGAATGACGCCGAGCGGGGAACGGTTTGGGAAGAGAGTATTATTTATTGCCCTGATACCATCCAAATCATCGCCCTGAGCGCAACCGTTTCCAACGCATTGGAATTGACGGACTGGATTAACGAAGTACACCATAACACGGTCCTGGTTGCCAGTGATTTCCGGCCGGTTCCGCTGCGGTTCTTTTACTTTACCCGTGAGGAGTTGCTCCCACTGTATAAAACCGGTACACGCCAGCTTAATTCCAAGCTCAAGTTCGATAATCGGGGCAAGCGGTTGGCCAAGGAACTCCGGGCATTTGATCCCAATGCGTTAATTAAGGAACTGGATCGCAGGGAAATGTTGCCGGCCATCTTTTTTACCTTCAGCCGCAAGGGGTGCGACAAGCACCTGTTTGAAACCCATCGGCTGAATTTGCTGACGGACGATGAAAAGCGACGCATCCAGCGTGAAATCGATCAATACGTCCAAGCTCACCCTTTTCTGGAAGGGAATCGTTATCTGCGACCGATTGCAAACGGATTTGCAAGCCACCATGCCGGGTTGTTGCCGGCATTAAAAGGCTTGGTGGAAAGCCTCTTCCAGAAAGGGCTGATTAAAGTGGTGTTTGCGACGGAAACCCTCGCTGCCGGGATCAACATGCCGGCGCGCACTACGGTGATTACGGCCATATCCAAGCGCACCAATGATGGGCACCGCATCTTGACGGCCAGTGAGTTTTTACAAATGTCTGGCCGGGCTGGCCGGCGTGGGATGGATGAAGTGGGTTATGTCGTGACGGTAAGCACGCCGTTTGAAAGCGCCCATGACGTGGCATTACTGGCCAGTAGCCCGCCGGATCCGTTGGATAGTCGTTTTACGCCGACATATGGCATGGTTTTGAACCTGCTGCAAAAGCATTCCCTGGAAGAAGCGGAGTTCTTGATTTCCAAAAGCTTTGGTGCATTCACCCAGGGCCGCCGAGTGAAACCTCTGCGTGAGGATATCGATTATTTTAGCCAGGAACTGGAGGCGGCCATGGGCTTTCAATGCCCTTATGGCTTAACAGATAAGGAGTTCCACAGTTACCTGCGCTCCAAGGAGATGTTGAAGGAGAGCCAGAAGCTGATCAAGCTGTATCGGACGCAGATTAAACGGCATGGTAACAGCCCGGAGATGCAGGCAACCCTGGCAAAAGAGGAAGGCAAACGGGAATCTCTTCACAAGACGGTGCATGGGGTGCCGTGCTATACATGCGACGTCTACAAACAACATATTCAGTTGGAAGATAAGGTTCAACGCGTACAGAAGAAACTGAAGCAGTTGAATAACCAATATGAAGAGGAAAGCGATCTGTATTGGCGCAAGTTCCTTAACCACTATCACCTACTTAAGGAGGCTGGCTTCCTTAACGATAAGGATTATCCAACCGAGCCGGGCATGTTGACCGCGCAGGTTCGGGCAGAAAATGAGTTTTATATTGCCCAGATTATCCTGAGCGGCCTTTTAGAGGATTTAGAACCGCCGCAACTCGCTGGCGTGGTCTGTGCCATTGTGAATGACTCGACAAAGGAGAGCCAGTTTTCACGCCTGATGGTGTCTCCCGTTGTTCGTAATACGCTGAATGACATCCAGAAACTCGGCAAGCAGGTTTATCGCCTGCAAAACAAGTACCGTATTGAAACACCAATGATTATGAACCCGGTTGCTTCCGGCTTGGTGGAGGCTTGGGCCGGTGGCGCTGAATGGCGCTATCTCATCCACTCCTGCAACATTGACGAGGGCGATCTCGTACGGGTCATTCGTCGGACGGCGGATATTTTACGCCAACTTTCCCGTAATGATCAGGTGCCAACCACTGTAGCCAATAACGCAACTATCGCACTAAAGGGGCTTTATCGTGATCCGATTCGGGAAGAGAGTGCTGAACCGGAAGAAGCGCCTCGTCCTGCGCTCTCCTCCTTAACAGAAACAGAAGAGTTAGAGACCGTTACTCTATCTACCCAATTGCATTCGGAGATTCCGGATCATTCCATATTGGAAGACGAATACCGTTCAATTTAAAAACTTGCGAGCCCTTGCCCTTATTTAACGGGGTGCGTTGCAAGGTATTTGAGTACCTGCTGAAGCACTTCTTCGGAAGTGAGGGTTTCGGCCTGCTCCGATGCGGACTGGATATGACGCAAGCCCTGGTAAACTTCTTCCATGCTGTATCCCAGGGAAAGCAGCACGGTTTCGGCCTCTTCAAACGCGGGCGTTTTGGTTCCAAGCGTGTCATCCATATCGTAATGATGCAGATCCACTTTCTCATTGCGCCATTTGGACATCTTATCCTTCAATTCAATAGCAATTTTTTGGGCGAGCTTAGGGCCTACGCCCTTGGCGGAGGTCAATCGCTTATGGTTGCCAGACATAATGGCCGCGGCCAGTTCGCTAACGCTCAGTTCGGACATTAGGGCCAAGGCGACCTTTGCCCCAACACCGGAGGCCGTTCCCAGGATGTCAAACAAATCGCGCTCTTCCCGGCTCAGGAAACCAACCAGTTGCATCAAGTCTTCTCGCACAATTAGCGAAGTATGAACCAAAATGGGTTCGTTCAAGGCGGGGGCTTGTAGGTAGGAGGGTGCATTCGTCATCACCTGGTAACCTACCCCGCCGACATCCACAACCAAATAAACTCCCCCCGCAGGAGACTCACCCTTGTATGCCAAGTTGCCTTTCAAAAAGGTAATCATATTCCTAGTTTACTGCAATCCATGGGGTCTCGCCAGGATATTTATGGCGTCTTACCACATCAGTCTTTAATACATTGTCAACCTCTTATGCTTTGGATAGAATACAAAAGGATTAAAATCCAGCTTTTGACATGGGCGGTTGGCGCAGTTGGTAGCGCACTTGATCGACATTCAAGGGGTCACAAGTTCGAGTCTTGTACCGCCCACCAGTTATCACAATCCCCATTAAGCATTCCGCAAGGGTTTTCGGTTGAAGGACGGAAAGCCTTATTTGCGAGACCTTCTATCTTGCGAACTTAAAAAAGAAAGATGTAACTATAAAGCAATCCTAAAATTCTTTTTGATAGCTTCATTGCGTTTGCAAGTATAGCCAGCACTTGTTGTTAAATAACAGGCTTTAGCGATTTACAACATGTGGTCAACTGCATCTGCAAGGGTGTTATGGTACAGTAGGCGCTATGGTTAAGAGCGCTTTTATCATTTCGGATATACACCTGGGTGCATCAGCCAGCTTGCTGACGGCGATTGATTACGTGCCTGAAACCGACGAAGTTTATGATCGCCCACTGGCCA
>CALAJO010000083.1 GCA_937922745.1 uncultured cyanobacterium
CCGGAAGGCTATCGCAAGGCATTACGCCTGTTTAACCACGCCAACAAATTCGGGATGCCGGTGGTTACGCTGATTGATACACCGGGAGCTTACCCTGGCATTGCAGGCGAACAGCACGGCATCGGCATTGCCATCGCCATGAATATCCGCGAAATGGCACGCCTGCGGGTGCCTATTATCTCTATCGTCGTCGGGGAAGGATGCTCTGGCGGGGCGTTGGGGATTGGCGTCGCCAACGAAATCTATATGTTAGAGCATTCGGTTTATACGGTAATCTCGCCGGAAGGATGCGCGTCAATTCTGTGGCGCAGTGCCGAGCATGCCGAGCGTGCCGCGGAAGCGCTAAAAATCACGGCGCAGGATCTGCTGGGCTTTGGCATGATCGAAGGCATTATACCGGAACCGCTGGGCGGCGCCCATTACGATAGCGAAGCCGCCATCGAGTCCATCCGCACAACGTTGAATGCCTCCTTAACCAACCTGGAGCATCTCTCGCCCCAAGCGCTGGTGGAACAACGCTACCAAAAGTTCCGCAAAATCGGGGCATTCGAGGAAGCCGTCCTGCAAAACGCGACTTCTTAAATCCGTTCGTATCAAATTGTATCGTTTTCGGACAGATCGGTTTGATTCGGCTAATAGCTTACCCTTGGCCGCTTGTTCTTGGCGATCGGTTGCCTTGGCAAACCGATCCACACTTTTCAAGCTGGGGTGCTTGTACTAAACTGGCACTACAGGCCTTGCTAAACTGAGGCTGCATTGGACGGGTTAGCGAGAAAGGAACAAGGTATGCAAGAAAAACCGGTTGCTGTGGTTACAGGCGGTGTTCGCGGGATAGGACGCGCCATTGCCGAGGAGCTTGTTGAAGAGGGATACCATGTGGTCGTGACCTATTGCAATAGCGAAGGCCAAGCCGAAAAGATGCGCGAACTGTTCCGCAACAAGGTGGATATCAAGCGGGCGGATGTGTCCAACCAGGATGAGGTGGATACCCTGTTTAACGACATTATGGAACATTACGGCCGCCTGGATGTGCTGGTCAACAATGCCGGAATTACCCAGGACAAGACCTTTCACAAGATGGGCGCCAACGAGTGGCACCAGGTTATTGATGTGAACCTGAATGGAACGTTTTATTGCTGCAACCGCGCCATCCCCGTGATGCGCGAGAAGAACTTCGGCCGCATTATCAACATCTCCTCGATCGTGGGGCAAAAGGGCAACTTCGGTCAGGCGAACTATGCCGCATCCAAGGCTGGCATGCTGGGTCTGACCAAAACGCTCGCCCTGGAGAATGCGGTGAAAGGGATTACCGTCAATGCCATCTGCCCCGGCTTTATCGAAACCGATATGGTCAGCGCGATTCCGGATGAAGTGAAAACGAAAATCCAGGATGAAATTCCGATGAAGCGGTTTGGCACGGCCCGCGAAGTGGCTCGCGCCGTCCGCTTTCTCGCCTCCAGGGATGCAGCCTACATCACCGGCCAGGAATTGAATATCAATGGCGGCTTACTCACGCATTAATCTCTAATAAATAGAATGCAAATAAAAAAGCGGCTTGTTGATTGGGCCGCTTTTTATTTTTAATTTTTTCTGGTCAGGCTTCACGATTCTCCAGTTTTAGCCGTTCTTCGTGTGCTTTTTGCTTGGCGCGCTGCTCTGCACGTTGCTGTTCCGCCTTGATTTCAGCCTCGGATTTCTTTTTAAAGATGATCTGTTGGTTCCACCGCAGGTCAACATAACGTAACGTGTGCTGGTGTTGGCGTATCGCGGGGAGCAGGTTATGCAGACGCGCCATGCGCCTGTTCAAGGAATTATCCACGCGGCCGACCCGGACAAGAAACCCGTCAAAGTGGGCATAAATATCGTATGGATTGTTCACATCCAGGTAACGCAACTTCATGGCATCCGGTTCCTGGTTAAGCAGATGAGCCAGCTTGCGATAACGTGTCAATGCAGTTGCATCCATGTCCGGCTTGGAAGAAACAATGGGAATGGGATGGTTTAGCGCGGTCATCTGCTGCGGTGTCAGCGCAAAATCGGCCAGATCGGTTTTTGTGCCATCCCAGTGCAGTAAAAATTGGGGTTTCGAAGGAAGAGGTTTATCTTCGACACTGTTTGCGCTCTCTTCCTGTGAGCCGGGGACGGGAATTTGTTCCTCCACCGTTAAAGGGGAGCCGCTGTAGAGAATCCCCCAGCTCGGTTTCTCCGTCACCGCAACATTCATGGACGGGGGTAACAGGGAGCGACGCACATAAACTTTCTCAACCAGGGTGGATTCCTTTAAAATGGCCTGCTGAATCTCCAGCGGGTTGATGAGGAAAAGATTCCGATTATCATAAGGCGTGATAAAACGCGCTAACTGTTGGGTTCTCAAAAGGTTCTGTCCGGTTAATTGAACCGAGTCGGCATGAAACGTGAAATAGGGACTTCTGGCAAAGAGGTATAGGGCAATAAGTAATACGCACGCACTGAAGACACGCAATAGCGCTCTCAAACGGTTGTAGAAGATTTTGCGCTTTTTCTTCTCACGACGTTTTTGCAGATAGGTTTCCTGTCGCTTGCGGGCTTTCTCCAACTGGGCTGCGCTGCGCTTGCGGACAACCTCGATCTCTTCGGCTTCCTGTGGTTCAACTGGCTCCGGTCGCTCCACGTAACGCGGGCGAGACGGCAAGGGCATTAGGGAAACCACACCACGGGAGGGTGCTTCGTCATTACCCGTTGGGTTTATCTCTCCCGGAAGAGAGATGTCGTTCTGATGCCCTGATTGCTCTTCGCCTGCCATATTGTCTGACTCGCCGCTCCTAAACCACCTAATTTACTGCCGTCTGCAGGATACACTCCACCAGTTCGTCATAGTCCACGCCCATGCACTTGGCTTGGGCCGGTAAATCGCTCAGATTTGTCATTCCCGGGATGGTGTTGATTTCCAGGATATAAAAGCGGTTCTGCTCATCCACCACAAAATCCGTACGGGACACACCGTGGCAACCGACGGCCTTATGCGCTTTCAGCGCCATCTCCTGAATGGCTCGGGTAACATCATCCGGTAATTCCGCCGGGAGAATAAACTCGGTGAGCCCTTCGGTATACTTGGCTTCCAGGTCGTACCATTCGGTTTTGGTGCGCATTTCCAGGATAGGCGTGACGACCGGTTTGCCATTGCGGTTAAAAACCCCAACGGTAATAGACTTCCCGGTCACGAACTCTTCCACCAGAACCGACGGGCAGTACGTTGAGGCCGTTTGCAAGGCGTTATCCAGATTCGGCCGCTCGTTGACCTTGGTCATCCCGATGCTGGAACCTTCGGTCGCGGGCTTGACCATGACAGGAAAGCGAAGGCTCTCAAACAATTCGGGCGGAAAGTGGCTGCTGCCGTTGCGCTTGACGGTGACCGAGGGAACCACGGGCAAACCTTCCGCACGAAGGATTTTCTTGGTCATATCCTTATCCATGGTAATGGCGCTGGCCGCCACACGGTTGCCGGTATAAGGGATACCCAGGATCTCCAGCATGCCCTGGATGCAGCCATCCTCGCCATATTTTCCGTGAAGGGCCAGGAAAACCACCTCAATCTGTTCACGAATCAGGGTTTCCGCCACATGGCGATCCATATCAATCAGTTGCGCATTGGTATAACCGAGGCGCTGGAGCGCATCAAAGCAGTTTTTGCCGGAGCGCAGGGAAACATCCCGTTCGGAGGACAGGCCACCGCAGAGAACCGCAATTTTGGCTGACTTGTTAATTGTTCCAGACATGGCCGGTGAGTTCCTCCCAGATTGACTTTTCTTCTTCGGTCGCGTCCCCCAGGAAGCGGTTTTCCGGGAAGACGTCCAGCCCAAATTCGGCTTTAACCGCGTGTTTCATCCGAAGCATCAGCTTCAGGATGTCGGTAGACGTGGCATGTTCCACGTTCACAATAAAATTGGCATGTAGCGGGCTGACCATGGCGCCCCCTTCGCGCCAGCCCTTGGCCCCAAGCTGATCCAGCAGAAGGCCCGAGGGTTTGTCCGGCAGCGGGTTTTTGAAAACACTCCCGCCGTTAGGCTCTTTCGGGTGGTGTTTCTGCCGAAAGGACAGGCTCTTCTGGATTAACTCCGTGATAGCTTGGGGCTCACCCGAACGAAACGTGACTTGCGCGCCCAGAACCACCATTTTTTTAGGGTTAATTACGCTCTTGCGGTAGGAAAACATGAGTTGCTCGTGGGGCCATGCCTCAATTTCACCTGTCTCCAGGTTATATACGATGGCCTGATCGATAATCCCGGCGGTTTCCTGACCCATGGCCCCGGCATTCATGGAGATGGCGCCGCCCAGTGTCCCCGGAACGCCAATCATGAATTCTGCACCAGTGGCATGATGATCCTGAGCCAGCTTGGCAACCCGCGCCAACGGCATGCCTGCACCAATTTTAAAGGTCAGCTCGCCGACCTGTTCGACAAACATCAGTCGTTTACAGAGAAAGGTAATGCCTCGAATGCCCTGGCTGGCAATAATCGTGTTCGCGCCGCCACCAATCACCGTTAACGGGCAACCCCGCTCTCGGGCCAGAGACAGAATTTCGATGGATTCATCCAACGTCTTCGGGACGTACGGCTCGTCCAGCGGCCCGCCGACGCGATAGCTGCAATACTGGGAGCCCATCACCCGCTCTTGCACCGGCTGAATCATGCTTCGTTGACCAGCTTTCGCCCAATCTGGGTAATATCGCCTGCCCCCATGGTAATCAGCAAATCGTCTGGCGTAAGGATGGCCTTGAGCCGCGCAATCACCAACTCCGTATCGACAGAAGGCCAGTATTCAGCCGAAGGATGATCCATTTCCTGCACAAACCGATCGGCGGTGACACCCTCCATTAGGGCTTCGCCGGCACTATACACATCCACAATAATCACTTCATCCGCATCTTCAAACGCGGCCAGAAAGTCGTCCCATAAAGTCTGGAGCCGCTGGTACCTGTGGGGCTGAAACATCGCAATTACACGGCCCTTGTGGCGGTTATAATCCCGCGCAGCCTGAAGGGTCGCTCTCACTTCGGTAGGGTGGTGCGCATAATCATCCACAATCCGTGCGCCGTTAAATTCGCCGACTTTCTCAAAGCGGCGGCCCATGCCGGTGAAGTTTTCCAAGGCCCGGCGGATCTGTTCAAAAGGAATTCCAAGTTCATGGCCAATAATGGCGGCAAACATCGCGTTATGCAGGTTATGCCTGCCTGGAACCTGCAACCATAGCGTGCCGAGCATCTCCTGTCCCTTGTACAGATCGCCTTGGTAGCCACCTTCCAGGTTGACCATCGCATTCCTGAAGTAGTAGGTCTTCCCATCGGGCTGTTCCGGCACTGTATCCGGATAGGCCGATATGGGCTTAACCGAATGGGCGTATTGCTGATAAAGCGTTTCCGTTACCGGGCAATCCCGGTTGAAGATAACTGCGTTATCCTTGCCCAGCGCGCCCAGGAACGTCCGAAACGTCTGTTTCAAAGCCTCCAGCCCATCCTGGTAATGATCCGGGTGATCCAGTTCCAGGTTGGCGATAACGGAATACTTCGGCTGATACTGGATCACAGTCCCATCGGACTCATCCAGCTCGGCCACGGCATATTTCCAATCCTTGCCGGTTTTGGCATTGCTGTTCAGCTGCGGAATCTTACCCCCTGCAATGATCGTCGGGTCCAGGCCACCCGCTTCCAACACCAGGCCGGTCATGCCGGTCATCGTGGTTTTGCCATGCGTTCCGGTCAGTCCGATAGCGCATTCATATTTTTTCAGCAATTCTCTCAAAAGGTCTGAGCGGTGATAGATGGGCAAGCCACGCTTACCGGCCTCTTCCGCTTCCGGGTTGTTGGAGCGGATGGCGGATGAGGCCACGACGATGGCATTATCCGGCACATGCCGGGATTCGTGCTGGGCATAGACCTGGCCGCCCAAGCTGCGGAGCATATCCAGGTAGGCGCTTTCTTTCGCGTCCGAGCCGCTGACCGTAAAGCCCTGCTCCAGTAAAATCCGTGCCAATGCGCTCATCCCCACGCCGCCAGTGCCTATAAAATGGACTGGACGTGCTTTTTCAAGCGTAAAGGGATGAGGATTGGGCTTATTCAAAGTATATATTTCGGAAACAGATAAATCTTGCGCAGACATCATCTTCACGTTCATACAGACTCAAGGGTTGCAATGGTTCTACTATTATACACTTATCCGCCAATTGCGGGCGTATACCTCAAGGGTTTTACGAAGCTCAGCATTTCTATCCCGGATTTATTTTTGAATCTATTTAGATTTTTATTTTTTGTTGTTGCAAGTACGCCAAGCTTTGGCTCTCGTGCGCAGGTCAGATCACGCACTATACAACCAGAACCAAATATCTTGAACAAGATAGCTTTGAAGCAATGCTGACGGCTTAGTGCAACGGTTCCAGGGATTTGCTTTTGATGTACTCCTGGACGACTTCGCGATCATCAAAGTGGATGGTGCGATCCGCGAGGATTTGATAATCCTCGTGCCCCTTGCCCGCCACAACCACAATATCGTTGGGACGCGCCATATCAATGGCCTTGTGGATGGCGGATTTGCGATCCGGATCGACCACCATGCGCTCAGGCTGGAAGCGCTCAATCCCCGTGAGAATATCGGTAATAATCTGCTGCGGGTCTTCCGTCCGAGGATTATCGGATGTCACGACGATCATGTCGGCCAGCTGTTCAGCAATGGCTCCCATTTTGGGACGCTTTGAAGCATCCCGGTCTCCGCCGCAACCAAAGACGGCTATCAGCCTCCCGCCTTCCGGTGTGACAATGCGGGCTGCGGAAAGAACATTTTTCAAGCCATCCGGCGTGTGGGCATAATCCACAATCACCGGCGGATGCTGCGAAACCACCTCAAACCGGCCACGGATGCCGGAAACGGACTCGAGAGCCTGCTTAATCATATCCAGCGGCACATCGAGCGCAACCCCGGCGGCAACGGCAGCCAGGGCATTATACACGCCGAACTGCCCGGCAATCTGCAGGTTTAGTTGGATCTCTCCCTTGGGCGTCTGGGCGCGGAACGATGCGCCCTGAATGGTGTAATTAACATCATGCGCATAGACTTTCGCTTCCGGCTTGGATAGGGAATAAGTCAACACGTTGACGTTCGTCGGGCAGACTTCGATAAACTCCTGGGCATATTCGTCATCCAGGTTAATTACCGCGGACTTCGGTTCGCTGGCGGTCGGCCTTAGGCTTTGAAAGAGCTTGGCCTTGGCCTTGAAGTAATTGGACATGGTTTTATGGTAGTCCAGGTGATCCTGGGTCAGGTTGGTCAGAACGGCCAGGTCAAAGTCACAGCCGTTAACCCGCTCTTGATCCAGAGCATGCGAGCTGACCTCCATCACCACGGAATCGTAACCATCGTTATGCACGCGGGCCAGCAGAGCCTGAAGCTCGACTGCCATCGGGGTGGTGTGCTTGGTGTCGTCGTAGTTGTCATCGCCCTGGCCTTTAAAACCCAATGTGCCCAACAAGCCCACCTTCTTGCCGGTCAGGCTCAGAATTTTTTCAACCAGGTGGGTAACCGTGGTTTTGCCATTCGTTCCCGTCACGCCAATCATCTGCATCTTTTCGCCAGGCTTACCATAAAATCGGCTGGCCAAAAGGGACAATGCCAGGTAGGTATTTTCCGCCTTCAGGATGGGATAGGTATCCAGCAGCCCATCAGGAACCTGCCGCGGGTTTTGCACCACAATGGCGACTGCCCCCGCCTTTACCGCCGGGCCGATAAACTGGTGCCCGTCCGTATGTTCACCCACAAGGCAGACAAAGACAGAGCCTTTTTCAACTTTTCTGGAATCCGCCGTAATATTTTTGACGGGCTTACCGGCATATTGTTGAAAAACCCGACTCTGGAACGGGCGAACATCTTGCTCCAGGTATTGAAAAAGCTCTCCCAGGTTCATCCGAGGCACTATCCTTTCTGCGATAAACGACACAACAGACGCAATTTGTCTTTATTCTACCAGATTCCGCGGTTTTCAATCCAACAGGAAAGCGTTTGGATTAAACCGGGGCGGTTTCCGCTATCCAGTTGGTATAGCCTCCAGGAAACCCTTCGGTCGATTCCTGGCGGAAAATGTTTTGTATATTCCCGGTTGAACGCACAATCTCATCAATGGTTCGTTGCGGCAACCTGCCGCTAAGCTCGCCCAACGCACTGCCCAACGCATCATACACCATTTTTTCCTTCTCAAACGTGATTCCGCCAAAGGCTGTCAGTTGCGGCGTCAATTCCGCAACCCGCTGATTGCTGATCTGAACGACCCGATCCTTGCCGCCATAAAACACGTCCCCTTCCTCAATCGGAAGAGGTTTCCCCGGGAATTGCCTGGCATTCGTGAGGTTAAACAGGTAACGCCCATTCTTCTGTTGATAAACAACCAGCGCTGAAAATCGGAGGGATTCCATTTATCTCGGTACGGTAGTGAACGTTTGAAAATAAAACCACAAGCCCTTCAAAATTGATGATTGAGACGCAAAAATGGCTTCGTTTGTTAATTTTTATTGCTTTCCCGTTCGATAACGCTGGGAAGACTAAATTCTAGTTCTTGATGCGTTTTATAGAGCTAACCCCTCTATAACAATTTACCAGGAGTACTGTCGATGATTACCCGTGTCCAACCCTCAATGCATCAACGATATCCACTAACCCAAAATTCGCAAGCCAAATACCGGCTTCAAAATCAAGCTCATTCAAGCCAGCTGTTACCCCCTGCAGAGCGCTTTGGGATGCGCCGCCCACCTCTTTTAGCAGCCCTGGCATTGGCTGCCGGGCTTGTCTTAAGCGGCAGAACCGTATCCGCCCAACCGCCTGTTGTTCCGGCCCCTCAAACAATTGCTGCAGCAGCGGCCGGATCGCCACAGCCCATGAATTCCGTCCAGGTTTTTGCCCAAAAGTTCGATCCTTTATTTAAGAGTACAGTGCGTTACTCCACGGTTCAAGTGAATAGCACTCTGTGGGAAGACCAAGCTAAGCCCTATACAAGCGCAGGTATCGTCATTTCCGGGATTGGTGATGACAATGCTTATAAAGCACTTGTTGGTTATCCGGCAGCTCAGCCTATCGTCAACCATTTATTCCTGTCTCGCTTGGCGCCTTATGCACCTGGCCCAACGGGTGCTGCAAGAGTAAACGAACCTGCGACAGTTAACCCTGGGGCAAGTAAAACATATGGTTATGCACTTGTAACAGCAACAAGACAAAATCCAGAAGCCGCATCACCCATCCCTGCGGTTCTGGATCATAAGCCAGTACAGGCAGCTGAATTGCTGGCATTACCCATTTCGACAGAAGCTGGTGGGCCATTTTCAGATTACATTGTACTGGAAGCATATGAATCTCCTGTTGATGGCCGTGTTGGTGTCCGTCCCTTATCAAAAGATGGTGGTCCAATGCCCAATCTGAAAGGGATGATTCCTGCTTCGGGCATGCCGGTTTACAGGATCACAACTGATGCACAGGGTAACCAAATTGCCGCTGTTGTTGGTTTTTTAGTGCCGGATATCGTAACAGGCGATGCTGAATTTCGAACAGTTGAAGAAGCTTTGGCATTCTTAGGCACCCAAAAACAGCATGCTGAAACCGTAGACTAAGGAAAAATACTCCCCAGTTCATTTAAAAGCCCCTAAAAAGGGGCTTTTGTCTGTTAGTGAACCTGCTTTTGTTTCGAGTTATCACCGGCGAGGACGGTGGTGGGCTGCATGCCGAGATAACCGGCCGTCTGCGTGGCCAGCTCATGGAAAATAGGACCGGCAACGGTGCTTCCCCAGGCATTGCCAACGCCGGGGCTGTCGACAACGACCATAATCAGCACTTCCGGGTTTTCAGCGGGGAAATAGCCGACAAAAGACGTAAAGACATCGCTGGAATAGCCGCGTCCGTTTTCAGACGGTTTTCTGGATGTGCCGGTCTTCCCTGCGACACGAAAACCTTGAAGCCTGACGGTTGAGCTGTCCGCCGTCTCAATACTCTCTGCCAGAAGCCGGGTGACGGTTGCCGCAGTCTTTTCGGAAAGCACACGGCGGCGTTCGATATGCTTGGCGCCGCGCATAATATGTGGCGTCACCCAAACGCCATCATTGGCAATGGATGCAACGGCAGAAGCCATCTGGATAGGGGTGGAAGCCAGACCATAACCAAAGCCGATGGTGGCATGGGTCAGTTCGTCCCACTGCTTGGGCGGGTGCATAATGCCGGCAGACTCGCCAGGGATATCGATATTGGTTTTGCTGCCGAGGCCAAACTGCTTGAGAACCCGATGGTGGTCTTCCGGTGTCATCATCAACGAGATAAGCAGGCTACCGATATTACTGGAGTGCTGAAACAGGTAAACCAGGTCGATATTGCCCGGTGCGCCGCGAGTCCCGTAATCATAGTTCTTGATAGTAAACCCGCCCATTTTAATGTAGCCGGTATCGTGCAAGCGGCTGTTTTCGTTAATCACGCCAGTTTCCAGTCCGGATGCCACAGTGAGGATTTTAAACGTGGAGCCTGGAGGATAGACATCGGTAATGGCCCAGTTTTTCAGGTTTTCCGGTTTTTCCTTGTGGTACTTCTCCGGGTTAAAATCCGGCAGGATGGCAAAGGCCAGCAGTTCGCCGTTTCGCGGGTTCATCACGATAGCTGCACCGCGCTTGGCCTTGTTTTTCGTAAGGCCTTTTTCCAATGCCGCCTCCGCCGCATATTGAATGCGGGAATCGATAGTCAGGGAAACATCATCGGTTTTAGGCAGGTTGGTAATGAGTTCCGGGTTCATGTTGTGGACGTTAATAAAGGTGCCACGACCACTCAGTTCCACATCGGACAGGTTTGGCGGGGTGCGAAGAATCTTTTCAGCGGTTTTTTCCACCCCGGTGCTGATACTGGCATCATCATTCACGTAGCCAATCAAGTGGGAACCCACCCGCCCCTGCGGATAACGGCGCACCATCTTGCGCGGGCATTCCACGCCGGGAAGTTGCAAGGCCTGAACCTTCTTCGCTTCCGCCTTGGTAATGTTTTTCTTCAAGGCAATGGTATCGTATGGAAGTTGCAGCTTCTTTTCCAGCTCCGCTGCCGGTATATCCAGCACCGGCGAAAGGGCCGCAGCAATTTCGGAAGGGGGTGTTTTATAGTAATAGCGTGGATGCGAAAACACGTCGTATAAAATCGAATCCTGGGCAAGAATCACGCCGTTGCGATCCAAAATACGTCCCCGATTATAGATAACCAGGGATTGGGAGCGAGACTTCTTCGCCTTGTCCTGGTAAGTTTTCGCACTAACCACTTGCAAATCGATCAAACGAAGAATAATCAGCGAAAACAACAATAAAGCAAACAGCCACACAATCTTAAAGTGTTTCACCCGCCGCCGCAGCTCCGTCTGGTAAGGGTCTTTCTGCGGAGAGCCTGCTGCCCTGGACTTAATAGCCATAGAAGTCCTCCGGCAACCGCGTGATGGGCGGTTTGTCATCAACGGCAAGAACCCGTTTCTTTTCGGCGACATCAATAATATTGGCCGCATTATGCAAGCCCTGGATTTTTGAGGAGGCCTCGGCGACTTTCTGATACGAACGAAGCCGATCCAGTCGTAATTGCAGGTCCTGATTGTCTTCCTGCAGGTTACGGGTTTCGGAGCCCAGCTTGACCACCCGGCTTTCGTAATAGACGGAAATGCCGTAAATTACCAGGGAAACGAGCATCATCAGGGCAAGTAAGGCACCAACAACTTTGAATAAGATGGGCAAGAAATGATTGAAACGCCAAATCCCATTCCCCAAACCGCTCGATATCGCCATTCAACAACCTCTCATCCTCTTAGTAGCAGAATTTTCTACATTATACATGAGCCGCTCAAGACGGCCAAGACCAAAGCTTGCCTGAAGGATCGTATCCTTAGCCCAAGGATTTTCCGCTCTTTTATGTCGAATTATTTGTCTCCAGGCAGTTTCTCAGATGGCAGACACTCATCAGATCTTTGGACTGTATTTTTTGGAAGATTGGCCGAAACGCTTCAAAGCGGTTTTTGTTCGCCTGAAATAGGAGTTTCTCTCGTATGTCCAGAAAAAAGATAGTTGTTGCAAGCCTGTGCTTGTTTACGATGGGTTGGTTGGGAAATATCGAAAGCCAGGCTGGTGTTTCACCGGAAAAGGTGAAGCTATATGCCCAGATTTACCCGGACTTCTTTGAAGTCGATACCCATCCCATCCACTACAAAGGCCAGGCGCCTAAAAAAGAAACGGTATCCGTACTGATTAACAGCTTTGATGGCGATGCGACTTTCGAAGAAATGGCGGCCGTATTGCGTCCCGGCGATATGCCAACCAGATCCATGAAGTCTGAAGCCACACTTCGTAAGATGGCGGCTAATAACGGCCTTGCCTGGGAAGAGGTGGAGGAAATGACGCAAAGCTTGCAAAGCGATCCAGACGCCTTTTCCCTGTTTATGCAACAGGTGGATAAGTCACGGCTTCAGCGGGATGTTTTGCCTTTGGCGCGATCCAAACCGGGGTTCGTGCAAAGCATAGCCTCCTGGCAACACCAAGGCTTATTTAAAAAGGTAATGCAGGTACTTAGTAGGTAGCGTATTCCGCCGGATGCTGGATCTCAACGGCATCCTGTTTTAAGCCGGTTGTCGGGCGGGTTGCGAAGCGCTTGCCGTCAAACTGGTCGCGGATTTTATCCAGACAGCTTTCCAGGCTCCCGATATCGTTGCAAAAATACTGGCGAATCAGCTTGATCAAGGCGACGCTGCCGGCCTCATCCCGCTTGAGGATGGAGCGGTAAAGATATTTTTTGCCGTCCTTCTCGCGAAGCGCGATTTCCTTGTCAACCAGCCTATCCAACACGGTTTTAACCGTTGTGTAAGCCCATTCCTTGGTATCGGCACGCTCGGATTTAATCTTTTCCTGGATATCACCGACAAAAATCTTGGTATTGCCTTCGCTTTCAAGGTCCCATAATGCGTTTAAAATGATATTTTCCAGGTCACCTTGTTTTAAGCTCATTTTCATCGGTGAGATATCCTCCACAACATATGAAGACGTTCCACGGGAACACAGTCCACTCTCTATCCTGCTTAGTATATTGAAAGCGCTTTCAAAAAATCAATGTTAATCTTTTGACGCTATATCCGTTTTTGCCGGTTTATAAGATAAAGTAAGGCGATGCTTGTTGCGTTACACGCAGGCGAATTGATTTTTCCTTGCGTCAGTACAACCTTACCGGTGTCAACCGTGAGGAAAGTGTTCTGGTTACGTTATCCCGGCAATGGTGCCTTCCATACACAATCGTTTATGATTTTAAGAAGCATTAGCAATAAAAGTTTAGACTATGCCATAAATTAATCGCTGAGAACGGCGGACATTGGCCCTGGAAAGATATTTCCGGCTACGGCCGGTTGCACCTCAATGCCTCCCAAACAAAGTCCATTCAATGAAAAAGTAGGCCGACCCTGATAAGGAGCCTCATTCTATCGAAAAAAATAGCGTATGCCGGGCTCGCCCAAGATGTGACGGCTAGGCAGGCGTGGTTGTTGCGCTCTGCTCCATCTCCCTCAAGGCTTTACGGAGGAGTTTGCCGGTTGGGCCTTTCGGAATTTCATCGATAAAGGCCACATACTTTGGGCATTTAAAGTCGGCCAGATTCTGACGGCAGTAGTCTAGAACCTCCTGCTCGGTCAGGGTTTCGCCGGATTTGATAACCACAAAGCTTTTCACTTCCTCGCCGTATTTCGGGTCGGGAATCCCGATAGTTGCCGCCGCATCGATTTTCGGATGCTGGTACAGCACTTCATCGATTTCCCGGGGATATATGTTTTCCCCACCGCGAATAATCATATCCTTGACGCGATCCATAATATAAAAGAAGCCATCTTCATCCATTCGGCCCCAATCCCCGGAGTGGAACCAGCCTCCGGCAAAGGCCTTTTCCGTGGCTTCCGGCAGTTTAAAATAGCCTTTCATCACATTTTCGCCGCGAACGACGATTTCGCCCGCTTCGCCGGGA
>CALAJO010000084.1 GCA_937922745.1 uncultured cyanobacterium
ACATGCGCCCTTGGGCATGCCAGGAGGCGTTGATCCGCTGCTGCCGTTCAATGCTCTTGTCATCCCAGCCGGTGTAATCATCCGGTGGTTGCTTGGCCCAGGCCAGTTTCAGCCAGTTCAACTTCTCGCTGTAGTGGAAAAGGACGTTGGATACCGCGTAGTCATACGCCGCATCAATTTTCTGACGAGGGGTGGCCTCCTTATTGTGGATGACCTTATCCACACGGCGCTGTTCGCGCCGCAGCAGATCTTCTGCGACTTGCTTGGTAAAAGGGCTTCCTAGCACAAACAGCTTTACAAGGGCCTTGGGGTTCATCCGGCGAAGTTCCTGCTTTGCCTGAAGGAAGCGATCCATGATGGCCCAGGCGGAAATAAGGTTCCGCTGGATGTTGGAGGTGCCTTCGTATATCGTCAGCACCTTGGCGTTCCGAAATCGCTTGGCGAGCCCCGCGCTTTGGGCGGGGTTTTCCATGTAGCCGTTGCCCCCGAAAGTATTCACGGCTTGGCGTGTGGCATCCTCTGCCAATTCGCTGCCAAACAGTTTAACCATTGCCGTTTCGTGGCCTATGGGGTTGCGTCTGGGCCCTTTACCCCCGGAACGGTTTGCCTCATCGACCAACCCTGCGGCGTTCATGGCAAGCAGCTTCCCGGCGATTAACCGGGCTTCCAGCTTCATCAGCGGGAACATCACGCCTTGGAATTTATGGATGGGGACGCCCGATTGCTGGCGCTGGAAGGTGTATTTAAAGGCTTCGTCCAGCGAGGCTTCGGTGGTGCCCAGGCCCATTGCCCCCACGAATAGGCGGGTTTCGTCCAGCAAGCCCATCAGCTTGCCGTAAATATCCTTGCCAGGTTCCCCCAAAAGATATTTAGCGGGGACAATGACATCCTTCAGTTGGATATCCCCATTGTTGATCTCACGCATCCCCAGCTTGTTATATTCTCCGCCGGAGGGGGTAATGTTGCTCTCGCCGATGAGTTTGCGCGGCACCATAAATACATGGAACGTCCGGTTTTTCGGAGGCTTGTCCGGATCATCCACCGCAAAGACCTGGATATAATCGGCCCCTTTATGCCCCGGTGCGCTGGCCGCATTGCCGATGAACTTTTTATTGCCGTTGAGTTTGTAAGCGGTAATGTTGCCGGTTTCGTCCGTAATTGGGGTAAAAGTGGTCCGCATGCTGCGTGGGTCAGAGCCGGCTGTTTCTTCCGTGAGGCCAAAGGCATAGGTTAATACACCCTGATTAAGTTTATTGAGCCAATAATCCCGCTGTTCCGGCGTGCCGATTTTGGCGAGGGTTTCAGCGGCCAAGCCGTTATTGACTCCCAGGAAGGTGGCGGTTCCGGCGCCCAAGTTCTTGGAAAACGCCATGGCCGCCAAAGCCAGAGAACGAGCATGGCCTTGCTCGCCGAGCTTATCCCTTAATGCCAATGTTTCGGCAGATTGCAGTTGAGCGTTAAAGGGCACGCCGGTCACAAACAGGCCCGTCCAGCCTAAATCCTGTAGCAGCCGGAGAGGGGGCGTCTTGTTCTGATCCCATTGCTGGACGGCAAACTTGTCATAGCGGCTGGTCACACGCTGTAAGGTCGAAAGGAACGTCTGTTGCTCCGGGGTTAACGCGAGAAGCGAATGATAAGGCGCTTGGCCGGATGCAGATGGTTGCTTTGCGCTAAACCGCACGGATTTTTGTGTTCCCGGTGCGGCATCAGGCCATAATAGCCGAGGCACAGACATGCCATGGATCGAACGAAGCATAAATACGATACCCTCCTAAAACTCCCAAGTAATCCCAACAATCAATTTGCGATTACAATAGCACAAACATGCCCTGGACAAGAGTGGGGGCTTATTTTATTGAGAAATGCAAACCGGAGGGAATGTTTTACGCATTCGAGCATTGCTTGGAGTGACGCCTATGGGCTGATGGGCTTTGACGGAAAAAGAGCCAGCGTTTAGGGCTGGCTCTTTTATGGTTTTGCTGATTGCGATTATCGGCGGCCGGAAGATACCAGTTCTGGTGGAACCATCTGACGCGATTGAAATTCCTTGACCGGGTGAGGCCCCTGGACTTGATCGCGGTAATCCTGGCCCTTAGCTTTGACGTATTCCTGGATTACGCGCTCGCTCGGCACCACGCCGCCACTGTTAACCGCGGCCTGGTATTCATAGTAGCGGTGGACTTTCGGTAAAACATCCACCGGCAGGAAGTCGGTGCCGTCGGCAGTCAGGTTCACCTGGTTTGCCAGAACCTGGCGGATGTATTCCTTGTTGGACTCGAACCGAACCGGCTCGGGCAGCGTTTGCGGCAGAAATTCCGCTGGGTCCTTGTCCTCGTAACGCTTCAGCATTTCGCAGGCCAGGTACAAATGCTCAACCTCCATATCCAGGTGCATTTCCCAAATGCGCTTGATGCGGGGATCGGTTTCCTCCTGCATAAAGGAATAATAGAGGTACACCTCGTTGTACTGGTGCAACACTTCCTGCTCAAACCAACTGGTTGTCGGATCCATCAGTGACTCGTAATGGGTGACGTGCTGTTCCTCAATCTGCGCGATTTCCAGGTACAGGCCACGGGCCAGCGGATGGGTCGGGATGTTGCCCACGTTCATGTAAAAGTTCATGGTTTGCTGCTCGGCAGCCACCAGGGTCAGCACATGCAGGGAAGACAACGGATGGCCCAGGCGGGTATTCATGGGCTTCCGCAGGTCATCGTACGGATGCCGGTGTTCGGCCTTGGTGGGGCGGCCGGGCATAATTTCCGTCAAGTGTTGGGTAATGCGCTCGGCTTTTTTGCCTTCCAGCAAGTCCATCAAGTCCGCATAGCGGTAAAGATGATCGAAGTCTTCCAAGAGCCCGAACTCGAACGCCTGTTTCAGGTAGGGATCCGGTTCCATCCGGGCGAGGTACGCCGTCAGATCCACCGCAACCTGTTCGTAGCCAATGGTACGCTCCAGTGGTGAGGCATCTCCTGGGATGAGCCAGTTGACGGCCTTTTGCTGCTGTTGCTCAATCCGGCGAACCATGGCCAGTTGCCGTTTCACTTCCATATCATCGCAATGGCGTGCAAACTGATGCGAGAAGAAAACGCCTTCAACCTCCGCCCCGTTCAGCGTAATTACCCGGCATTGGGTATAAGGGTCAACGGTGTTCTTGTCATAGGGAATGACGTTCAGTTCTGACCAGTTGCGAAGTTGTTTTTCCAGCGGCATGCCCCGCTCATTCAGTGGATTAAAACCCATAGCTTGTCTCCTGCCTCTATCCATGACTGACCCATAGGGTATGCGTCAGCCTAGCAAATCTGGATGCGCCTGAGTATTCCCTGAAAGTCTATAAATCCGTGAAGGGGCAAGGGCTTGGTAGAGCAAGCGAATGGATTTTATGGGTATAGCCGAGTTAGCCGAAGTGCCTGGCTAATTGCTGCCCAAACACCACATGGCCGGTATGCCCGCTTTTGATGACGATAAAGTGCCCTTGCAACTGCAAGATGGGCAAGCCGCACAGCATCATATCCCCGATAAAGTCCAGGGCTTTGTGACGCAAGGGCTCATCTGCAAAGCGCAGCGGCATGCTGAAGCTCCCGTCATCCAGCAAGCCCAGGGTATTAAACACATTAACGCCTTTGGCCAGCCCCTTGGCCTGCATAAGGGGCAGCTCATACTGGAAGCCATAGGTTCGGGCCGGTGCAACCATGTCCCGTAAGTCGCCAAGCTGCGGGTTCCAGTGGAACCAGCGTTGTTCCAGGCCAGGGTGCGGGATATCCATGAGGTAGCTTATTTGTAATTGCGAGGATGGCAAAACGGCCAGCTGCACTTCCGGCGATTGCGGATCCTGGTAGCTGATGGGCTCGGTGATAATATGCTTGGGGGAAGCAGGGGCTTTTTTGCCGAAATTCGCTTCCAGGAAATCCACCCACGGTTTGGCTGAGCCGTCGAGCAGCGGCAACTCCGGTGCGCCGCGAAGGTGGACCAGCAGGTCGGTTTGCTGGGTCATCGCGCAGGCCGCCAAAAAATGTTCCACGATAAAGAGCCGTGCGTTTTCGCGCCCCAGCGTAATCCCTCGGAAGGAATCAATCACGTAACGGGCCTCCGCAGGAATAACCACGCCGTTGACGTCAAAACGGATGCCGGATGCCGGCGGCAACAGTGTGATTTCCGCCGTAACCGCTTGCCCTGTCACCAAGCCATTCCCGCAGAGGATTGCGCTGGTTTGTGTTGGGGTCATACCAACTGTCCCTCTTGGGAGACTTCTTTTTCAAGCGCCTCAAGCCGGGCGGTCAGCGCCTTGATCTGCTCACTGAGTCCTTTGATACGCTTTATTTGCATCTCTTTGTATGCGTATTCCTTTTGCGGCACTGCCGGAAAGCCGACTAAAATCTGGCGCGGGGTTTTCACATCGGAGGCAATAATACTATCGGCCATGGCGATGGTGTCTTCCGCCACTTTTACATGGTCTTTCACGCCCACTTGTCCAGCCAGCACACACCTGTCGCCGACCACGGCGCTGCCGCCGACTGCAATCTGCGCAATCATCATCACGTTTTCGCCAATGGTGACATTATGGGCCACCACGTTGAGATCGCCGATTTTGCTGCCGCGCTTGATGCGCGTTTCATCCAGCGTAGCCCGCTGAATGGTGGTATTTGCCCCGATCTCCACATCGTTTTCCAGAATAACCGTGCCGATGGAGTTTACCTTCAGAATTTCCGTATTCAGCGCCTGGATTCTGCCGCTGGCCTTGGCCGTGTCCACGCTGCCCGGCTCTGGTGTTACGTAGCTATATCCTTCGGAGCCGATGCTGGTGTTATAGCCTACAATCACCCGTTTCCCAACTTGCACGCGATCGCCGATGCGCGCGCCGGGGTAAAACAGGCAATCCGTATCTACCTGTGCGTTTGCCCCAATGGTAACGTGGGAAACCAGGCGCGTGTTATCCCCAATCACGGCGCCCGGACCGATTGCGCAAAGCGGCCCGATCTGGACATTTTCGCCCAGCCTGGCGGTGGGGTCGATAACAGAGGAAGGATGGATGCCACGGGGAATGTGGACAGGGCGCTCAAAGATATCCAGCAGTTTTTGCAATGCCAGCTTGGGCCGTTGCACGCGGATCTGGTTCGGGATCATCGGTAAATCCACGCCTTGCGGCACAAGGGCGGTTTGCGGCGGCTGTTGCATCAGCAGCGGGATAATTCCCTTGTCCATCACCATGGCCATGTCATGCTCGGATTGGACTTTGGCCGGGTGTACGACACCGTGAATCTCCAGATTCGGGTTGCCAACGAATTCACTTTCAAGCTGTTGCGCCAGTTGCGCCAACGTGATGCGAGCTGTCATCCTGTTCCCTTTCGCGTGCGCTTTGTTTGGCTACAGCATAAACTATCCTGCCTGCGGATACCAGTCCCTGGCATGATAAACAGAAGCGCTCGCCTGCCCTGGCAACCCGCTTGTGTTATGCTTTGGAAAGTTGATGCTGTTGACCTTGATGGATGCTGATGCAAGATAATGTGGGCATAAGCCCTGAAGTAGCCACGACAACCCAAACGATGATTTCTGTCCTGGCGGCCCCGCTGGACTCGATGGAGCATAATGTAAACCGCATGCTGGGCACGCTGCCGGTGGAAAGTGTGTTAATCACCAAATCCATGCGGATTGTAGCGCTCCTGATTGCCATTATGGTGTTGCTGCGCGTGGCAACGATCCTGATTGACAAGTACCGGCGGATTCTCCTGGCCAATCCCAAGTTGGCCATTATTACGCAGGATACCAAGCGGGTGGAAACGCTGACGGAAATCATGCGTAATGCCCTGTTTGTCGTGATTAGCCTGCTTGGGCTGGTGATGATCCTCAGCGAAGTGGGCATTAATATTGCCCCGCTCCTGGCCGGGGCAGGGATTGCGGGTGTGGCAATCGGCTTTGGATCTCAAAGCCTGGTCAAAGATCTGTTTTACGGGTTCTTTATCCTGCTGGAAAACCAGTTTGGCATTGGCGATGTCGTCCAGATCGGGACATCCACCGGCAAGGTCGAACGGATGACGCTGCGGGCCATTACCTTGAGGGATGCCGAAGGAAGGGTTCACATCATCCCTAACGGGGAAGCGACTCGTGTTATTGTCTCCACCGAGGGCTGGTCGGTCCTCAATGTCGCCGTGGAAATTTCGCCCCAGGCTTCGTTGGATCATGCTTTTGAGGTAATCGAAGCATTAAACCGCCAGTTTTTTGAGCAGCATTTGGAACGGATGATCGAGATGCCACAGCTTTTAGGTGTGGATGATTTTGGCCCGAAAGGCCCTATACTGAGAATAACCGCCAAAACCCAGACCCAGCAGCACTGGGAACTCGCCCGGCGATACCGCAAAGCCCTCAAAGAAGCCTTGGATAAGGCCGATATCCCGATAATGACGGTATAGTTTTGTTACGCAAGTATGTCGCACTGGTAGATTTTAAGGGTGCATGGGGCCTTCCAATGTGGCTTCGGCAAATTGGCGGGCGTAGGGGTTATTGGTGCGGAAAAACTCGTCCGGTGTGCCTTGCCACTGTACTTCTCCTTCAAATAACAGGCATACGCGGTCTGCTACATGGCGAATGGTGGAAAGGTTATGCGTTACCACTACGCTCGTTGCCTGGATTCCATCCCGCAGGGATTTAATGTAGTTTTCGATGACGGTGGAGGCAATCGGATCCAGCCCGGCGGTCGGTTCATCATACAGGATAATTTTCGGGTCGCTCACAATAGCACGGGCAAAGCTGACTCGCTTCTGCATCCCGCCGGAAAGCTGGTTCGGGTACAGATCTTCAACATTATCCAGACCCACAAGATGCAGTTTCTCCCGAACCAGGTTTTTGAGTTCGGAGGGAGAAAGATCTTTTCGCTTGCGCTGGTTTTTGCCGAGGTCGGGTTGTTCGGTTAAGGAAAACGCCACGTTTTCAAACACGGTTAGCGAATCAAACAGGGCCGAGTATTGAAAGACAAGCGTCAGGTTGTCGTCCCCCAGGATGACTTCGCCGGTGTCTGGCTGTTCCAGTCCGCTAATTACCCGAAGGAGCGTGCTTTTACCGCATCCGCTGGGCCCAATAATCGCCAGAATCTCCAGTGGGTTGACATTTAAATCGATATGGTTCAGGATAACCCGGTTATCGTACTTTTTGGTAATGGCCTTGACCTGAATCATCGGGGGTTCGACGGGCATACTACTCTTCTCCAAATAATAAGAAGGATAACAGATAATCCAGGATGGCCATCGCAACAAATGACCAGACCACGGCCTTGGTCGTGGCGGCTCCCACTTCCTTCGCGCCGCCGCGCGTGCTGAGCCCGATGGTGGTTGACAGCAGCACGATAACCACCCCGAAACACGCCGCCTTAATCAGCGCCCCCGCCAGATCCTTGGTTTGGGTGTATTGCCATACGGACTCCATATATTTATTGGGATTCA
>CALAJO010000085.1 GCA_937922745.1 uncultured cyanobacterium
CCGTAACCGCTGGACCAGAGGATGGTGACACCCACCATGGGAAGGTTCAAGTGGCCCGCAGACTGCATGTGGCTGCCCGCCAGGAAGCCAAGGCCGCCGGAATACGTGTAAAGACTGGCATCAATCGCCATTTCCATCGAGAAGTAAGCAACTTTAGGGAGAGACATCGTTTTGAGTACCATCAATTAATACAAATCCAATAAACCCCAATTGTAAGATAAGAATTTCATTTGTCGATGAAACCAAACACATTTTTAATCTCAGGCAATACACTTTATATCCTGAAAAAGACAGGCTTTGCGCCTGAAAGCGTTATCAGACAGAGACTTACCCGTTATATATCCAGCGATTGCTGCATAGAGGAAGCAATTGCAGTGCCTTGGCGAAACTGGTTTGCGGCCTGGTGAGCAAACCGCGTAGGTTCAGGCAGGCGGTACCTGGTGCAGGTCTTCATCACCCACTCGATGGCGGTGGTTAAGGAAACCCGGTGCCCAATAGAGACATACACCGGGTTGGTTTTAAGCTTGGTTCGTAAAACGGATCCAATGGTGTTTCCCTTCCAAACCAGCGGCACATAATCGCCCGGCAAGGGGCCCGGTTCCCCTTCCGGCTTGCCCACCAGGATGGATTTGGCGACGCCAATGGTCGGGCAATCCAACAGCACGCCAATGTGGCTGGCAATGCCCAACCCGCGGGGGTGGCTGATGCCCTGCCCATCCACAAGCATCAAATCCGGCTTGGGGTTGAGTTGCGCATAGGCATGCACCAGCGCGGGCACTTCCCGAAAGGCTAGAAATCCGGGAACATAAGGCAGCCGGGCCTTTATTTGATGCGTGCCGGTCTGCATCAATTTCAAATGCGGGTATTGCAGGGTAATGATGGCGGCATAAACCAGGTTCTCCGGATCGCGGAGGTTGTTGCTCACATCCACGCCGCCAATGGCTTCAACAGGGCCCGAAAAGGCATCCTCGTGGATAACGCGCTGCGCCATCTCTCGCTGGACCTGTGCCGCAGCGGTCATATCAGGAGGGTAAAGCCAGGGATGGTGCGCGTCGAATTGCATCTCCCCATCATCCCACAAAGCGGAACGGACGCCATTCGCCAAGAGAATACCCACGCCATAAGTCGCTATATAATGTAAAATAACCTTTGAGGGGCAGGGATTTCGCTTGACAGGCAAATGCTCTCCTGGAAAAATGAGGCTGTGGTTCCAGTATGTAAAGGAGTGGAATATGACTCGCATTGCGCCGATGATTTCGCCTCTTTGGCAATCACAACCCTTTTGTCAACGGCAGCGGTTTGCCGCCGTGGCCGATCCGGCCATCCACATCCAAACCCGCGCAGAGAGAGGTCGTCCCACGAATCAGTGGATGACGATTGACGATAACGGCCGCACCCGGCCAAAATGGACGAACGAAGCCATTTTTCGATCCAACCCGGCTTTGTATCAAATTGAAGAAGCCGCGCATCGCAGCAAGAACCCCGGCATGTCGATGGCGATGAATGCGCCTGGACAGTGGGCCGCCTACGGCACGCAGGTCATCAAGCCCACCAGGGATAACCCGGTGAGCGGCTACTCCAGTTATGCCGTCTCTTATGTTGATCAGGCCGAGCGAGGTAAAATGCCGCAGAAGCAGCGCGACGCCCTGGATGCCTTCCTGCGCCAGAGCCCACTGGGACAGGCATTCCCGGCCATGGATTCTCAACTGAACGGTGGCGCGCTGGATGCATTAACACCGGAAAGCCTTCTGGCCGACCCGTTTTTTGGGATGCCCGGCCTGCTCCCGACGATGCCGCTACTTCCCCCGCCCATTGAAGAACCCAAAAAGAAGTCCTTGTGGGATCGCTTCCGGAGTCTGTTCAAGTAGCCCTGCGTCGGTTAACAGCGCGGATGGGACTGTTTTCAACTTAAAACCCGCTGCTTTGTTTTCGGGCATCTTGGTGTGATAATGGGTGTGTCTTTTGAGAACAAATGCAAGAGGGAAATCACGTCGATGGCCAGTGCAGTTGCAGCCCAAACCAAGTACGAAACCGTTATCGGGCTTGAAATCCACGTCCAGTTGAAAACCGCCACCAAGTTGTTCTGTTCCTGTCCCACCCGCTTTGGTGCGGAACAGAACCGCAACACCTGCCCCATCTGCCTGGGGAACCCGGGGGTGCTGCCGGTACTCAACCGACAAGCGGTGGACTTTGCCATCCTCGCCGGGCTGGCCTTGAATTGCGAGATTGCCCCGCTAACCAAATTCGACCGCAAACAGTATTTCTATCCCGATCTGCCGAAAGGCTACCAGATTTCCCAGTATGATCGCCCCATCTGCGGCATGGGCTACCTGGAAGTGATGGGTCAGAAGATTCGGATTACCCGCGCCCACCTGGAAGAAGACGCCGGAAAACTGGTTCACGCCGGAGCAGCGGGCCTGGCCGGCTCAACACACAGCTTGGTGGATTTGAACCGCGCCGGGGTTCCGCTATTGGAAATTGTGAGCGAGCCGGATATCCGCTCCAGCGAGCAGGCGCGGGCCTATGCCGAAACCCTGCGCAACATCGTCCGGTATCTCGGCATTTGCGATGGGAACCTGGAAGAAGGCTCCCTGCGGTGTGACGCCAACGTCAGCATCCGCCCGATGGGCGCCACGGAATATGGCACCAAGGCCGAACTGAAGAATATGAACAGTTTCCGCTCCATCCAACGCGCGATTGACTATGAAGTCCAGCGCCAGATTGAGATTGTCGAGTCCGGCGAAAGGGTCGTCCAGGAGTCCCGGTTGTGGAACGATGCCACCGGCACTTCCGCCCCCATGCGGAGCAAGGAGGAAGCACACGATTACCGCTACTTCCCGGAGCCGGATTTGCGCCCGCTGGTCATTCCCGTTGAATGGATCAACGACCTGAAGGCCAAGATGCCGGAACTGCCGGAGCAACGCCTGGCCCGCCTGAAGGATCAATTCGGCCTGTCGGATTACGATGCCAGCGTGCTGGTCGAGTTTAAGGAGCTGGGCGACTTTTTTGATGAGGCGGCCGAATACACCACGCATTACAAGGCGCTGACCAACTGGCTGATGGGGGACATAACCGGCTATCTCAAGTCCAGCCAGAAAAAGCTGGAGGACTCCAAGCTAACGCCCAAGGCGCTCGCCGAGATGATTGCGATGGTGGACAGCAGCAAAATCAGCACGGCGATTGCCAAAAAGCTCATCCCGGATATGGTTGAGACCGGCAAGTCCGCCGAGGCGCTGGTTGAAGAGCAAGGCTTGGCCCAAGTGTCGGACGAAGGCGAGATCCGCAAAATCTGCGAGCAGGTCATCGCCGACAACCCGGATAACGTGGCCCAGTTCCGCGCCGGGAAGGAAAAGCTCTTCGGTTTCTTCGTGGGGCAGGCCATGAAGCTCTCGCGGGGCAAGGCCAACCCGGAACTGGTCAACCGGCTTATGGGTGAACTGCTGAAGCAGTAGGATAATAAATCTATTGCATTGATTGATTGGGATAAGGAGTTAACCGTGAACCTGGATAAGAAATCGCTGCTGGATCTGTCGGATCATGAGTTACAGGACAAGCGTGTGCTGGTGCGGGCGGACTTGAATGTGCCGCTGCATGAGGATGGAACGGTTGCCAGCGATTACCGGGTTCGCGAAACCCTGCCGACCCTTCGTTATCTGGTTGAGCGCAAAGCTCGTGTCTTCGTCGTGACGCACCTGGGCCGCCCAAAGGGCCAGCCGGAAGACAAGTACCGTGTGAAGCCCGTTGTGGAAGCCTTGCAACGGCTGATGCCCGATACCAAAGTCCACTACGCGACCGGAACGGTTGCGGAAACCGTGGCGGAATGGCGGGAAAAACTGCCCCCCGGCGAAATCCTGCTGCTGGAAAACATCCGCTTCGAGCCGGGTGAAACCAGGAACGATATGGACCTGGCGCGTCAACTGGCCAGCTTTGCGGATATTTATGTGAATGACGCCTTTGGCGCAGCCCATCGTGCGCATGCCTCCACGGAAGGGGTTGCCCGTTTCGTGCCGGTTAAAGTGGCCGGTTTACTGATGCAAAAGGAACTCTCCGCGCTGTCCGGTATCCTTCATTCGCCGGATAAGCCGTTTACCGCCATTATTGGCGGCAGCAAGGTGTCCACCAAGCTGGAAGTCCTGCAACAGCTGATTCGGCAGGTAAACAACCTGGTGATTGGCGGCGGGATGGTTTTCACCTTCCTCAAGGCCAAGGGCTACGAAGTCGGCTCTTCCCTGGTGGAAGATGAGCATATCCAGACGGCACTGGACCTGATGAAGGACGCCGAAGCGCATGACAAGGTGATTGTGCTGCCCAAAGACATTGTTGTGGCGGATAAGTTTGCGGCGGATGCCGAAGTGCAGACCGTTTCCTGTCAGCATATCCCCGAAGGGTGGATGGGGCTTGATTTAGGCCCGGACACCATTAACCGGATCGCGGAAGTGGTGAAGAATTCCAAGACCGTGTTTTGGAACGGCCCGCTCGGCGTCTTTGAATTCCCGGCCTTTGCGGAAGCCACGCGGTCTACGGCCTCCTGTATCGCCAAGCTCACCCAGCAGGATATGCTGACCAGCGTGATTGGCGGGGGCGACACCCAGGCCGCCATCGAGCAATTCGGCATGAACCCGGCGGATTTTACCCACGTCAGCACGGGCGGCGGCGCCACGATGGAACTGATTGAAGGCAAAGAGCTTCCGGGGATTGTGGCCCTTGAGGATAAGGTTCCTAGTCCCGTCTAAGCGGGGCCGGGGCGTCATAGTCCCGTGGCGGGTCAATCGAATCCTGCGAGAAAGGTTGCAGGTTGTTCGACCATTCGTTGTTCAGCAGGTTACGCAAAAACTGCGTCCCTTTGGAGGGCGCCGGTTCGGGATAACGTCCTTCCATCCGGTTGATCATTATCTCAACCGGCCGGATGGTTTCGGCAGAGTATCCTTTCAGCTCCAGCGTGTAGACATCATGATCTTCGCTGTAGGCAAACGCCGCGCCGGTGCTTAAAACACCCATCATCAAACTCAACAAGGCAATCCGTTTCATTCTGGCAACCTCAACTTTTTGCTCTATTTTTTCTTATCCTACACGCGCCTGCGCCGGAAGTCGTCCCAAGGATACAGTAATTTTTCGGCAAAAGCCCATTCATCTTGAAAGGAAAAGCGCTGGTGAAATAACCTGCCTGTGTAATAGCCCACTTAGCCCGGTTAAAGTAGAGTTTGAGAGTGAAGGCGATAGAGGGCGCGTGATGAGAACACGACTATTGGGCATTTTGGCGAGTTTAGCGTTGCTGGGAACTCCGGCTGCCGGGTTTGCCTACCCAATCGAGTTGAAGCAGCCCATTTATCCCGCGCCGAAGAACTGGGGCATTCCCATCCTCAAGCCTTCCGGTAAAATCCAGAAAGCCCCTCGAACGATTCCCGTCTCGCCCGCCATGGTGCAGGCTGCGAGAATACAGCAATTACAGGCCAATAACGCCGCCTTGTCCGCAGAAGTCATGTGCCAGCGGGAGAACCTGCTGGCGCTGCAAGATGCGTTTGTCCATCATCGCCATTGGTATCCGGCCTTTGCCGGGTATGCGATTGGGTTGACGTATCGTTACAGCCTCGCCCCCCGAACCATTGGCCGTCTTTTTCGGCTAAATGACCAGGGCGTCTTACTGGATTGAACGGCTTAAGTTAACGAGGCCCGCTTCCGTCATCAGGAAGGTATCCGCAAAATGAGCAGAGAGTGCGCCGTCTGCCGTCACCTGCGTCCAGCCGTCCTCGTGTTCCACCCAATCGCTGGTTTCGCCCAGGGTCATCATCGGCATAAACACCAGGGCCATCCCGATGGGCAGGGTTATGTCCTGTTCCAGGTCTTCGGCGTGGTTGGGCAGATAAGGAATCTCGTGCAGGGATTTCCCAATCGCAAAGCCGCCTGTGCCCTTAATCAGGCGCAGCCGGTATTGCTGGGCCTTCAGGCCAATTTCCCCCAGCAGCGATTTCAAAGAATTCGTTTCCGCAGACTTGGCGACGATGGCGTCCAGGGCTTGGCGCGTGCCTTGAATCAGACGATCGGCGTCCTCAAAGGACTTGCCGATAACCGCGGTTCGGGCCGCCTTGCCGTGGAAACCGCGAATGTTGGTGCCCACCGCAATGCTCACCAGGTCGCCTTCCTTTAAAATCCGTTCGCGAGAGGGTGGGGCGTTCACAATCTCATCGTTGATGGAAATGCAACTGGCATGGCCAAACCCCTCGAAAGACTTGAACGGGGCAAGCGATCGATGTTGCTGGAGGAGCTTGTTCGCCATCTGTTCCAGCGTTACCGTGGAAACCCCGCCCTGGGCCTCGGCCATCAGCGCATCGCAAACAACGCCCGCTGCCGTGGCGGCCTGTCTCAGGTATTGCAAATCCGTGCGGCTTTTAAAAATGCCCATCCCTAGGCAGCCGGTGTGCTTTCTGCCAGCTTTTCCAGCTTGGCGCGCTGATCCGCCTGAACCAGGGCCGAGATTACCGTTCCCAGGTCGCCGTTGATGACCGGCGTCAGCGGGAAGTTTTGCCCGATACGGTGATCCGTAATCCGATCCTGCGGGTAGTTATAAGTGCGGATCCGTTCGCTGCGATCGCCCGTGCCGACCTGGGAGCGGCGCAAATCGGTCAGTTCCTTGCTTTGGCGCTGCACTTCCAGGTCATACAGCTTGGCTTTGAGGATCTGCATGGCCCGTTCGCGGTTTTGCAACTGGCTGCGCTCCTCGGTACAATGCACCTGGATGCCGGAAGGCTTGTGGAAAAGGCGAACGGCTGTCTCAACCTTGTTCACATTCTGTCCGCCCGCGCCACCGCTTCGGATGGTCTGGATTTCGATGTCCTGTTGCTTGATTTCAATCTCGATGTCCTCGGCTTCCGGCATTACCGCAACCGTGGCCGTGCTGGTGTGGATCCGCCCCTGGGACTCGGTTACCGGGACACGCTGCACGCGATGCACGCCGGATTCGTATTTCAACTGGCTGTATACGTTTTCGCCCTTAATGGAAATAATGACCTCGCTAATGCCGCCCAACTCGGACTCGGACATGCTCGCAACCTCCGTGCGCCAGCCCTGATCGGCCGCATAGCGCATGTACATCCGCATCAGGTCACCAGCGAAGATGTTGGCTTCATCCCCGCCGGCGCTGCCTCGAATCTCCAGCATGATGTCCTTGTCATCCATGGGATCGCGCGGCAGCAGCAGCACACGCATCTGCTCCATCAATTCTTCCGTTCGGCCTTCCAGCCTAACCACCTCATTTTGCAGGAACTCTCGCATGGAGGAATCGCTTTCGCCATGCATCAACTCGCGGGAATCGGCCAAGTCGGCCTGAACCTGTTTCCACTCGTTAAAAACCTGGATGGTTTCTTCCAGTGCGGAGCGGCGTTTGGAAATCTCCATCAATTGTTTGGGGTTGCCAAGCACGTCCGGCTGGGAAAGCTGTTCGCCCAGCATATTATAAGTGCTTTCAACCTCTTCCATTTTCTCAATCAGCTGCTTCATCGTTTATCAGACCATCTCTTCTGTTGCTGTATTCTATTTTACCCTGTCGGCGTATGTGGGAAAGGTGCGCATCAAAAAACCGGACTGAATAAGAGTCCGGCTTTTCGAGCAGATAAGTTAAGCTTGTTCTTCGGCAGGTTGTTCGTCGTTCTGGGCAACAGGGGCAATCTGGGCGCCTTTTTTGCCTTTGCGCTCCATGCCGGTGTAGCGCTTCTTGAATTTCTCAACGCGGCCTTCGGTATCGATAATCTTCTGGGTGCCGGTGAAGAACGGGTGACATGCCCTGCAAATATCCATTTTCAGCGTCGACTGGGTAGAGCCGGTGAGAATGACGTTACCGCAGACGCAGGTGGCTTCGACCGTATAATATTTAGGGTGAATCTCGGGTTTCATGAGCTGGTTTGATTCCTCTATGGTTAGAAAATCCAATTGTGTGGGTTATTCTATCGCCCGCAAAAACTTAAATCAAGTCTCAACCGTTTGCCGCAACTCCCAGACGTCGGCCTGCTGAAATCAGGCCTTTCTTACTTTATGCCAGGACTTTCTCCATAATATCCTCTCGGCCGCCACTGTTTTCCATCCTGCACACGGTCTTAAAGCCAAGGTGCCTGTACAGGCGCGCAGCGCGCCGGTTTTCCACGCACAGTTGAAGGACTTCCAGACCACGTGCCCTCGCCTCCCTGCAAAGCTGTTGGATAACCCTGGTGGCCAAGCCGTGCCCCTCATAACCATTTTTTGTCCAGATATGGTTTAAGTAACCCTTGTTTCGTCTGTCTTCTTTCGGGAACTCAATTTCACTGTCGCGATCCAGGTTTAATATGCCGCCGGATATTAACTGGCCTGTAAGCGAATCCCGAAACCCGATAATTTTCAGGGATTCCGGCGCATGGGTCAGTTGGGCGTAAAGCCGACTCACATCGCGTTCCGTGTATTGGCCCGGCTTTCCCGTTGTTTGCGAAAAAGCATCCCAGTAGCCTCTCATATGCTCTTCAATGTGTGCATAAGCCTCCTTGCCGGGCAGCACGGGATACATGTCAACACCGGCCAGGCCGTCACAAGTCGATTTGGTTTTCCCGAATCGAATGACAACCTGATCCTTTTGGGCTGCCCATGCAGTAAAAGGATGCATCGGTTGAGGCTTAATAAGCGGTTTTAGCAGGCTGGCTGGATGAAAGGCAAAAATCCGCATCGTATCAAATTCCCTCATTCCCCCCATAGTTGTATGACGAAATAAAACAGAATGCCAGCGCCGCCGAATTTTGGCAAATCCCTGAAACCCCAAGGCTGGCGTGAAAAAACAGCCCCGATATGACGCATCAATTTAAAGTTATGTTACAAAAACAATCGATTTCCCCTCCTTTTGCCCGGTCTCGTTAAAGGTTTCGCATTCTACCGTCGAAAGGAATTTTATACACCCGCCCGGCCATCCGAGGAGTTACCTGAAAAACGGGATGGCGGGATGAATTGAGAGGTAGAGAGTATGACCCCCACCCCCCGGCAGGAACAGCGAATTCCCGGTAAGAATATTGCGCCCTCGGTCGCATTTATCCTCAGGGGCTCCGAGCGTCGCCGCAACATGGCCATGAGCAAGGCCCGCCAGCTCCAGCAGGAACTGGGCGTCCTTCCCAGGCTGACCAGCGTTAAATAGACTTGTTCCCTTCGGTTTAACATAAAATCTGAAAATCGCCTTGATTTCTTCCAGTGTGATTGTCCGGATACGCGGGATGCGCGATATGATGCCGAAGGGGACTTCCTTCATCATTCAATTTAGCCATAATACCCCCCTTGGGCTTCAGATGAGCGCCACGCGAACTTTCCGTGGCCATTCGATCTCATCTGACGCCCTTTTTCTTGTTAGCGGCATTGCAAAGTAAGGCGCAATTTCACATTTTGCTGGGTGTTGATGAAAGCAGGATAATCATTAGATTTGGGAACAGTTCAATGATCCATTCTCTGCTTCCGATTAAAGGGACTCAGGGTTCCTGCGTCTCAAACAAGCGGTTTCCCCAGAATAATGAGCCTGCAGGTTTAAGGCGTCGATCTCCCTTATTCTATCCAAAAACGTTGAGACAAGTTTATCCAGAAAACTTTAGGGTTGCCCGGTTCGGAAATACGGCTCTCGACCCGGCTTTTTCCAGATTGAACGAAGCGTTTGCCGAGCTAAACAAAATCCAGACGGCGTTTAAGGAAATTCATTGGCAAGTTCTTAGCGGAGGCATTCCCTTTGCGCATGCGACACTCTGGCAGAAATTGGTTCCACTCCTGCAAAAACAGGTGGACTATGCAAACCAGCCTGAAGTGAGGGCTATCATTGCAAACGTATTAAGAGAGCATTCGCTGGACTCCCTGAAGGAAAAAGGGCCCGAGGGCATAATGGCGGCAGGCGCGATCCAGGAACTTAAAGAATTAAGCCGAACGAATGCGGAAAAGCGAGTGGCGCAGTTTCTTGCCCAGGCTGACATGATGAATAGGGTGGAAGAAGCCCTTAAGGCAGGCAATTATAAACAGTTGGAAGCGCTGTTCATGTACAAGACGGGAAGCAGTAAAAGCGCTCATTTAACTTACCCGCAGCATATTCTCAGGAATCTGTATCCTTGGACGGATACGGAAATAATCTATTTGAAGCAAAGGATGACACCGCAGCTTCAGGCTTTACAGCAAGCAATCCTGACAGCCAAGAAGATGACGAAGCCAGCCAAATGCAAGCCGAATCTTAATGCGGAACAGCTTGTTCAGTTTGTAAGAGAAACTGTTGAAAAGATTGGGTTTGATTTTACCAGAGGTTTAATGGCCATTTCATCAAGCCCGATGGCCTATCCGTTTAATCCACCCTTTGATATACGCCTGACAACAATGATTCATCCTGACTCTCCGGCACCAACAATCCTTGGCGCTATCCATGAGGCCGGACATGGTATTGCCTGGCAGGGGCTGGCAGAGTCCTTAGCCAATACACCGGCTTCCAGTCGTCATGCGATGTGGGTTGAGGAAACGCAATCCCGGCTATACGAAATGTTTGTTGGCCGCGCCAAGGGATTCTGGCAATATCTCTATCCGCAATTGCAGGCCAAATTTCCGGCGCAGTTACACAATGTGCCGCTGGAATCATTTTATAGGTTCATCAACGAAGTCGATCCCCGGGAACCATTAACCGGTACAGATGAAATTACTTTTATGTTAAGCATCTTTGCCCGCTTCGACATTGAACAGGAGCTGCATTGCAATAGAAACCGCAGCAATTGGGATCTGAGAAAGGTTTGGCGTCAAAAAATGAAGGAATATCGAGGGATATTACCCCGTAATGCAGATGATAATTTTTACAGAGACGTGCCGAAAATGATGGAGAACCCTGGCAGCATACTGGCATACCTTAAGGCTTCCCTGTATGCAGTACAGTTGTACAAGAAAGCCAATGGGGAAATTACGCGGCAAACGGGCGCGAGTATTGAGCAGCATATGGCCAACGGTAATTTTAATCCCTTAAAACAATGGCTAAATGAGAAGATTAACCGATACGGAAGCTCCGTACCAGGTGATCAGTTAATCCATAAGGCTTTAGGCGTTGATGATATCCCGCTGGACAAACTGGCAGATGACTACCTGGATTTCCTATGGAACCTTTATGGGCAGATATACCCGATTCAACGTCCATCCGAGACCGCATAATCCTTTTCATCGAGTTTGCTTGAGGTTTTACCTTTCAATTCAAAATCGTGTAAAATTCAGTACCGTTTCACACGCCTTGGCCTCATCGTCGCAACCGGGGTTGAGTTGACGATGCGGCTTGATGTGACACAATGACGCTATAGCCCTTAGAAGCAGTATTGGTGGAAGGAATAATTATCTGATGTCAGCTACACTTTCTCCCGAAACAACGCAAAGACAGACTTCGATTGGTCAAATTACGCAGATTATCGGCCCGGTTGTGGACGTGGAATTTCCGCCCGGCCAGCTTCCCAACATTTATGACGCCTTGAAAATCCAGGATACGGATGTTCGCGGCAACCAGATTAACCTGACCGTTGAAGTCCAGCAAATCCTGGGGGACAACCAGGTTCGCGCGGTGGCGATGGACAGCACCGACGGCTTAACCCGCGGGATGAAAGCGCTGAACACCGGCGCGCCGATTTCGGTTCCTGTGGGCAAGAATGTGCTTGGCCGCATATTAAACGTCCTTGGCGAACCCGTGGATGAAGGCGGCCCGGTTGGCAGCACGGAGTTTCTTCCTATCCACCGCCCGGCGCCCACGCTGGAATCGCAGAACACCGACATTGAAATTTTCGAAACCGGCATCAAGGTTGTCGATCTGCTGGCGCCCTACTCCAAAGGGGGTAAGGTTGGCCTGTTCGGCGGTGCGGGCGTTGGTAAAACCGTTATTATTATGGAGTTAATCAACAACATCGCCCAGGAACACGGTGGGGTTTCCGTATTTGGCGGCGTTGGCGAAAGAACCCGCGAAGGGAACGACCTCTGGCACGAAATGAAGGACTCCGGCGTTATCGACAAGGTTGCGCTGGTATACGGCCAGATGAACGAACCGCCGGGAGCCCGCCTGCGCGTTGCGCTTTCCGCGTTAACCGTTGCCGAGTACTTCCGCGACTTCTCCAAGCAGGACGTACTGCTTTTCGTTGACAACATCTTCCGCTTCACCCAGGCCGGCTCGGAAGTATCCGCGCTGTTGGGCCGGATGCCCAGCGCCGTAGGCTACCAGCCCACACTGGCAAACGAAATGGGCGAACTGCAAGAGCGGATTACCTCCACCAAGGATGGCTCGATCACTTCGATTCAGGCCGTATACGTACCCGCAGATGACTTGACCGACCCGGCGCCGGCTACCACCTTCGGCCACCTGGACGCGACCACGGTATTGTCCCGTCAAATCGCCGAGTTGGGGATCTACCCCGCGGTTGACCCGCTGACCTCCACCAGCCGTGCACTGGCCCCGGCCGTTGTGGGTGAAGACCACTACCGCTTGGCTCGTCAGGTTCAGTCTATCCTGCAACGCTACAAGGATCTCCAGGACATTATCGCGATCCTGGGGATGGACGAGCTCTCCGAAGAGGACAAACTGGTGGTGTCCCGCGCCCGCAAAATCCAGCGTTTCCTCAGCCAGCCCTTCAACGTAGCGGAAGCCTTTACCGGCATCCCCGGCCAGTACGTTAAGCTGGAAGACACCATCCGCGGCTTCCGCGAGATTGCCGAAGGCAAGTGCGACGATATGCCGGAACAAGCCTTCTACATGGTGGGCACCATTGAGCAGGCCCGCGAAAAAGCGCAGAAAATGCAGCAAGCCTAGGAGCCAGCGCAATGAAACTCAGGATTATTACCCCAGAGCGCGTTGTACTGGAAAGCGAAGCCGAAGCGGTTTACGCCGAAACCATCGATGGCGAAATCGGTATTTTGCCCCGCCATATACCGCTGGTTACGCCGTTAGCGGTTGGCGTGCTGCGCTTCCAGCGTGAAGGCCGCAAGGAGCCGGTTGCCGTGATGGGTGGCTTGCTCCGGACGGATGGCGAAACGGTTTCCGTTTTGTCGGATGCGGCCGAGCGTGCCGAGGAAATTGACGCCCTGCGCGCCCAGCATGCCCGCGACCGCGCCGAGGCCCAACTGAAAGGCCAACTTTCCGACGTGGACGTGCTTGAGGTTAAAGCCGCCCTGATGCGCTCCATCACCCGTCTCAAGGCCAAAGAGCGCTTTTCTTAGGCACAGAAATCTTAACCCAAAACGTCGTTGCGATTTTCGTAACGACGTTTTGGTTCGCGAAATATCCCCTCTCCCGCTCGCGGGGGGAGGGTTAGGGATGGGGTAAACCGCCCAGCCCCGCCATAACCCAAGATCCGTCCCCTCTCCCG
>CALAJO010000086.1 GCA_937922745.1 uncultured cyanobacterium
TTCTCACCCCGCTTTGGAAATAATTATGCACAGCAGGCACAAGCCGCATTAGCCCGCGCACATCAGCTCTCTAACGATCCCAACGCTTGGGATACGGATAAGGTTGATGCCGCTTTTAGGGATGCCCAAGCGCTGTATGCACAAGCCGGCCAAAGAGGAGAAGCTGTTGGAGTTATGGCCCGGCGTGTATGGGAGTGTCTTGGCCAAGGTGGATCGATAACGGTTGGGTTCGACTCCTCGACAAGTCCAACTGTTACCCACGATTTCACATCCAGGGGGATTGCCTTGGGCAGAAGCCTGAGATACATGGCCGAAGAGGCATTACAACGTCGCAACCCACCGGGCTTGGATTATACCGATGTGGTGGATATAATGTCATCAGATGCAGCGCCACAACCAAAATTACGCCAACCGATTGTCTATGCGCTTAAAACTTACCTAAAATTTCTGCAAGGAGAAGTTGCGGCTGTTCAAGGCGTTTTAGGTTCTCAAACATAAAGTTTAGTCATTACAGTTTTTCTTTCAGCTATCCGATACTCCCATAGAACTTGCATGCATTTTTGGGAAAGTGGCTTACACTGACCCTTGGGACAGGACGGACTGAAAGGACGCGCCATGAGTATTTTAAAACGGATTGCCGAGGTCATCGTCACCAGCGCAGGCCACCCCATCCCCACGGATAACGCCGCGACCAGCCTGCTGAAGGGAGGCGGCTTTAGCAAGCTGCTAACCCAAAGGGCGCAGGCCAACACGTTACAAGTGCCCACGCCGCCCACACCCCCTAGCGATCCGGCAGATTTGGCGGCGCAGAAAAAATACAACGACTCGTTGCTGGCTTATAATCAGCAATTCCAAACCTACCACACCGAAGTGATGAAGCAGTTTCATCAGCGCTTTTTGTTGCTCCAGCAAAGTATGGTCAATGCCCAGCGCTCGGCGGGCAGCAGCGGCGCAACCCGTACCGCTTCCTCATTGGGGGCTGGCGGTGCCGGAGTCGGCGGCATTCTCAACGGCGATATCGATATTTAAAAGTTACTCCCATTCCACCGTGGCGGGTGGCTTGGAGGTTAAGTCCACCATTACCCAATCAATAGGGTATTGGGACGTAATCCGGTTTGCCAGTTCGGTCATCACATCCCAGGGCAGCTCCTCGCCCAGTTTGGCAGGGCGTGCCGTCATATAATCGGACGTGACCACGGCGCGGATGGCAATGCTATGCCGCCCCGGCGTTAGCGAGACCGGCACCAGCACCGTCAACAACTGGCTAATCCCGGCAAAATGCCCGCTTTGGCGCAAGGCCTCCGCCACCTCATGATCGATCCGGCGAAGCAGGCCGGTCGTTTCTTCCGTAAGGTGGGTGGGTGTAATGTGCCGTAGTTCGGCAGGCAGCGGTTTGTCCTGGTTCAGCACCAGGGCCACGCGGTTGATATCGTGCAGGCGGTTGGGGATCCGAATGGCCGTAGCCTTTAGAGGCTCCCAATCCTGCCGGTAAGCGCCGCTTAAAACAGCCAGATAACTATAGGAACGGTAATCCCCCTGGACACCGACCGACTGAACGGGCAGCACATTGCCTTGCAGCCCGATTTCGCCAGCTTCGGCATTGACTGCTTGATTCAGCGTTTCAAACTGCGGTGTGATATACGGCTGCTCCGTGCAAAGAATGCGAATGGCCAGCCCCGGGCCTGGAAAGGGCTGCCGCTGCACCAAATCGGCGGGGAGTCCCAGCATCATCCCGATTTTACGCACCTCATCCTTGTGCCAATCGCGGTTCGGCTCAATAATCAAGCCTTTCTCGCGCTGGGCCTGAATGATAGGCACATCGTTATGGTGGGTCTTGATCTTGTGCGCAATCTGGCTCACGCCAATGTTTCCGCTCTCAATCAAATCCGGCCTGAGCGTGCCCTGGGCAATAAACGTTTCATCCAGGTTCAGGTTCATCGCCAGGATGGCATCCTGGGTAAGCTTGAAAAATGTATCGCCAATAATGCGGCGCTTTGCTTCCGGGTTGGTCACCTGCCGCAATGGCCCCACAACTCTGCCGTCAATGTCGGTTGTCGCATCCAGGAACTGCGCCTGGGCTTTCAAATGCTCCAGGTGCTTCAAGCCAATTGACCTCAGGGCATTACACACGGTATCGCTTTCTTCGTGGCGCATAAACCCGGTATCCACGTGCAGGGCAAACACCTGTTCCGCCGGAAGGGCCTTAACGAGTAATGCCGCCGTTACCGCGGAATCCACGCCGCCACTCACCAGGACGAAGACGTTTTTCTTGCCCACAGTCTGCCGAATCTCATCCAGTGTCTGGCTCAAACGATCTTCCAGCGGGTAGTTGCCGGTTAAACCTGCCACCTGATACAGGAAGTTGTGTAAAATGGCCTGTCCATGTTCGGTCAGCTCCACCTCCGGGTGGAATTGTACGCCGTAAATGCGCTTTTCCGCATGCATCATCGCTGCCAGGATATCGCCCGAATGCGCAATGGGCTCGAACCCCGGCGGCAATTGCGCCACTTTATCCCCGTGGCTCATCAGCACCACCTGCTGCGCGGGGAGCCCGGCAAACAGGGGATTCCCCGTCTTTGCTCCAATCGCAATCTCACCGAATTCCTTTAACGCTCCCGGTTGGACCGTGCCGCCCATGGTGTGTGCAATCAGCTGCATGCCGTAACAAATCCCCAACACGGGAATGCCCAGCGACAATATCTGCGGATCAAAGGCCGGGGCATCCTCGGCAAAGACGCTGTTGGGGCCACCGGAGATAATGACCGCGGCAAAATCCTTCAATTGTTCCGCCGGGATGGACAGCGGCAGGATTTCGGAATAGAAATTCAGCTCCCGCACCCGCCGATCGATAACCTTGGTGTACTGCGCGCCGCAATCTAAAATAGCAACCTTTTCTACCGTTGTGGGGCTTAAGGCATCGGGCTGTGCCGACAGGGGCATCGTGGTCATCGCAAGTCTATCCTTCGGGTTGGTGCGCTAAAACATTATCTTAGATAAAAAACGAAGGCACGTCGAAATTGTCCTACTTAAGAATTATGGCAATTTTGAAAATATTTGGTTTTCATTTTAGGCGTAGTGCCTCATGTGGATTGCCATCAATGAAATCAGGACTGCAACCAGTATCAATTCGTTTTACCGGTGTCTATAAAGCCAGCCAGCAAAGCGATCAGCAATGGATGACCTACCTCGGGCAACTGCGAAATCAAACTTCTCACCAGGATTGGTTCCACGGAGACGTCATTGAGAGAGCGAGAAAGGAGCGTGACGGTGAGTTTCTCAGTATTCTTAATGCGGCAGGTTTAAATGCAACCGCTATTTACTCATTTCTTTCACCGGGAAAACAAACCTATATTTATACCGATGACGACAATGGGCAGCATGCAACCCCCTTGCTTGCCATTCAGGCAGAAATAGATGCCAATGCGAAAATTTATGAGGCAATGGATGAAACCCATCCTTCGGACAGGGCAGCGAAAAAATCCTTATGGGATCAGGACATTGAGCCGCTCTGCCGGAAGCGACTGGATATTTTGATTGCAGGCGCCTCCGGAAAAATGAATGGCACTATCACCTTAACTGAAACAGAACGGCGGGTTGATTTGAATGGTTAACTGCTTAACCCTATGGTTTTACGTTCCCCAACCCGGATAATACCGATCGGTCCGAGAAACCCATGGGGGCTGGCCTCTTTTCAAGCGTGTTTTTCCGGGTTACAATTCCAATCTGTTCAGATGAACCTACAGGACGAGTGTTTCCTTTATATGTGCGGAATCATCGGTATCATTAACTCATCCGATGCAGCAGAAGAGATTTTTCTCGGACTTCAAAACCTACAACATCGCGGACAAGACGGCGGCGGCATTGTGACAGCCGAATCCGGCGCGTTCCATCATCATCGAGGCGCAGGCCTGCTGGATATCGCTTTTCCGCCGGAGAATTTTAAGAAACTGGCGGGCTCAATGGGGATTGGGCACACGCGTTATGCCACAACCGGGAAAAAAGAACTCTCGCTGCTTCAGCCTTTTGTAGATAGCCAGGCAGGCCTGGCCATTGGGCATAACGGTAATATCGTGAATTACCACGCCATGCGTGAGAGCATTCGCCAAAGCCACCCGGACGCCCTTGCTTCCGGCTCGGACTCGGAGCTGATTTTGTGGCTGCTGGGGCAGCACTGGCAACACACCGATCGAAATCCGGCAGGCTTGCTTGAGAGTATCCAGTATGCCGCGTCGCAACTGGTCGGCAGCTACTCGGTTGTTGGGCTTGCCGAAGGCGTCGGGTTATTCGCCTTCCGGGATCCGAACGGGCTGCGGCCGTTGGTCGTGGGTCGCCGGGAAGACGAAGGGAAAGTGGCCTTTGCGTTCTCCAGCGAAAGCGCCGCCCTGGAGTTCATCGGGTTTACGCCGCTGTTTAACGTGGAGGCGGGGGAGGCGGTTATCGTCACACTGGCGGGCGAACTCCTTCGGCATCGCTACGATGTGGCCAATATCCGGCATTGCATGTTCGAGTGGGTGTACTTTGCCCGCGTGGAATCGGATATCGACAACCTGTCCGTCTATCAGGCGCGCTTTAATCTGGGTGTCCAGTTGGCTTACCAGGTTAAACAACTTGGCTTAATGCCGGACATTGTGGTTCCGGTGCCGGAAACCAGCCGCATCGCTGCAATTGCCCTCGCAGAAACCCTTCAAGTGCCGTTTCGCGAAGTGTTGATTAAAAACCGCTACGTCAACCGAACCTTCATCCTGGAGTCCCAATCCGCTCGTCTGGAAGCCATTCGGCGAAAGCTGTACCCCGTGTCGTCCGAACTCAAGGGCAAACGCGTCCTGGTGGTGGATGATAGCATTGTGCGGGGCAATACTGCAATTAAGATTATCGAGCTGGTACGACGTTCCGGCGCGGAAGAGATTTACCTGGCCTCCACCTGCCCGCCCATCCAGTCGCCATGCTATTACGGGATAGATTTCCCCGACAAGGCGGAACTCCTGGCCGGCAAGCATACGGCAGAGGATCTGCCGCAGGTTCTGGGCGTTGATAAACTGGTTTATCAAACCATGGAAGGCCTGGAATCCGCCCTGCAAACCGATAAACTGTGCAAAGCCTGCCTGACCGGGAATTATCCGACGGATGTTTCCTACGGGGAGTCCTTCTCCAAGCAGCGGGCGCAGGAGCGCGAGGTGGCAGCCCCATGAGCAAGCAGCGTGAACAGTTGGCAAAAGGAACCGGTATCGATGCCTGAATCCACGATGGAACGCATTTACGAAGGGTCGGTTAAAAACGTCTATCGCAACCGGCAGGAGCATAAAGTTCATTATTTCGAGTTTACCGACGATTATTCCATCTTTGACTGGGGCAAAATGCCGGATACCATCGCCAATAAAGGCAAAGCGCTTTCCATCCTGGGGGGCACGTTTTTCCGCCAACTGGGCAAGCCGGAGTCGTGGCAGCTGCTTCCACAGGCCGAAGCGTTACAACCCTTTGACCGGCAGTTTGTCCAATCCCTTTTTGCCACTGAGACTTATCAGCAGCTAAAAACCTCGGGCCTCCACCATCACTTCCTGGGCTGGGTGGACGCAAATGATCAGCCCGTTGGTGTGGACCAGCTAACAGATCTATGTGAGGCGCCGTTGATGAAGGTGCGATCCATTGAGATAACCCGCCCTAAGGCGTTTAGTGTTGATCACCATACGTTGTATCATTACGGCCAAGCCGATACCTTGCATGCTGAAGCCTTTTTGGTTCCGCTGGAAGTTGTTTTCCGGTTCGGAATGCCGGAAGGCAGTTCTTTAAAGGCCCGGTTGGAAAAGAATCCGCATTACGCTTCGGAATTGGGCCTTTCCGCTGCTCCCCAGGAGAATGTGATGTTCGAGCGGCCGATCATAGAGTTTTTCACCAAGCTGGAGCCCAGCGATCGTTTTCTAACCGTTCAGGAGGCTTACCTGATTTCCGGCTTGAACGAAGAACAGTTTAAAACGCTGTACGAAACAACGCTTCTCCTCTCACTTTGGCTGTACAATGCTTTTGCGGAAAAGGGTATTGCTTTATGGGACGGCAAATTCGAGTTTGCCTGGACGTCTGACGGCCTGATGCTGGTGGACAGCATTGGCCCGGATGAGCTGAGGCTTAAGTATGATGGCGTCCATCTGTCTAAAGAAGTAATTCGGCAGTTTTACCGTGGCTCTTCCTGGGATCAGGCACTCTCCCGCGCCAAGGCGGAGGCCCTTTCCCAACCCGGATTAGATTGGCATGCCCTTTGTGTTAACCAGTACCGGGAGCAACCCCAACCGTTATCGACTGAACAGAAACAGTTGGCGGACAACCTGTATGCTGCTTTAACCAACCAATACCTCGGAGAAGCAATCCTGCCGGCCCGCATGACGTTTGAAGAAGTGATTGCGGGCTTGCGTGAAAAACAACCCATAGGAGCGCACTAGGATGCAGCAGAAAATATTGGTGGTTGGCAGCGGCGGCAGGGAGCATGCCTTGTGCTGGAAACTGGCGCAGTCAAACAAAGTAGCTCAAATCTTTTGCGCGCCCGGCAATGGCGGTACGGCCTCCGAGCAGAAAACCGAGAATATTGCCATCCCCGTATCCGATTTCAACGCACTGATGGCCTTTGCCAAGAAACACAGCATTGATCTGACCGTCATCGGGCCGGACAACCCCCTGGCAGATGGTATCGTGGACGCCTTCGAGGCCGAAGGGCTTCGCGTATTCGGCCCTCGGCAGGCGGCGGCCAAGCTGGAGAGCAGCAAGGTGTTCGCCAAGCAGTTTATGCAACAAAACCAGCTACCGACTGCGCGATTCGCGGTGTTTGATACGGAAGCCCCAGCTCTGGCGTTTTGCCGGGAGAATGATTGGGCAAGAGTTATCAAGGTGGACGGCCTGGCGTTGGGCAAAGGCGTTTATGTTTGTGACAGCGTGGAAGAATGCGAACAGGCGTTGAAAGAGATTTTCGGCACCGGCCGATTTGGGGCATCCGCTTCGCAGGTGGTGGTTGAAGAAAGGCTCTACGGGCCGGAGATTTCCCTAATGGTGCTTTCCGATGGTAAAACGTTACGGCCCATGGCTTCCAGCCAGGATTACAAGCGCCGGTTTGACGGCAATAAAGGGCCCAATACGGGCGGCATGGGTTCGTACTCTCCCGCACCCATCTATGAGCCCTATGCAGAGGCCATCCAGCAGGAGGTTATTGCTCCGTTGGAAGTGGCCTTGCAACAAGCCCCCTTTGAATTTAAAGGCTTGCTGTATGTCGGCGTCCTGATCCACGATAATAAGCCTTATATTCTTGAGTTTAACGCCCGTTTCGGTGACCCGGAAACACAATGTCTCCTGCCCCGGTTGGAAAGCGATTTAGTGGATCTGTTTAATGCTTGCATAGATGGTACGTTGGCCGATGCCACAATGGAGTGGACAGCCAACAGCGCTGTTTGTGTCGTACTGACAGCAGGCAGCTACCCGGAAAGCGGGGCAAAGGGTTTACCCATTACCCTAAAGCCGATGCCGGAAAGCGTTGTGCTATTCCACGCCGGGACACAGCTTCAATCCGATCAACTGGAAGCCCACGGTGGACGCGTTTTAAATATTGTCGGCCTCGGCGAAACATTGGAGGGCGCAGCCTCCAAAGCCTATGACGCCATCCAGTTTGTGCGGTTCGACGGCATGGCGTTCCGCCGGGATATTGCCCAGGGTGTGAGCTTATGCCTCTCCAGTTAGCGATTCTGGCTTCCGGCCGCGGCTCCAACGCCAAAGCGATTATCGACGCTATCAAAGCCGGGACATTGGACGCCACTATCCAGTGCGTGATTTGCAACGTGGAAAATGCGGGCGTGCTGGATATCGCTCAGCAAGCAGGCATTCCTGCCCATTGCATTCCTCACGCCGGGCTTAAACGGCCAGTGCATGAAGCCCAGGTCCTGGAAGCTTTGAGCGCTTATGAGGTTGACTATTTGGTTTTGGCTGGGTACATGCGGCTTATGACGCCAGGTTTCCTCCTTCCCTTCAAGGATGATGGATTTTATCGGGTAGTGAATATCCATCCCTCACTGTTACCAGCCTTTCCAGGCGCCAATGGTTATGAGGACGCCTTCCATTATGGCGTCAAGGTTTCAGGGGTAACGGTGCATTTGGTGGACGAAGCCTTGGACAACGGGCCCATCATTTTGCAGGAAGCTTTTCCCCGGCTGGAAACAGACTCGCTGGAGGCCTTCAAGCAACGAGGGTTGGCGATAGAACACCAACTGTACCCGAAAGCCCTGCAACTCATTGCGGACAAACGATTATGTTTCCGTTATGATTCTGTTTCAGAACGCGCTTATGTAGAGGTAAAGACCCATGCCACCACTTGAACTGGCGGATGCATCGCCGCAAAAGAGCTTTCAGCAGGCACAGCAGGTTTACCGGGTTGACGTTTTACCAATGAGCCTGGGTGTTGCAGAGAAACGAACTGTTCCTGGGCTGGGCGAACTCTACAGCCATCCCGTCTACTGGCTCCAGGGCGCAGATCTGAAACCGGACTGGATTAATCGGATTGCGAAGGAACTGCTCATCGACCCGATTCTGCAAACTTATAGTGTCAGTAACGTGCAAAGCCCTGTGTTTCCCAAACTGCCACAAGCCCCAATGATTGATTACTGGGTGTTTGAGCGCCAGTTTTTGCCTGGCGTCACCGATAACCTGGGTAAAACCGTCGAGCGGAACATCTCCCTGCTATTCCCCAATGAAACGTTACCGGACATCAAGGTTGCTTCCGGCGAAGTCTTCTGGTCCCTGGGAACATCATTGCCCTCTACGGAACTGGCGCAAGTTGTGGAATACCAGCTTTACAACCCATTGATTCAGAAAATGACCATTTTCCCGGCAAGCGAGGCAGGGAATCAGCCGGCTCGTTATCACTTCCCCAATGTCGGCTCTGTTGAGCAGGTTCAGGTCGAAACCATTTCCCTGGAGTTAAGCGACGAGGCGCTGCTTCAGCTTAGTAAATCCCGCTGCCTGGCGCTGACGCTGGAAGAGATGAAAGTCATCCAAACCTACTTTCAGCGGGATGATGTTAAAGCCAAACGCCAAGGGCAGGGATTGCCGCAATGGCCAACGGACGTTGAACTGGAAATCATTGCCCAAACCTGGTCGGAGCATTGCAAGCACAAGATTTTCGCCGCGAAGATTGAGTACACGGATGCCTCCGATCCGGACTTTCCCATCACACGGGTTTATGATGGCTTGTTTAAGACGTTTATTGCCGGGGCAACCAAGCGGGTACAAGAAAAGCGGCCGGATCTGCTCTCCGTATTCAAGGACAATGCGGGTGTTGTGAAGTGGAATGACACGTATGCGGTCTGTTTCAAGGTGGAAACCCACAATTCCCCGTCCGCCCTGGAGCCTTATGGCGGCGCGTTGACCGGCATTGTCGGCGTCAACCGGGATATTTTGGGAACCGGCCTGGGTGCCAAGCCCCTGTTTAATACGGATGTCTTCTGCTTTGCCCATCCAGATGAACCGCATGCGGACCGACCCACGATGCTTCCTGCGGAAGCCATTCTGCAAGGCGTCCGTAAAGGGGTGGAGGACGGCGGCAACAAGAGCGGTATACCCACCGTTAACGGAGCGTTGGTGTTCGACCCGCGTTATCGCGCAAAGCCTTTGGTCTTTTGTGGCACGGGCGGATTGCTGCCCCTTAAGGTTGATGAACGGCTGGGGTACGAGAAATACACCGAGGTGGGCGACACCATTGTGATGGCCGGTGGCCGCGTTGGGAAAGACGGAATCCACGGCGCAACCTTTTCTTCGGAAGCGTTGCATGAGGATTCCCCGGTATCCGCGGTTCAAATCGGCGACCCCATTACGCAAAAACGGATGATGGACTTTATGATGGAAGCCCGCGATCTGGGCCTGATTTCCGGCGTTACGGACAACGGCGCGGGCGGATTATCATCCTCGGTAGGGGAGATGGCCGAACTGACCAACGGCGCGACAATCCATGTTGAGAAGGTGCCTCTGAAATACCCTGGCTTAGCCCCGTATGAAGTCGTCATTTCCGAATCCCAGGAGCGGATGACGTTTAGCACCTCGAACATGCACGCCCTGGAGCAACTGGCTAAAAAGTATGACGTGGAATTGACATCCATTGGCGAGTTCCATGATCAAGGCGCTTTCAATATCGTCTACCACGGCAAGCTGATCGCTTCGCTGGATCTGGATTTCCTGCATAACGGGCTGCCCCAGATGAACTTGAAAGCCCACTGGACGCATGCCAAGTCCAAACCCATCCGCGCGGAAGTCCCGGATCACATTGACGAGATTTTCCTGAAGATGATGGAAAGCCCGAACCTTTGCAGTCGGGAGGCATTAATCCGCCAGTATGACCATGAAGTCCAGGGCCGAAGTGTTATCAAACCCCTGATGGGCCCGGATCAAACCGCGCCGTGCGACGCGGCGGTTCTCCAGCCGATTCTGGGCGAACCGGAAGGCCTCGTCATTTCCAACGGGATTTGTCCGCAATACGGCGATTGGGATACCTATAACATGGCGGCCTGCGCGGTGGATGAAGCGGTTCGAAATGCGATTGCCGTAGGCGCAGACCCAAAATCGATTGCTTTGCTGGACAACTTCTGCTGGCCGGATCCGTTGCCCTCTCCGCGCAACCCGGATGCCGAATTCAAGCTGGCTCAACTGGTCAGGGCCAACATGGCCTTGTACGACCTGGCAGTGAACTACGGCACGCCGTTGATTTCCGGCAAAGACAGTATGAAGAACGATTTTGATGATGGCGTCTTTCGCCTGTCGATTCCGCCAACATTGCTGGTTTCGGCCATTGGCAAGATCCCTGATATCTCGAAGGCGATTTCGATGGAATTCAAACGCCCTGGAGACACTATCTTCCTTGTGGGACGCACTAACCTGCATATGGGGGCTTCGGAATATTACCGTGCGCTGGGCTGGTACTCGCAGTACGCGCCGTATGTACACGTTGCGATGACGCGCCGGCTTTACCCCGCCCTTTACCAATGCATGCAGCAGGGCTGGGTTCGCTCCTGCCACGATTTATCGGAAGGCGGCCTTGGCGTAGCGTTAGCCGAGTCTGTATTGGGTGGACGTTACGGGGCATCCATCAACCTGCACGATATTATTGACGATTCCCCGGAACTGCGCTGGGATGAGGCCCTTTTTAGCGAAACACCGGGACGTTTCCTGGTGTCCGTCGCGCCGGAGAACGCCGAAGCCTTCAGCGATGCCTTCCGTTCCCGGTATTTGCCAGTGATGAAGCTGGGCCAGGTGACGGAAGACCCAACGATGACGGTGCGAAATGTGACGAACGAAGCCATTTTACTTCAGATTGAATCGGCCAGACTGCGCGCCGCTTGGCAAAAAGCCCCCGCCCGCTGCTATTCCCAGGAGGGTGAACAATGATAAAAGCCCTGGTTTTAACCGGAGACGGCATCAACTGCGAGCAGGAAACCGCGTTTGCCTTATACCAGGCGGGTTCTGACGCCGTAATTATGCATGTCAATGACCTGATCGCCGCGCCAACCCGGTTGAAGGACTTTCAAATCCTGGCGCTGCCCGGCGGGTTTTCCTTTGGGGACGAAGTAAGCAGCGGAAAGATCCTTGCGCTGAAATTGCGACACAGCCTCGGGGATATGCTTTATAACTATATCGACTCGGATAACCTGGTCATTGGGGTTTGCAACGGCTTCCAAGCCCTGGTGAAGCTGGGCATCCTCCCCAAATCGCAGTTGCGGGCGCAGCAGGTGACGCTGACCCATAACCGGCAGAAACGGTTTATCAATCGCTGGGTGCATCTCAAGGTGAAACAGGACAACCTGTTTTGCAAAGGGCTTGAGCAGTTCCCATTGCCCATTCGCCACGGGGAAGGCCGCCTGATGGTGCCAGCGGGGCAGGAAACCGCCTTTGCCGCGGATATGGCGCCCCATATTGCCTTGGCTTACCAGGAGGACGTCAATGGCTCATTCTTGCAGATTGCGGGCTTGGTGAACGAGAAGGGCAATGTCTTTGGGCTGATGCCGCACCCTGAGGCTTTTATCCGGTGGACGCAGCACCCGGCATGGACTTCGATGGACGAAGCGGAAAAGGCGGCTATGACCCCAGGGCAACAGATTTTTAACAATATGGTTCAGGCATTGAGGAACTAGCGGATGACGATCCAATCCTATGAAGCGGCCGGTGTGAGTGTAGAGCAGGGTGATCGCTTCGTGGAGCGGTTAAAGGGCATCTCCCGGCGCGAAGGCCACCAGAAATTATTGCCCGCTGCCGGCGGATATGCCGCAGTTTACCCTATTGCCGGGGAACGCTGTGTGGCGCTGACCACCGATGGGGTGGGGACGAAGGTTTTATTGGCGCATCGTTACCAGATGCACCGCAATGTCGGCATTGATCTCGTTGCCATGTGCGCCAACGATCTGATCTGCGTGGGCGCGCAGCCAACGTTATTTTTGGACTATTATGCAACGGGCAAGCTGGACATCGAAACCGGCGCGCAACTGATTGAAGGGATCGTTGAGGGCTGTGACCAGGCGGAGATGCTGCTGGTTGGGGGCGAAACCGCCGAGATGCCGGATGTTTACCAGGCGGGCCATTACGATCTGGCCGGGTTTGCCGTTGGGGAAGTGACAACCGACCGACTCCTTACCGGGCAGAATGTGTTACCGGGACAAACCGTTATCGGCCTGGCTTCCAGCGGTATCCACAGCAACGGGTTATCCCTGGCGCGCAAGATTTTGACGACGGATGACGCGCTGATGCGTCTGCTGGAGCCCACCCGCATTTATGTTAAGCCGGTGATGGCGGCGCTAAAAGCGTTTCCTACCCAGATTACCGGTATTGCCCATATTACCGGCGGCGGCTGGCGCAACCTGTTTCGGCTGAACCCGGCGGTTGGCTTTCACATATCGCAACCGCTACCGCTGCTGCCTGTGTTCGAAGACATCCTGAGCAAAGGGATTGCAGCGGAAGAGGCCTACAAAACCTTTAACATGGGCCTGGGCATGGCAATCACCGTTTCTGCCGACGCGGAACGCATCGCGGAATTTCTAGGCAAATCGGGCTTTACGGCCCAGATTATCGGCAAGGTTTCCGCGGAATCCGGTATGATGACGATTGCCGGGCAAGCATTTACATTGAATCCATCATAAAAGAGGAAAGGGCAACTGCCATGAAAACCGTTCTCGCCAGTGTTTCCGATAAGACCGGACTTGTAGAACTCCTTAAAGTGCTGCAACAATACGATGAGCTGCGCATTTTCGCGACCGGCTCGACCGCCGCGTTTTTGACCGAGAATGGCCTGCCCTGCCAAACCGTTGAATCCCTGACCGGCTTCCCGGAGATCTTGGAAGGACGCGTGAAAACGCTGCACCCCAAAGTTTTCGGCGGGATTTTAGCCAAAGATAGTGTGACCCATCAATCGCAACTCAACGCGCATCAAATTCCCCGGTTTGATGTTGTCATCGTGAACCTTTACCCCTTTGAGTCCGTGGCCAAGTCCGGCGCGGCCGAGGCCGAAGTCATCGAAAATATCGATATCGGTGGCGTGGCCTTAATCCGGGCCGCAGCCAAAAATTATCAGAGCGTTGCGGTTCTTCCGGATCGGGAAAGCTATGGGATGCTGATTCAGGAGCTTTCCGAAAAGCATGGGGCTGTTTCCGTTGAGTTCAGAAAGACCCTGGCGAGACGGGCCTTTGAGCGCACCGCTTATTACGATTCCCTTATTGCGGCTTACTTTGCCCGCACAGAGGAAACCAGCGGCATGCCGCAACTGCTTCACCTGTCATTCTCCAAGCTGCAACAACTGCGCTATGGCGAGAACCCGCAACAACAAGCGGCTTGGTACCAGCAGATGGATAACCGCTTTGAAGCGCCTTTCGAGCAGCTCCAGGGTAAGGACATGTCCGCCAATAACCTGGTGGATGCTGCCGCTGCCTATAACATCCTGAAAGAGTTCCCGAAAGATGCGGCCTGCTGCATCATCAAGCACAACAACCCATGCGGCGCGGCCATTGCCGCCACAATCGAGATGGCTTACGAAAAAGCTTATGCAGCCGATCCGGTCAGTGCATTCGGCGGGATTTTCGGCTTTAACCGCCCGGTTTCCAGGCAAATTGCGGAGCATGTGACCCAGAACTTTATTGAGATTGTGCTTGCGCCGGATTTCGAGCCTGACGCGATGGACGTTTTCGCTAAAAAGAAAAATGTGCGGGTACTCAAGGTGCCCGGCCTCGCGAAGCCTCATGAAAACACCGTGTCCTGGGTTCTCAAAGATATGGAGGACTTCGGCATGCTGCTTCAGGAGAATACGCGAAATGCCGAACTTCCCGAGTTAACCACTGTAACTAAAGAGCCTCTGCCGGATCATACGGTATCCGATGTGGCCTTTGCCTGGGCCATTGTCAAACACCTCACCTCCAACGCCATTGTCGTCGTTCGGGAGGGGCAGACGGTCGGGTTCGGGATTGGCCAGACCAGCCGGATTGCCAGCATGAATATTGCCTTGCAACAGGCCGGAGAAAAAGCCCAAGGCGCCGTGCTTGCCAGTGACGGGTTTTTTCCGGCGACGGATAACATTGAAGCCGCTGCGCAAGCCGGTATCTCCATCATCATCCAGCCCGGCGGCAGCATTAAGGACCAGGAAGTGATTGAAGCCGCCGACCAGCACCATATGGTAATGGTGATGACCCACGAGCGCTGCTTTAAACACTAAACCCATACTCCCTCCAATTTGCCGATTGTCGGACTCATTCTTACTCTTTCCTGAGAACCTCCGCTATAATGACAGGAGGTGACTTGTGGTAGAGAGTTGGAATGAAGCGCGTTCTCCCTTTTTTGTCCAGTTCGATTATAGAATTGCTGGGGCTACTCCTGGTAATTGGCTTATATTGGTTTGGCACCGAGTGGAGCGCCCTTCCTATTGGGAAAGAGCTGTATCTTTTGGAAGGAGCCCGCGAGGCCCTTTATAATCCGGGGATTTTTCATCCCACGTATGACCAAACACCCTTCATCCCGGTTTCGCCTTTACTCACCGCAATTGTCGGGATTGCCTTCAAGCTTACGGGCCCGTCGATTCTGGTTGCCAGAGCCATTGCCTTTGTTCTCTCGCTGGGCACGTTGGCTATCTTTTATATCCTGGGCGCCAGGATGTTTCATGGCGCGGCCAGCGCCTTAAGCTGCGCTTTCCTGCTAGGCACCTGGGGATTCTTTTATAACAGCCACATTGCAAACGGGGCCACGCTGTTTGTTGGCCTTGTGTTATTAATCCTCATCCTGTTTTTCCACTGGTTCGATAGCGCCTTTCGTTCCAGGACCTACGCCAGAAGCCTTTATACGCACTTCATCGCCATCGGGGCATTGCTGGGGATTGCGTTCTTAACCTACGGACTGTCGGGTGTTTTGTTCCCGCTGCTGGTGATGGCGACAACCGTTTACCTGAGCAACCGGATTGAGTTGTCCACGGATATCCATTATTTGTGGGCCATCGTCCCGTTCCTGATTGTCACCGGGCTGGGCTTGCTGATGGGTGTCCCGGCAATGGGACTGGAGTTGGTCTGGAGCCTGTTCAAGATTCATTTCAGCATCTTCAAAGTGGGCGAGCCCCTGCTGTACCTGCTCCCCATTTTGCCGGTCATTATCCCGGCCCTTACCAACAAGGATATCTGGGGGCGGGCGCTGCTGAGCCACCAGAAGGCGCTCCTTTTGCTGGCGTCCTGCACGCTGTGGAGCTTTGTGTTCTTGCTCTTTTTCGCCCACCTGCACGAAGCGTTTTCGATTCTGGCGATGATGCCGGTCCTGATCTGGCTGGGGTATTACCTCTCGGAAATTTTCCGGAACCCGCTGGTTCCGCTGTCCCTGCAAATTGTCATTGATTTCTTTATCCTGGCCGGGCTGGTTTTGAGCGTGTGTTTTATCTTGCTGACTTTCCAGATCGTGCCGCCCGAATTACAGCGTAACTTCGTCCTGCTTTCGTTGGCGCTGCCGGTTGTGTCCATCATCCTGCTGTTTTTACGAGACGTGATGATTAGCCGTATCCTGCTGCTTATGCTGATTCCGTACGGTTTTGTGTTCTGCTTTATGATGCAGCTGACCTTTACCCCCTTGTTCCAGCACCACCCGCAGCAGACGCTGGCCCGTTTTTTGCCGCCACAACGGCACTTTACGCCGAACATTACCGTACTGGAATGGGATAATGGCCGTGTTGCCCCATCGCTGGTGCGTTTCCGTACGCCGGTGGGCAACGAATATAAACTCGTCCGCGACCAGGCCCAACTGGAGTCGCTCATCCAGACTCGTTCCGGGCCGATGTATCTGGTGCTGCCGGAATCCATCTTCTACAAGCTGCCCTACTCCGTAAGGGAAATGGGGACGTTTCTGAAGACCTCGTGGCAATGGAAAGAACCGCTGACCATGACGGATTTGACCGACGCACTCGCCAACGAGATGGTCGATTTCGATCGCTTGTCCGAACCCGTTATTCTCTTCCGGATTCCGGCCCATCCGGAAAGCTGAAAAACGACAGGGCACTGTTCCCGTACTTCCTCGACTCACGATGATAAGGCATTAACGGTTCCGGTACTTTAGCCGCGGCATTTTCCCATACAAGCTGCCCGCTCGGATGCAGAAGCCGCTTCTCAAAACAGGTCAGAATAATCGTTTCGACCCCTTCCAACGCATAAGGCGGATCGAGAAAGATCAGGTCAAACTGACTTACCTCCGCAGGTGAGACCGGTTGGGCCTTTACCCAGGCAAAGACATCCTGGTGAATGATCTGGTATTCCTGGCTGCCGAGTTTCAACTTGTCCCGGCTGCGTTCCAGCATCCTCACTTGCGCACCGCTTTTCTCAACGGCCAGCACTTCCCTGGCGCCCCGGCTCAGCGCTTCGAACCCAATCGTGCCGCAGCCTGCAAACAGATCCAGAACATGCGCATCCATGACCCGTGTGGCCAGGATGCTAAAGAGGCTTTCTCGCATAAAGGACGTGGTGGGGCGAACCGCTTCCCCTTTGGGACAAAAAATCTGCTGGCCGCGAAAACGCCCGCCGGTAATCCGAATCATTACTGCGCCTGGGCGCTTGGAGAAGGTTTGATGATGGCCAACGCGGCGGCCTCCAGCTCCTCCACAGGGACGTCTTCCAATAGTTCCTTATGGATATGGCCCTGTCCATCGATAAACGCCACGTAGGGCACGGTGGTTGCCTTAAAGGCCTTGATCACCGGCTCATCTTCCGGCCGGGGGTTTTGCACATCCAAGCGCACCACGGTCAACTCGGGATGCTTGGCCGTTAATTTTTCAAGCTTGGGTTTCAATTGCTGGCATGCCAGGCAAAACTGGGAGTAAAAATCCACAATTACCGGCTTTCCCTGCCCTACCGTTTCCGGCAACAGTTGTTGAATATCCGCAGCGGCAACACGGACGCCCGTTTTCTGCACGGAAGAATCCGTCTTATGGGTAAGATCGCCTTGGGAACAACCGGCAGCGGCCATAGTCAGTATTAACAGTAGCGTTGCCATAACGCGCGTTGGAAGGCCAAATACCATGCCCTGCGTCCTTTCATATATCCAAAATCATACCTATCATCATATCGCATGCCGGTTCAAAAATCCTTTAAACGGAGGAGGCTGATTGATAAAAAAATTTCATTTTCAAACTTTTTTGCATCAAAGTTAAATTTTGTAAAGCAACTTGACGGTAAAGCATTTTTATGAAACAGAGATGAGAAGCGTTTTTTCAAGCTATTGTTAAGTTTTGTCTACAAACCCCTCGTAAAAATCGCTAGGTGTATTCTGCACGCTATGCTATATTACTTATCACTTACTGTAGTGAGTAATTAACATCTAAGGGTGTAAATTACTGTTAACATTCAAGACCAAACTCGCACAAAAAGCAACCGACCTATTTTTTAAATATATAAGTGTGAGGTCCAAAACTTTTTGAAGCGAACGGGAGGTGATTGAAATGTAACACAGTAGCTTACATTTCTGGAGGGACAAAGGAGATATGGCTAGCACAACTGCAAAAAAAGGTAAGGTTGAGAAAACCTTTGATGAGCTTCTTGACGAGCTCCAAAATAGCCCATCTGAAAAGGTGCGCTATAACGCCGCCCGTATGCTGGGTGAGCTGGGTGATCCTGCCGCTGTCGAGCCGCTGATTGACGTTCTGATCAATGATAAAAACGGATCCGTTCGTTTATACGCCGCCCGCGCTTTGGGTGAACTTGGCGATGCCCGCGCAACCCAACCCTTGATTGACGCTTTGGTAAACGACCGTAACGTTGATGTTCGGGTGAGAGCTGCTAGAGCATTGGGCCGTCTCGGTGGCGAAGAAGTGGTTCTTCCTTTGGTAGAAGCTTTAAGCGACACCAACAGCCAGGTTTGCGTTACCGCCGCTGATGCACTTGTTGAAATCGGCCCGGTTGCAGTCAATCCGCTGATCACTTCTTTAAAGCACGAGAAAGTCAACGTACGCTGCGATTCCGCTCGCGCACTTGGCGAACTTGGCGACGCAAGAGCCGTTGCACCGCTGGTAGACCTGTTGACCGACGAGTGGGTGAACGTTCGTATCTACGCCGTTCAATCCCTCGGCAAACTGGGTGACAAGCGTGCCGTTCCTGCCCTGATCAAAGTTCTTCAGAATGCTGAAGAGAACGATCTCGTTCGGGCTGGTTCCGCTCAGGCGCTCGGCTTAATCAAAGACCAACGTGCCTTACTCCCGCTGCGTGATTTAATTATGGCCGCCGATGAGCTGGGCGAAATTGAGGACACTGCCCTCAAAGCCTACAAAATGATTATGGCCGCCAACTGGAAATCGGTTCCGGGAGCAAACTACAAAAAAGCCGCCGCGAAATAGTCCGATTTTAAACAGAACTTCTATTCAAAAAGACCTGCAATCAAATGCAGGTCTTTTTGTTATTGATATCAACGCTTTGGGTTTACTGCTTATGAAAGACCAGGATGCTGGCGGCTGGCAGGTTAATGGCATGTTTCTCGCCGTTGGATGTGATATAGGCATTGTTGAGCGGCGATTGGGCAGGGATTTTACCACCATAATTATCCAGCTCCGTATTGAGAACCTGTTGCCACTTGCCGGGCGGAAATTTGATCCAGTATTTTTCGTTCCCCAGATAATCCCTTTCAGAAGTATTGACAAAGATAAGGACTTCATCATCCCCGGCAACAGGCGAACGATTCCAGCCAAACGCATTATACTGGGAAGGCGCTTCAGCATAGCTTCTGCGCTTGATGGCAATCACTTTGTTCGCAAGGTCTCCGCCATAATCGCGGGTAAATTGAGCGCCTTCAGGCTCATCGCTGTGAATCGGCAGGAAGTAGAGGATTTTGCCATCCGGCGATTTTCGATCGCCCTGATGCAGCGAAGGAATCAACTTACGCATTTTCAGAACCTGTTGGTTTAAAGCGAGCAGGCGAGAATCGCGTTGAGATTCAGGGGTCAATTTCGAATCGAGGAAGCGCTGTTCATCCGTGGGCAAGCCGGGCTGGGGTGAGAGCCATTTATCCTTAAACACCCCTTCCAGGATGGGATCCGTATGATCCACAAAGAAGTTGATCGGCCTTCTTTCGCCATACTCGGTTCCCATAAACGTCATTGGGATACCGGGCAGTAGATGATAAAATACACTGGCGATTCGTCCTTTACCAGGCATATTGGCAAGCAATTCGTGAATGCGATCCCCGCCGTGGTTGCCCATTTCATCATGGCTTTCAGGGAAGAATTGCCCATTTGTAAGAGAGTTGAGTACTTTTTCATGACCATTCAGGAAGCCGGCGCCCAGAAAGCCTACAAATCCGCCAATATCGGTTGGGCCCCCTTCATGGGACTTCCCGGTGAGGAAGCTGCGCAACGCATGGTAAGCGCCCACAATCCACTGGGCTTTCATCCCCAGGCCACCCCAGCCATCATTGTCATGGTGAGGCGGGGCTGTTACGTAATTTTGGCCTCGGTTATCTTCCGCCGTCCAGAGAAAACGAACCTTATCAGGCTCCTTTTCCCCACTCGGGCGTAACTGATAAACCATTTTCGCAGCCTGACGCACGGCGGATTCCGATTGTCCGGCCAGGGTCGCCAGGTGATCTTCGCGATACCCGTCTATGTGGAACTCGTTAATCCAATACTTTACGCTTTCGTGGAAAAACTGGCGCGCGGCGGGGTTGTTAAAGTTAAAGCCTGCGCCCCAGCCGGTATCCGCTCCCATAAAGGCTGGGTCGTACTGGCCAAGGTAGTTTCCTTCCAGCCCAATATGGTTATTCACATTATCCAGAATCACGGCTATTTTGTTTTTATGGCACAGGTCAACCAGTCTTCTCAAATCATCTGGATGCCCGTAGGCCTCCTCGACGGCGAAGAAGCCCACCTTGTCATAGCCCCAATTTCTTTTCCCGGCAAACTCCATAATGGGCATCAGCTCGATGGCATTGTAGCCTAGCCCTTTAATATACTGGATTTTCTTTTCCAACGCCTTTAGGGTGCCTTCCTGGGTAAACAGGCCTACATGCAAGCGGTAGGGCAAAATTTCCCGCGGATCCTTAGGTTCGTTCCAGAAGGCTTCACCCGCCGGATCCCAATCAAATGCGCTGTCCACAATTTCCGAGGGGCCATGCACGTCTTCCGGTTGCCGCTTGGACCAGGGATCCGGCACCGTTACGACACTGCCATCCTTTTTGGCGAGCTTATACTTATACAGCGTCCCGGATTGTTGCACTGTCCCTGCATGGAAGCTGGAAAGGGGCTTCTTGCTTCTAAAATTCCCGATCCCTCTCTTCGTATCCGCTACCAGTGGAACTTCCGCCACTTGCCGGGCTTGTTCAATTTCGTTGCAGCGTTGCTGCAACGTCATAAATTCCGTTTCCAATTGCTGACGCTCTGCTGCGCCAGCCAGAATAAGACGCCAGGCATCTTCATTCCGGGCCTTAATCTGTTCGAATTGTCGCTTTTTGATGGGATCGGAAGGCAGTGTTGGGTTTTCGGCAAAAAACCGTTTTACTTCCGCATCTTTGACCCGTGCGGCGGCAACCTTGGCGTCGAATACGGATCGGGCCTGCTTGACCTCGCGGTAACGTTTAAGTACCTGGGCTTCTGCGTCGGTTAGGGGGCGGTATTTCACAACCGAAACGGCTTGGGCATCGGGTGCCCATACCTTAAATTCAACGGTTTTTCCCTGGGTGATAGGGCCATAAGGCAATGATGGGGGCTTTACCAGGGCACCAAAGCGAGCTTGCCTGGGGAAAATGTACCGGACATTATCCGGCGGCTTTGCCTGCTGCCGTTGGAATTGATCCGGCAAAGCCGCTGCCCGTGTATTTACAAATATTGAGTGGTTGGAATGCAGAAGCTGATATGCCCTTGCAGGTGATACATGATTGCTTACAGCAGAAAACCCTACTTTTGTATCCATATACCCTTCCTAAAATTTGCCGAGCAACCCCATCAACATCCTTTATTTAATAAGCTCGGCAATGGAAGAGTAAACATAGCACGAAGTTTCATAGTCCGCAATCGTTAAGGTGGGTATGTGTAGCAGTTCTTAACCTTCGAAATACGGTTTGAACACACTGTTGTACAGATTGATCAACTTCGGCGCATATTCCGGATCGGTTGCATAGCCCGCGGCCTTAACGGCATGGGCGGTTGCTTCAAAGCTGGATTGGCCCCAGCAGTTGCGATAACGGTCATTCATCATCAGGTTGCGGTGATAATCGAATGACGATCCCAGGGAGCTGTATGCCGCAAAGTTATCGTTGGTGGAATAGTAGTTGGATCCGTTATGCTCTTGGGTTGCCATATTCACGCTACCAGCATCGCCAGATCCTTTAATGCCAAACAGGTTATTGTACTTGTTTGCCAGTTCGCTGCCGCCGCTTAAGCACCCGGATTCCAGCGCTGCCTGACAGGCAGCCAGCTTGGCCATATTGGGATCGTCCGGGTAGGTTTCATTCGCGGCCTGAACGATATTCTGAATCTTTTCTTCGCGGGTATTCCCCAGGGACGTAATCTGCGCTCCGCCACCGGCACGCTGGGGCCGATTGGAGTTCCCAGCCGGCTGCCCTCCAGTGGCTTGGTTTGCACCTTCAGGTCGCTGGCCGGCCTGTTGCCCTTCGGATGCGCCATTGGCTCGGGTTCCCTGAGCGCCATCCCCGGTTGCCATACCCTGGATGGCCCTGCGACGTTCTTCAACAGCGCCTTGTTGCGGTTGGCCTTCTGCTGCCCGACCTTCTTGGCCGCCACCTGGCTGTTGTGGCTTGTCCGCCTTGTCATTCTTGGGCGGCTTATCCGCTTTGGCAGGTCGCTCCGGCCTTCCTGCCCGCTCGGTGCGTGGTGCATCATTTCCACTTGCCCGAGGCGGTGCGGAACGCGGCCCTTCCACTGGCCCAGCGGCAGGCTGCTGGCCACCCTGCTGTGGGGCGGATTGCGGCATATTGCCCATACCACCGCCAAACAACTGCGACAATAACATCTGTAGCATCTGGAACAGGGAAATCAACTTGCTAAAGAGTTCTTCAATCGAAGCGCCAGACTGTCCCAGCGGGGAGCGCTGCCCGGCCTGCTGGCCTTGCCCCGGCAGGCCAAGCGGATTACCAAGAGGAGAGTGACCAAAGGATTGCAGACCGGCAGGGCTATTGCCCAGGGATTGTAACGGCAAGCCGGAAAACCCATCGGCCTGGTTGGACGCCAGAGAGAATGGATTGCCGACTTGGCCAAACGGATTGCTGTTAGCCTGCTGAGAACGCTGGGGAGACGCAATAGCGCCCAGCATCAAAATTTGCAAGGGTTTAACATTGTCCAGCACAGTTTTATACCCCACATCACAGCCCATGTATATTTATAAAAACCCTGCCTCAGCCGTTTTTTCTTAAAAAAAGATTAGGCCCGGATTGGACGGTTGTGTAAGGAGAAAATCGGCATCCTCTGCTAGAGTGAAGGAAATATGGATAAGGGAGTTTGAGCAGCGATGAAAAAAGACATTCAAGGCGAAATTGAAACCAAGTTTTCGCACCCCATGCATCCGGCTGTCGTGCATTTTCCCATTGCATTCTTTCCGTTGAGTTCGCTATTCCTGGCGCTCTGGTTTATCCAGGATCGAAATCCTTTTTATCTCAATGCGGCCTATTGGCTCTTTATGGCGGGCGCACTCATGATTCTGCCCGTGGTTGCCACCGGCATTCGGGATATGCTGCACACCAACGTGGAAGACCACCATGGAACCCCAAGGAATACCGGTTACAGGACATTGTTTACCCATGTCATCATCGGCTCGGCAACGGCATTTATCAGCACTATTTCCGCCCTTTACTTCCTGTTTAACAAGCCCATGGATGAAAGCAACCTGATTCCAGGCTTTACGTTAATTTCCCTGCTGTTGACAGTACTCGTCTTCTCGCAGGGCTTTATCGGCGGTCTAATGGTTTATACGCACCATATGGGCGTGCATGGGCATACGCATAAGTAGATTGTTCTTCACATAACCTGACGAACATGGCGAAATTGGCTATGATATTGCCATGGGCAAAATACAGATTTTACCACCGGAACTGATCAACCAGATTGCGGCGGGGGAAGTGGTTGAACGACCGGCCTCCGTGGTGAAGGAAATGGTTGAAAATGCCATTGACGCAGGAGCCACGCGCATAGAAGTGATTGCAGGCGATGGCGGCCGTTACCTTCGGGTGGCGGATAATGGCTGCGGCATGGAAAAAACCGACCTGGAAGTGGCGTTTTACAACCATGCCACCAGCAAGGTCAAGCAGCTCGATGATCTGTTCCAGCTCCATACGCTCGGCTTTCGGGGGGAGGCGTTGGCGAGTATTGCGGCCATCTCCAAAATTACCTGCACCAGCAGGACGGCAAGCGCAGAGACCGGGCTGAAAGCCATTGTCCAGCACTCCGGACAGGTTACGTTGCAGGAAACGGGATGCGCCGCAGGCACCATCTTTGAGGTGCGGGAGCTGTTTTACAATGTGCCCGCCCGGCTTAAATTCCTCAAGCGCCCGCAAACCGAACTGTCCTATATCCAGGAAACCATTCAGATGCTGGCCCTTTCGCACCCGGAGATTGCGTTTCATCTTAAGGTTGAAGAAGCAACCGTGGTGAAGACGTCCGGATCCGGCGAGCTGGCCAGAACTATCGAAGAGGTTTTTGCGCTTCCCAAGAATGAAACCCTGCTCCATTTTGAGTTCTCGGATGAGGAGTTTGGGTTTAAGGTCTGGGGCAAAACCAGCCCGCCGCAACTCACACGGGGCTCCAAAAAATGGATCCAGACCTTTGTAAACCAGCGGGCCGTAAAATGTCCTATTTTAACCAAGGCCATCGAAACCGCTTACCAAAGCCTGATGACTCCGGGCAAGTTTCCTGTGACCGTGCTGTTTTTGGAGTTGCCGCTGGATGAAGTGGATGTCAATGTCCACCCCACTAAAAAAGAAGTTAAATACCAGCGTGCCAATACGGTTTTTAGCTTTGTTCGTAGGGCGCTGGATCAATGTTTTAGCCAGCAACCGCCGTCCCTTTCCACGGCTGCCCAGCCCTTAAGCGGTTTTCCCCAGTCCGTAGGGTTCAATCCTTCTGCTTATACATCGGGCAGTGAAATGCGCCGCCCGGTAGATTCAGGGTTTCCCAGGCCTTCGGCCTACGCATCCGCCCCGGCCCCGCGGCCGATTACTACGGTTTCTTCCGTTGAGCAAACGCGCCATGCGCTCGACTTATATACCCCGATTACACCTGCCGACAATGCTGAAGCCGTTTTACCCCAGATTCCGGACTTCAAGATTATCGGTCAGATGTCGGATACGTATATTTTGGTGGAGAAGGCCGATGGCTTGCTGATTGTCGATCAGCACATCGCCTCGGAACGAGTTCATTTTGAGCGGTTCAAGGAGCAATCCGAACAATCCGAGCCCGTGATCCAGCACTTGATGTTTCCGATGGGCTTTGCCGTCTCGCCCGGCCTGACGGCGGCCTTAACCGAAAACCAGGCCTCGCTGGAAGGGCTGGGTTTCCAGTATACTTTTGCGGAGAACCAAGTTCTTTTTAACAGTGTGCCTGCCCTTTACAACCAAAAAGTGCTGAATACGGCCTTGACGGAGTTGCTGTCCCAACTGGAGGAAACCGGGCAAACCCGGCTTTCCGCAGATGATGTGATCGCAACCGCCGCTTGCCATAGTGCCGTTCGCGCCGGTGATCCGCTCAATCCGATCCAGATGCGCCATATTGTCGAGCAATGGCTAGAATGCACCCGGCCCTGGACGTGTCCCCATGGCCGCCCGGTTTCCCACACTGTGACACATCGGGAGATTATGGCCTTTTTTGAGCGTCCGAGCCTACCCAACCAGGTCGCTAAAGCGCAAGCACTGCCGTTTTAGGAGAGAGCTTTTAGTCTAATGTAACAAATTATGTCGAAAGTCTTCCCGGTGATGTTTGCTTATATATAATAAAGTTTTTAAGGAGGGTTTATTGAGGAGATTGGGGTAAGTGATGATAGCCAGACTTGGACTGCCTGGGCACCACCCAGGCCAGTTGGGCGTTCCGTTAACAACGCAGCGCTTTAAAAGCGTGGCCCAGGAAATGGATACACCGGATAAGCGGATACAAACGTATTGCGAGATGTATCGCAGCCCGGATGTGCGCTTGGCGGCACTTTTTTTCACCAAGGTCTTTCGCGCCAGGGAAGTGTTGGATGGCTTAGTCGGCTGGCCCTTACTGGGCACCCGTGTGAAGGGTCTGTTTGTGAAAAGCTCCCCGCTGATTTTCCCGGATCATTACCTGGACGGTTTCAAGCCGTTTGAACGGATCCGGTTTGACAGCATTGACAAAAAGAACCTGGAAGGGTGCTGGATGCCAGCCCGGCAGGAAAACCCCAAATTTCCTAAAACAACAGTGGTTATGGGCCATGGCTACGGCGGGGATTGGCGCAGCCTGCTCCCGGTGGCAGAAGCGTTCCGCCAGGCCGGGATTAACTGTTTCCTCTTCGATTTCCGGGATCATGGCCGAAGCGAACGGTGGAAAACGTCCTTTGGTTTCCACGAAGGCAAGGACATCGCCGGAGCAGTAGATTTTGTAAGGGAAAAATATGGTGACAAAGCCGAAAACATTTTCTATTATGGGCATTCTATGGGGGCGGCAGCCTTTTTGATGACGCCGGACAGCCTCAAGCAGCATCCCATGCCCAAGCAGATCAAGGGTGCTATTCTGGACGCGCCCTATGCTAATTTTAAGGTCGTTGCGGAACGCTTCCTGAAGCTGATGAGCCAATTCAAGCTGCTGGAAAAGCATGTGAATGTGGATAACCTGATGAACGGCTTGTCCCTTATCGGCCAGGATTACCTGAACCTGCCCTTTCCGCTCTGGAAGATGCAGCCTTGGCGCATTGCCTCCCAGCCCAGCTCCCCTTTGCTGGAGGTCCCCATGGTGATCCTGCACTCCAAGGATGACGACACCACCCCTTATACCGAAAGCGTGCAGAATTACCAGGCTCTTAAGCGAGCAGGGCACCCAAAGGTCTGGTCGATCCTGATGGATGGGGCAAACCATATGTTCGGCTGGATGCCGGACGGCAAGCAGGAGATCTACATTACCTCGCAACGCACCGATACGCAAACCGGCAAAACCATCTCCGATTACGGGCTGACGTTTATGGAAGCGATACTGGCCCAGAAAACACCGGACTTTAACACAATCGGATTCGACAGCTTGCCGAAGGAAAGCGATTCCAAATTGGATGTGGCGGCTTGAACTTGCTGAAAGTTTCCAAGGAATCCCCCAATTGTCTCTTTTTTAATACATCCTGTTGCAGAGCTTGATGCATGCCCTGTATACTATATATTGAAATGATGATAACTAGGTTGGGAAAAAGTGTGTCGATGAGGTGCTTTAGAGACAAATAGCCTATGCGTTGGTTCACGCCAGGGCCATTGCTGCGATAGAATAAAACAAGTTATTATACATGTAACAAAATAAAAAGCAGCCTCTAAAGTTCTTATGCGTCGTGCCGAAGACATCAGTGTTACACAAGCAGAATAAGGAGCTGAGGGAGAGGTATGACACCAGAATTTCCGAAGAATAATGTTGGCAAAAACCTTAATTACAGAATTAACGCGCCCAAGGGACAGGAGGCTTCTGCTGGCGAAGGCGCTGACGCAAATCCTGTTGAGAATACCACGCCCGTTGCGCCTCAGCACAAGCTGGTTTCACCGGATGTCCTGTTTGGCCAGATGAATGCCAACGTGGCCTCTGTCCGAGAGTCCTACTCCGTTGCAAGCCACCTCAAAGGGTTCGACCGGGTGTACGACGCCATGATGAAGGTTATTGAGGAAGAGGAACTCAAACTGTCTCCACAGGCGCAAAGCCGTTTGGCAGCCCTGGCGACCGATCGCTTCCTTAACGGGAAAATCTAACGTCCAAGTTTTTGAAACATCAACAATGCAGGCTTCTGATTATCAGAAGCCTGCTTTGTTACTTCGCCCGCAAGACCTTTAGGCAATGGCCCTGCATGGCAGGCCCTTGAATGGGCCAAACCGTCAAAAAACAAATAAAAAACTCCATCAGATTGATGTTTTAAGGTTGCTTTACCTTATTTATAATTTGAAGTAAGATGAACCTGTTACTTGACTGACAGGTTGTTATCATAAAGCAGGAATGGTTGCAGAGGGCATTACATTGAACGCGAAGATGTCCGAGAAGGAGCAGGTTTCTACATCCCAAACAAAGCGTAACGAAAAGGTACTCATCGTTGATGATGAAGCCAGCATCCGTCGCATCCTGGAAACCCGCTTCAAAATGCTGGGATATGAAACCGCCATCGCTTCCGATGGGGAAGAAGCCATTCAGATTTTTGAGCAATTCTCTCCCGATATCGTCATCCTCGACATTATGATGCCAAAAATGGATGGCTACGGCGTTACCAAGGAAATTCGCAAGGGCAGCGACACGCCCATCATTATCTTAACAGCCTTGGGCGATGTTTCCGAGCGGATTACCGGCTTGGAACTTGGCGCCGATGACTATGTCGTCAAGCCTTTCAGCCCGAAAGAATTAGAGGCTCGTGTTAAATCCATCCTGCGCAGGACGTTTGGCAAAAATGGCAGCAGCCCGGTTCAAAAAGAAACCAATAACGTCATCCAGGTAGGCCAAATCAAGATTGATACCAACAAGCGCCAGGTTTTCCGCAAAAACGAGCGTGTTCGCTTAACCAGCATGGAGTTCAGCCTGCTGGAATTGCTCGTCACCAACTCCGGTACACCCTATTCCCGCAGCGAAATCCTGAAACAAGTCTGGTCCTACCCAGAGGATCATCGGATTGATACCCGCGTGGTCGATGTCCACATCAGCCGCCTGCGCGCCAAGCTGGAAAACGATATTAGCAACCCGGAACTGATTTTGACTGCCCGTGGCATCGGGTACATGTTCCAACGCATCAACTAATCCATAAACCCAGTTTTTGAAAAGCCGGTGGTAACACCGGCTTTTTTGCGTCCACCACTGAAGCAAATGAAAGAATTGCCGATAAGTTTCCTACACGGAAACCAAAGGTCACCATTCCAATGATGCGTTTAATCGCTTCAAAATCCCCAGGACTGACGTTAATGGAGGTTCTCATCGGGCTGTTCCTGATGGGCATTGTTGCCATATTCGCCCTGCCCAAGCTGTTTAACACCAACCAGGATATGCGCGTAACCAACCTGATGCGGGAAAGCTTTGCCACCCTAGGCGATATGTACATCATGCGAAAGTCCGACATGGATTACCCGCCGGAAAATATTGGCGGCGGAGAGCCCGCGACATTCGGGAATTACCTGTACCGCCATTTGAATTATCTCAGCGCCATTAATCCGGCCACGGTGAGCAACTATTGTACCCCCAATAATTATTTTGTCCTCCCCATGGGGGCAACCGTCCGCAGCATCTGTGAAACAGCCACAAACCTACAGGTTCGTGTGCGTGTCCCGGCGGGGGAAACCACCGTGGAGTATGTCATGGTCATGCCAGAAGGGCAAGATCGCTATACCACCTTATATGGCGTTACCGGTAACGCCGGTGACTGCGGCAACGCCGACGTCATCTTCAACGTGACGAATCAGTGCCCTTAGCCCTCTCTAAATAGATATAAAGCCTCAATTGATCTCGCCAATTCGCACCAATTCTTTTTTCTAGCAGCAATCGGGCTTGTCTTGCCACATCGCTGTTAATGTCAAATACAAACACGCTCTCCCTCTCTTTTAGCTGACCTTGCTGCATCATTTCACGAATTATCTGGATGGATTCATCCTCGACATGATCTGAATTGGCAATGAACGCTAATTTTTGGTAATCGGCACCTTGTGTATTCATCCAGGCCCACACAGGACTGGTGCTTTCTGGCCAACCTTGGTTGTATCTAATTGTGGCGTCTGCCTCGAAGTGCAATATCGTCATTGCCAAGAGTTTGGTTATTTCAGCATCCAATGGCGCCATTAACCCGGCAAAGTTAACTTTGCCAGCCGGCTTAACTTACCGGATACTGGATTGCAACGCTATAGGCCTGAATTGAACACCCCGCATCGTCGTCTTCTCCTCAATAAATCACGATGCAATAAACGGGCGTCAAACTCCGGAATTGCCTTTGCTCTCGGCATCCATTAATTCAGCAGAACCATTTCGTAGTTTTGCGGCTGAAACCCTTTGGGAAATTTGGTTTTGTTGTTGTACTTGGTGCCTTTAATTACCG
>CALAJO010000087.1 GCA_937922745.1 uncultured cyanobacterium
CTCTTAAACTGGTGCAGAAAAATAATCATTAAACTCGGCGGCCGTTTGGTCGGCAGGGTATTTAAGCCATATTGCCCCCGTAACTGTTTGATTTGGGTTTCCGTCAATCCTTCCATCCGATTGGAGGCAAGTTGTCTCACAGCGTCATCCGCAGCAAGCGTATGCCAGGTGTGTAATTTGTTTTCGGTTGGGTAGGGTCCCGGTTTTGAAATAGACGTATCAGGGGTCTGCTTCTTAGTAAAGCCAGCAGGATTAAAGATATTTTTAGGCATGTCTTTTTCAATCGTTAACTATAAATGAAGACAAACTACGTTAAAGATATTCAAAAGTCATCATCCCTAAAGATAATTGTGATTCCTACCCGTCTGTACAAGAAAAAAGCCACCCTCGGGTGGCTTGTCGATTTTGGACGTTATCGTGAACAATAGTGCGGTAAATATAAAATGCGGTTAAAACAGCTGAAACAGGTTAACAATGTGCTGGCTGGCTGCCGCAGTATTAAATAAATGCGGGCTCGCCAGGAAAATCAGCAGCAGGGTGATGCATAATGCTTCTACAAATTGCGTTACCGTTAAAGCCATAAACCAACCTCCTAAAATCCCAACCTGTTTCACCCGTAAAAGCCTGGAAATCGTTCCCCATTCCATTACTTGAATAATATCAGTTTTTTTTATTGCTGAAAAGGGTTTTAGGCTACCCAGTCGGGCTATATTCTTACTGCCCATCTGGAGGATATTGTATTTAGAGCGTTTCAGGCACTGCGGAATTGTAATGTTTTGCGAAGTAACGGTTTACATACTCACGGTATAATCCCCCTTCATGGTAGAGGGCTTTTGGCGTCCCGGTTTCCACAATGCGCCCATGGTCAATGACTAAAACCTTATCTACCTGTTCAATGGTGGAAAGCCGATGCGCAATCACAATCCCTGTCCTACCAACCAGTGTTTTCTCCAACGCATCCTGAATCAATGCCTCCGTTCCCGGATCAATCGATGAAGTGGCCTCATCCAAAACAATAATCGCCGGGTTGTGCCAGAGGGCACGGGCAAATACCAGAAGCTGGCGCTCGCCGTTGGATAAATTCCGGCCCCGCTCCGGCAAAATTGTTTGATAGCCTTGGGGTTGCCGATCAATCACAATATTGGCGTGGACGGCAGACGCAACTGCCTGAAGCTGTTCAATATCAACCTGGCCATTGTATTCCAGCGTGATGTTATCCTGGATGCTGCGCGAAAATAAAAACTCTTCCTGCGGAATAACCACAATGTTGTGCCGCAACGCGTCCATTTCATAGTCCCGAATATCCACGCCATCAATCAGGATGCGCCCAGCCTGGGGATCGTACTGGCGGTTGAGCAAGCGGATAATCGTTGACTTTCCCGCCCCCGTCGGGCCGATAATGGCGACTTTCTCCCCCGGCTCAATCTCAAATGAAATCCCCTGCAATATCGGTTCATCGGCTCGGTAGCCGAACACCACGTCATCGAATCGTATATGGCCTTTGGCCCGGGCAAGTGGCTTGGGTTGGACGGGTTGCGCCAGCGGCGCCTGAACCTGCATCAGTTCCATAATCTTTTCCACCGAGGCCAGGCCGGACTGGATAATCGTAAACTTGTCGCTGATGTCTTCAATCGGCTCAAACAGCATCTGGATGTATTGCAGAAAGGCAACCAGCACGCCAAAGGTAATGCCGGCAGCCCCGAGCGCAGCCTGTTGAAACACGATATAGCTCAGCACCAGCAGCACGGTCGTTATCGACAGAAATTCGACCGAGGCGGTAAAGGCGGAGTCATACACAACAGAGCGCATGTTGGTGTGCATATACTCCCTGCTTTTCCCTTCGAACTGGCGGGTGTTCTGCTGTTCTCGCCGAAGCAGCTGGATGACGTCAATACCGGAGAGGGTTTCGTTGAGCATGCTGTTAACCTGGGCCAACTGAACCCGCAACTGGTTGTAAGCCCCCCTGGAACGCCGCCGGAAAAACTCCATCGTCAGGATCACGGCCGGGATAATCATAACCGCAATACTTGCGAGCCCGGCATCCATAATAAACATGGCGACAATAATCCCGATAATAACCGCAAAGTCGGAAAAAATAGCAATCCCGCCGGATGCAAACACTTCGCTGATGTTTTCCACATCGGAACTGGTCCGGGTAACCAGCTTCCCAATGGGATGCTGATGATAGAAGCTCACCGGCATCCTTTGCAGGTGGTTATACAGCGATGTCCGTATGGAGAGGATGATGCGCTGCCCGGTAATCTGTGCCACAAACATCTGCGCATAGCGCAAAACGTAATGCACCAGGATTAATACCAGGAACAGCACCGCCTTTTGGGCCAGCCCTGCCAAATCGTTGTTGGCAATCGGGCCATCGATGGCGGATTTGATAATAAAGGGTTGCACCACCTGCGTGAGAGAAATGAGCGGCAAGAGAATGCCGGATATGACCAGGAGCCGCCATTGCGGCTTGATATACGGGATGAGCGACTTGAACAGGACAATATCCTTAAGCGTCACTTCCTTCTCGTGGGCGTCGGAATCGTTCAAATCCATAAAAGGCATCAGGAAGCGACCTCCTGCATTTCCGTCCGGTTAAGCGACTGGTAAAGGGCGGAAGTCGCACAAAGCTGATCATGGGTGCCGATGGCGTCAATTTCCCCTTGGGCATTTAGCACAATAATCTGATCGGCCTGGCGTACCAGGGCAAAGCGCTGTGAGGAGAAAATGGTCGTCTTGTTACTGCGCTTCCGTCTGGCCTCCATGGCCTCGATAATCAAGGTTTCCGTCTGCGCATCCACGCTGGAGAAAGGATCGTCCAGCAACAAAATTTGGGGCTCCGCCAGCAAGGTTCTCGCCAGGGTGCTTCGTTGCCGTTGTCCGCCGCTTAAGGTTACACCACGCTCTCCCACCAGGGTGGCGTATGCCTTGGGAAATCCCAGGATTTCGCTATGGATTTGCGCCGTTTGGGCGGCATCGGTCACATTTTCCAGTTCCAGCTGCGGGTTTACAAAAGCGATGTTGTCCTGAATGGTAGCCGAGAAGAGAAAGGCATTCTGCGGCATCAGGGAAATATCCCGTCTCAGCACCGCAAGTGGAAAATGCTCAATAGGGACGCCGCCAATCCGAATCGTTCCCGCCGGCGGCGCGTAAAACCGAACTAACAGGTTCAGCAGCGTTGTTTTTCCGGAGCCAATCGGGCCCACAATGGCCACGAGCTGGCCGGGCTGAACCGTCAGGGAAATCTCCTTCAAAACCGCGGGCGCTTGCTCCTCTGACTCGCGATAAGGGTTTTCGTACCGAAACGTTAAATCCCGGATCTCAATCGGCCCAGCCGGAACCTGGCTCAAAGCCGGGTCTGCCTGCGCGTCCGTAATGGTTGGTTGTTGCTCAAAAATTTCGTTGATGCGCTCCGTCGCCGCAATACCCTGCTGGAAAGTGGACAAAATCCAGCCAAAGGAGACTGTTGGCCAGGAAAGCCGCTCCAGGTAAAGCATAAATGCCGTAAAACCGCTGAGCGACAAGCCCCCCAGAATGACTTCCCGTCCACCAAACCCCAGGATAACCAATACGCTCAGGCTGCTAACCATTGCAATAAGGACGTACAAAAAGGCCCTGGTTTTAACCAGTTGGGTGTTTGCCTGGAAGTAACCTGCCGAGGCATCGTAAAACCGCTGGGACTCGGCCTTCTCCTTGACATAAGACTGAATGACCCCCATACCGGAATAATTCTCCTGCGCCACGGCCGTCAAATCACCCAAGCGATCCTGGACCTGGTGGGTGAGTTTTTTAACCCGCATGCTTAAAATCCGCATCAGCCCGATAACAAAGGGATAAAGCAAGAAGGCCAGCAGGGTCAGCTTTGCGTTAAGCATCGTCATCAGCGGCAATACGGTAAGATAGGCAAACAGCACGTTGACCATCAGCATAATCCCGCCGCCAAGAAACATCCGAAGGGCCGTTAAGTCATTGATCAAGCGAGACATCAATTCGCCCGTCTGCTGCACATCGTAAAAGCTGCGGGGCATCGTTAGCAGATGGCGATACAGGTTCATCCGGGTCACAAACTCGATTTTGCGTCCCACGCCGATAAGAAAAGCCCGCGAAGCAACCCGAATAATAAGCATGGCCACAATAATCCCGGCAATTGCCAGCAGGATAACCTTGGCCTCATCGGTTTGGTTGCGCTGCAATAGCTCGATAATTCGCTTGATGAGCATGGGAATGCTGGCGGCCAGCATATTGGTTCCCAGCAGGCAAAGGATGCCAAGCGTATAGTCCTTCCAAAAGGTTTTGAAGTAATAACGGTAGGAGACTCTCATATCCGTATCATACAAACTGTGGCATCGTCCTGCAAATAACATAGAAACGGATGTAGCTGCCAGTTTTAAAAAAATGAACGAACGAAGCCATTTTTTATCGGCGCTTTGGTGTTGCCTCAGATCATTAAGGTCATCAATAGCGAGCATTCAACCGATTGCATCCCAAGGCAAAACTGTTGCTCCACAAGGGTTTTACCCGTTTTTTTAAGCATCTCCTCCATTTGACCGAAAAGGTTGTATAACAGCACAGCAAGATTTACCTTTCCCTTTCAACGCAGCAGTAACTCCTCGTAACGCCGCACAACACCAATGTTGTGCCTTTTTTTTGCTCATTTTTCCTCAGGGCTAAACGATTACCCTAGGCATAATTTGCGCTGCGGAATGCAAAGCCGCCAGCCTGGGCCGGATTCGACACAGGCCCCGGAAAATGGGAAGGGCTTGGGTAGGGCAAGGGCATTTTTGGCTGGATGGCTTTGGCGGCTTCCTGCTCCTTTTGCAGCTTTTGAAGCTCCAGTTTATTGGTGAGCCAGATGCTGAACTGCGGAACGGCCAGAGCCAGCGCGCCCCAGGAAACCCCGGCGGAAAGGAAGGTACTCCAGTTATGCAGACGATCGGCGGATTCGGCAGCCCTTGCCGCATCCTTGCCTTTAAAACCCACATGCCGAAATAATGGCGCTGAAATTTCGCTACCCGTACGAACCTCGCCGTTGGGCTTGATGAGCAGGTTACGGTTGGCAAACCGCCCTTTTAGCAGGTTGCCTAACCCGACACTCGCCCATTTATTAAAGATGGGGAAGAAATAGGTCAACGCCGGCCAACCCAGCATGGCATCCCGAATGGCGGCTTCACGCCACTCGGCCTCGTCCCGGCTGGAAGCCAGGCGGAAGCCGCATAGCAAGCCATACGTCAGCTCCATCTGCGTTACCGTGGTAAAAGGGAAACTCCGGCCAAATTCATACACTCTGGCCCAGTCCCTGAGGTTAATAATATTGGCCCCGTTAATATGGAAGCGGCGCAGAACCGCCCCCGCCAGGACACTGAAAAAACCGGCAGTGAGATACGTCGGGAGTTTGTTCCCCGCATTCCACGATTCCTTGAGATAGGGGAACCATTCAAACTTTTTGTTCTCTTTGGCTCCAGGTGCAGTATTACCGGCTTTGCCCTTAAAGTGATCCCGGATCTCTTTCGTGCCGGGGAAGGCATCGTTCCCATAAAAGTGCCGGGTCATCAGCCGCACTGCAAAGGGAATGCTAAGGCTACTAGCCAGCGCCATAATATTGGCAATCATCTTCCAGTGGCCTTTGCCCTGGGTTTTGGCCAGCAAATCGCCCATACGCCTGCCCCAAGCCCCAGGCTGGATCACCTTGGTTTTCCGGCCCAGGATTTCAACGTCGCGAATGAGTTCGGGCAGCGTCATATCCAGTGTTTTGGAACCAGCCTTCAGGGTCACATCAAAGTGGGATTGCCCCAAGCGAACCGCCAGTTTTTCTGCGGCTTTGGCAATCACCTGGTCGCGCTTCATGGTCTTGCTAAAGAAGCCCAGCCCAATCCGATCCAGCCAGGTTTTATGTGCCGATACCTGCTTCAAGTCTTTGGAAAGCTGATCAATCAGCGACTTAAGCTCTACCGGGGCGTGCGGCGTTTTGCCGTTGAGCAGGCGGCCTTCAATGGCCTGGATAAACCCATCGCGCGTCTGGCCGTTATGCATTAAGCCCTTGTACAAATCCAGGGCACTCTGGTTGATGTTATGTCGAACGAAAGTCTTGTTGCGACTGTCAATCAAGGCGCCAATGCCAAAGGTGGCCAGCAAGCCCGGCATAAAGGTATCCGTAAAGTCCGCGGCCAGGTCGCGCACCAGCATCTCGATGGCGGCCATCTTGTTGCCTTCGCCGGTAATCTCCCGTGTGCGGTTCAATTGCTGGATGGTTCTAGGCGCCGTGTACCCCAGGGTTTGCTCAACGGCATAGCGAACCCCTTCCCCTTTATCGTAAAGGTTATGCACAAAGCCGGCAACAAACTTATCCACCAGGTTGGCCGTGGCCGCCGCCTGGAAGCGCACCGCAACGGGCTTGCCCAATGCAGGACGACCCGCCTTGCTTGCGGATTGCACCTTGATGGATTGTACATTGAAGGATTCGGGAGTCATCAGGCTCTGGCTTTCGCAACGGTACCCCTCGGCAAGCGGGTGCGGGTATTGACCGTTCGAAGGGGATGAGCCCTGCGACGGTAAATAGCGCTCCCTGGAACCCGGCAGGCTCCAAGACAACCCTGGGGATTTAGCCCCAGTAGTCAACGAAATCCTGGCTGAACAAGATTCCGTTTCGGCAGACTTTCCCTTTCCTCCGTTCCTCCAAAATCAACATCCAGCTGTCTTGGAACGGGCTACTCTTGAAAGCTGCGCCTCTACTTACCAATTTTATTTATGTATATAAGAAACATGCGTAAAAAACAAGAAATGCCGTGGCTTTCTCGATTTTTTACATAATTTTACATTTTCAGCATAGGCCTTTCAGCCTTTTCAACCGGCTATTTAAGCAGACGCATGAATGGATGAGGAAATCGGCAGTTGCGGATCGGCTCCCCACTCGGCCCAGGAGCCGTCGTAAACCGCCACATTTGCATTGCCCAACAAGTAAAGCGCCAAGGCGTTAACACATGCCGTCACCCCGGATCCGCAGGAGGTGGCTGTGGGCTTTAATGGGTCAATCCCTGCCTCTGTCAACACATTCACTAACTGTTCCTGCGGCAGCATCGTTTTCTGCACAGGGTCTATCAGACCATTCCAGGGCAGGTTCACGCTCCCGGGGATATGGCCTTGCCTCAAGCCGGGCCGCGGCTCGGCATCCCTGCCGGAGAACCGGCCTGGCGATCGGGCATCGGTCAACTGTCTATCCTGTGAGGTTTGTAACCAGGCCAGCACGTCATTCTTTTCCCATACCAGCCGGGGCTGATAAGAGGCATTGTATTGCGCTTGGGGATAAGTTTGCTCCCCGGCCTCAACGGGCCTTCCTTCAGCCCGCCACTTGGGGAGCCCGCCATTGAGAACCGAAACCTCCTGATGCCCGAAGACCCGAAACATCCACCAAGCCCGGGCGGCGGACATCACGCCATGGTTATCGTAGATGACCAGCCGATGCTGGTTGCCAATACCCAAGGCACCAACTTGCTCCTCGAATTGCCCGGGCTTCGGCAACATATGCGGCAGACCGGAAGCGATATCCGCAATCGCATCAATATCAAAAAACAAGGCCCCGGGGATATGGGCGTTTAAATAATCTTCCCTGGGGTTGCGCGGATCCGGCGGGACATAATACGTGGCGTCCAGTATCCGGACCGTGGGATCGTTAAGCAGGCCCGATAATGCTTGGGTTTCAATCAGGGCATCCGGTTGGGGATAAGTCATCTGTTGGGCTCACGTTAAGCACATTAACGCGTCTATTATATCAAAAGCCAACCCGCACGAACCTTGTATCAATGGAACATCTAGCCTGAAGTCAGGCTGCTAAAACTCGGACTGAATTTCAACAAGACTGACTTTTTTCTTGTACTTCCGCAAGAATAGCTGCGGAAACAAGACGGTAGACTGGTGATCCGGCGGCATATAAAAAACCACGTTGGATACCGCCGGTAACAACTGGTGATAAGCCTCGTGCCACTGGCTGATATCCAGGATAACGACCGAATGGCCCCAGCGTTGCCATAATCCAGGCAAACGCTGTACAACCTGGGAATATTCCACGACTCGATCCGCTTCCAGCGCCGTTTCCAGGGGAATCACCTTGGCGCCGGACAAGCTTTCATTTAGCGGCTTGCGAAGATCCGTACGGGTGAGATGCTCATAGATCCCCTCCGGATGATCCACCGGTAATTTGCGGCTCAGCAGCCGGTGCTTCAGATCGACATCCAGCACAATGGCTTCCCGTCCAAACTGGTTAAGCAACCCGCATAAGTTCAAGGCCAGGTTAATATGCCCGGAGGAATGTACGGGCATCGTCATAATAACGGTCTGCTCCTTGGTTTCCATCAGGGATTCCACCAGATCCAGCAGAGGCAGTGAGGCCAGGGAGGTATCTTTACCGGAATAAAACAGCACGGCAAACAACATGGCGGCAAAAACAACAAACGAAGCCAAAATATAGAGGAAAAGATCCTGCGTGGGTAGCCCGTATACCAGATAAGCAGCCAGCAGGCCGGCACCAGTGGCTAAAACAAAGCTAATAACCCAGTACAGGACCGACTCTGTAGAATGGGAGGCTAACAGATTCCGAAACAGTTTCATCGACACCTTTACACAGCCTTAATTAATAATTGCCCGAGGTCTATCCCCAGTGCTTGCCTTACATGCCCTAAATTCCCTTAACATCTTTTTTTTAATCATGCATCCCTTTGAAATGTTAAGACCCTCCAAACCATCACGGGAACATCTTGCGTCCCTCAGCGTCAATGCGGATAATACGAGTGGATTTTTAGAGAAGGAGTTGCATGGGCATGGTCAACAAACTGTATTTTTCAGTAGCATTGTCATTATTGGCGACAATCGGGCTTTGGGCAGGCCATGTCAACGCTCAGCTTTACGGCCGTGCAGAACAGGACCAGGCCGGGTTGAGCGCCTCCCGCCAAGCGCCTGAAAATATCCTGATTATTCTGGATGCCTCCGACAGCATGAATGAGGAAATGAACGGGCAACGAAAAATCGATATCGCCAAAAACGTGGTGCTGAATACCGTGAAGAACCTCCCCCCACACGTTAACGTGGGATTGCGGGTATATGGGCATAAGCGGGGCAGCGGCTCCAGCTTTATCACCCCGTTCGGCAACTTTTCCGCCGGCGCGGATGCCTGCAAGCAAACCCAACTGATGGTTCCCATCGCGGCGAATAATCGCGCCAGCATTGCCTCGGAGCTAATGGACATCCAGGCCGTAGGGAAAACCCCCATTTCCTTTACGCTACAACAAGCCATCAACAACGATCTCTCTCACCTGCCCGGCAAGAAAACCATTATCCTGGTAAGCGATGGCCGCGAGACCTGCGCGTTTAACCCGTGCGACGTGTCTTTGAACATGGTGCGCTCCGGGGTTGACGTAAAAATTAATACCATTGGCTTTGGCACACACGATCGCGTGGCGGATGACCAGTTGAAATGTGTCGCCCTGGCAACCAAAGGTCGCTTTTATACTGCGGATACGGCGGCAGAGCTGGCAAAAAGCCTTCAGGATAGCGCGCAAGTGCAAACTAGCGTGCAGGCTAAAATTTATAGCGGGCCTTAAGCGTTCTCCGCTGCCCGGCCCAAATTTAAAAGTGTAAGGAAGACCAATTTGGATTTAGCGGTTACAATACATTCAACAAATCCCTTGTAGAAGAGTTTTAGAGGTATATCCCTGTATGAAGACAAACATCTGCGCATTGGGCTTAATCGTCGCACTGACGTCCGGCTCCATCATTGCCTCAGCCGTTCCGGCACAGCAACAGGCCAAGCCAAAGGCGGCAGCACCCACAGCAACCATTAAATCGGCGCAACCTGCCACCAAAGTCCAACAGGGCATCTTGGATACCTCTTACAAGGAAGTGAGCCCCCTTAGCCTGCTGGATAAACCCGATGGCTGGGTCGGCGAAAAGGTCAGCTTTCAGGCCGGGTTCGTCAGCTTTTCCCCCTATGCGCTGGATTATGACAAGGCTATGCGCAGCTCCAAGGATTTCATCGCCTTTCTTATCAAGCGCCCGGATGTGACGCATCACGTCATCCCTATGTCTGAAATCAAGCTCATCTACCCGCGCAAAAAGTCGGATAGCGTGATGGACCTGGAAAGCGGCGACAAGGTCCTGGTGAAAGGCAAAGTGTTCAGCTCCGCCCTGGGCGACCCGTGGGTTGACGTGGATGAGCTGGTACTCCTACAGAAGTCCCCAGAAAACGCCAAAAAGAAAAAGAAGAACGTGGATCTGGAATAAGCCGCATCCGTAAAAATAAACAAAGCCCTCATTGTAAGCAATGAGGGCTTTGTTGTTACTCATTTTGCGGGATAAAACAAGGCCGCATCACGCCATCGCGCATGCCGTGGATGATTTTCTTGTCCTTGGGGCAGGTGGTTGCCAGGATACCGGCCAGCTTCGGCGTATCATCAACCACGAAATAATAAGGACACAGACGGGTCCGTCCTTGCATCGAAATCACTTCGCCCGTTTGCGGGTGGAAGGTTTCGTACGGCTCCACACGCGTATTTTCGAACCGCTGTAAAAGCCATGGCGTGGTATGGAACTGCGCCAGCGCCTGGTCAATTGCAGCCTGCCACTCTGCTGCCGGGAGATCGTGCCCGATCTTAACTCCCTTGCTTCCCCATGCAATGGGTGAAAACCCGGAGGGCTTAATCACCAGTTCGCGCTGTTTTTGGGTTAACTGCCCCAGTTCCGTAAAATCCCTGCACCATTTATCCTTAAACTGCATGTTGGGAATTATTGCGGCATGCGGCGGAATCACGGCCGGATCTAAAATCCAGCTTTCCGGCACAATGGCTTTTAACGTATCAAAAGCGGATTCCCCCAGGGCCTTGAGCCAGTGAGCCTCTAGCATAGGGGCGTGGATAAGGGCCAGCATCAGCTTTTCTTCCAAATGGGGTTTGAAAGGAGGCGTGCAAATCACCAGCCCTTTTTTAACCGCATATTGAATCAACTCGATTTGCGGGATATTCGGCAGATCAAACAATTCGAAGAAACGATAAATAATATTTATTTTTTGGAATCGGCCGGCGTCATCCAAGAAACCCAAAGCATCACGCTCCAGCACCACCTGCCGGGGATGAATCAAGGCAATGTTGGCATAATTTGGCGCAATGTCGTCTACAAGCCATTGCAATTCCCGGCGGTAATCCCCGGCTTCATCGGACACTATCAGCGCGATGAAGGGCTCGGTTTCCGGCGCGGGATGGGCGTTTAACAGCATTTGCAAAAACATGTCGGGCATACTTTGCGCCCCTGCAAGCGAAAAACCCAGTTGCCGATAAGCCTTGGAAAGGGCAGCCGTAAACCCGATGCCGCCGGGAACCGCATCAATCTCGCAGAGGGAAAAGCCCTTTTCCGTCACCAGCAAATCCGGACGAATGACCAGGGGGACTTGATCCTTAAAGCGCTTCATCTGGGAAAATTGCAGGAGCGTCTGAGGCTTACCCATCTCCAGCAATTGCCGAACCCAGGTTAAGGCGCTGTCTTTCATGCTGTTCCGGTAAAGCCCTTCCAGCGCCTTGGAAAACTGGTAGAGTACGTGGCCAATCTCTTCCAACTGTTGAGCTTGCCCTACAGTGAGAGCATAAGGCTGCGGAGACAGTTGCCAACCAATCTCCGAAGCATTGCCTTCAGCAGGAGCCTCCCCATACAAGGGTACGCCGGGCAAGGCGTTTTCCAGTTCATCCAGGGTGATCCGGGGATTGTTGACCACTTGCAAATTCATCAGAACGGCTCCGGAATGTCTCGACTGTAAAATCATAGCTTATAATAAAATCATGGAAGAATCAGTGTGGTGCAATAGGCCTTTTTAACGGATGTTTTTCAAAAAGAAAAAATCGAAAAAGGACGCTGAAGACAATAAAAGCCTATTTGTCGACTCCCAGCGATTCCCAGTGGATCAGGCCATTGAAGAGGCAATGGATCTGGACTTTGGCATTGAGAAGGAAGAACCGGCCTTTACCGATCCGCGCCTGAACCAGCCCCAGCACCCTGTGCCCAGCGCCGTGGAGTTACTGGATAGCCTGGAGTCCCTGAAAAAACCTGAGACGGATGAGGCTGAGCAAACCCTTCCGGAAAAACCGCATTATAATGCCCCACTCTCTTTAGAGGAGCTGGAAACCACCGAAACAGGGGAAACAGAGGCCCCTATTGCCGGATTACCGCAAGATATGGCCATCCTGCTACCGGAGCCTGAGGCAGACGAGGTGCGCACGGACGACACCCTTGAAGAAGGCAATAGCCTTTCCGGCAAGGAAAAAGCCCTTCATAGTGATGCGCCTTTGCGCATTGCAGATGAAGCAGCAGAACCTGAAAAAGTTCCTGAACACGAGCCACATCTGTCTCCTTCCGACGAGGAACAGTTTGTCACTTCCTTTTTTCCGGATTATACCCAACACAAAGGCGAGTCCCTGGAGATTGATGACACCCTTCCGGCTAATGAGGAAGCGCGCCTATCCTCGGACGAACCTGCAATTGGGGCTGAGATGGAACGCCCGGAACTACCGGTTCAAAGCCAGGATGAAGCTTTCCCGTCCATTCGCATCCCCTCTTTCGAGAACAAGCCTGTAACCGAAGTGATCACCCACACCACGGTGGGGAGCAATAATCCCTTAGAAGTGGCATTAAATGCCCTGCCTGCCCTGGACGTGAAGAAAACGCGTAAGAAAGCCCGGGCCGATGAAGCCAAGCCCAAGCGCGGTAAAAAGGGCAAAAAATCAACCGCAGTGGAACAGGCCTCCCCGGCGGAGGTGGTGATCCCTCCGGAGGTTGCTGCGACATCGGCGGAATGGGTGGAACATAAAACCGAGGTTCCCCAGGAGCCGGTAATCATTGCTTCCAGCCACACAGTGGAAGAGATTCCGACGCAGCCAGAAGAAACTCCAATTGAACCGGAAGCCGTCATTCAACCTGTTGATGACGATTTAGCCATTTCTTCTGCCACCGAGCCCGTTGCAGAAGTTGCCGAAGCGGTTGAAAACCGTGAAGCAGATCGGGAATCCCTCTCCGGCAGCTCCAACCTGGATATCAGCCTGGCCGAATTACCCGAGCCTATCGACAATGACGTTGAACCGCCAGTGTTGCGTCAAGATGAGCCTGTTATTGCGTCCAAGCCGGTTGCAGAAGAATCAGACGCAACGCCAGAGCCTCTATCTCCTATCGAGGCAGGCAAAAAGGTAAACCCGATTGAGGTGACGCTAAACGCCCTGCTGCCGGGCTCAACCAAGAAAAAGAAGAAAAAGGGCGCTTCCCAAAAGCAACCGAAAGTCGTGCCGATACAGGAAGCCCCCATCAGCGAAACGCCGCCACCGGTTGTTATTGAAGAGCCCACGCCGGAAGCAGCGCCTGTTACAGAAGCGCCGCTGAAGGAAGTTGCAGCGGCAGAACCGTTACCGGAGCTGCCCGTTGCGCTTGAGGAAATTCCTTCCGGCGAGACACCTCACCTTGAATCCCTCCCGGATAATGAGCCCGCCATAGAAGAAATAGTGGAAACGATCACGGCCTCTGTCCCGATGGCGGAACCTCTTAACGAACCGGAAGAGATGATTGCAACGCCCGTTTTGGAAATGCCCCAGGAAGAAACGCCTTCGGTTGAGCAGCCTGTTGAAGAACCCACAATCGAAGCGGTGACTTCCTCCAGGGCAATGCCGATTCCAGCCGCTGAAGAAGCGTACTTCTATCCCACTGCGGAAGCCTTCGAGCAGGATGAACCCGTAGACGACTGGCTGCAGGATGAGGCTGAACCGGTTCTTGCCGAGGCGGTAAGCGTTGACATTGATACAAACGAGGAACCGGCAACACCAGCCGAAGCCGAAGACGTGATGCCGGCAATTCCTGTTGAAGCCGCTGCCGCCACGCAACCGGCTTCTGCCTTAACGGTGGCTGTTGGCGAGCTTCCCGGCATTGCCCAGCCCCGCAAAGTGGGCTCCAGGATGCCTGCCAAACCGAGCCGCGTTGTGGCAATGGATGCCCAGAGCTTCGAGCTTTTTGGCATTTCGGAGCGCAAGCACACTCCCAAGCCGATTGATATTGCGGCCGCTTCGATTGCACAAACGGCCCTTCCCATTGAATCGGAAGCGATTTCTTTAACCGAATCGGCGGTCGTTGAATTCTCGGAGCCGGTAACGATTGAAAACGCCACGACTCCCACTGGGGAGGAGAGCGTTGAATCGATTCTGCCGGAGCCGATGCTGGCGTTGGAAGAGGAAGACCCCTTTGAAACGGTATGGAACACGCCTGCACCAGGCAAGGAAGACGACCAGACAAAGCCGGAAACAGTCGCGCTTACGGAAATTGATTTCCTCACTGCGTTTGACGACATTCTGATTGAAGAATCTTTCGAGCCCGCAGAAGCAGATGCCGCCGCGGAAGCGCCAAAAGAAGTCTATTATCCGGATGAGGAAATTCCTTCAGCAGAACAGGCTGACGCTGAAACGACCATTGAACTGGCGCAAACCGAGTTTGATAGTGACTGGGTCGGCCCTGCGCCTGAAGAGCCCGCTTTTGAGCCGGAATCGGAAGCGCAGGATGAGCAAGATATCCAGGCCGTAGAGTTTGTCGCGGACACCCGGGAAGCTGCCCATTTTGCCGAAACCGAAGGCGCCCTTTCCGAACCGGAAGACGTTGTCCCTGTCCATGAGTTTCCTGCCATAGCGCCGGAAGAGGAGACAGAGAGTCTTCCGGTTATAGAGGAAACCGAACCCGCAACACCCGAACAGGATTCGCCTGAATTCGATGCGCAAGCGCTGGAATTACAAGAGACACCAGCTCGTCCTGAAATGGCGCCGGAACCTGAGCCCTTGATCTCCGCCGAGCAAGCCGAAACGCAAACCGAGGAAAATACCGGCACCATTAACCAGCCAATCGCCGAAGGGTTTTCCTCTTCCGGCCTGACGGTGGATGATTTTGAGATTGACTTTGACACGGAAGAAATCGATGTCTTTGACCTCTCGGAGGACTTGGCCGAAGAGGTCAGCCTGTATCACATTCCCACGCCTTCTTCCATCACTTCGCCCGAAGCCGAAGCCCCGGAAACCAGCGAGGCTGAACCGCCCGAAGAATTAAGCGACGCGATTGGCTCGCAGGAGTCTTCCACAAGCACGGATGAAAGCGAAACCCTTCCCGAGGCGTCCCGCAAGAAACTTCGCTTGATTTTCAACCGCTCCAATTCCACCATCGAAACCATTTCGCCCACCACGCCGGACGAACCGCTGCCTTCCGACAGCACGACGGTAATCCCGTTCCGCTCGCGAGTGCCGGAATCCAAACCCATTGATAGCCCGGAAGCCTTTACCGAGTTCGTGCAAAACCTGCTGGGAGATACTGAAAAACCGGAAGAGAAGGCGGAGGAAACGAAAAACCCAAATTTCGATATTCATACCGAGCCGGATCGGCTGACCCTGGTCGTCAATAATCTCTCGGATGAGTTTGCAAACCTGCAAGACGCCCCTGATGAAGCGGTGCCAGAGTATTCCGTCTTCGAGATTATTCGCAACCCTGAAACCGTTGAGGAAGCACCGCAGGGGACAGAACGCGAAGGAGAAGAGAATCAGACCTCTTTTGCCTTGACGGATGTGAAGACGAGTACGGAGAAGAATTTACAGGAAACCGAGCCTCTCCATGCTCCCGAAGAGTACACGGTTTACGAATCCATCGTTGAAGACAACGATGCCTCCACGGCGCCAGAGGCTTTAGAACTGGAAGCACCCATCATTGAAGAGGATGTTCCGGTTGCTGTAGAAACTGAAACATCTGAACAAGCTGAAATAAACGAACTTCCAGACGAAGAAAAACCGGAGCCGGTTGAGCCGGAAGAAGAGTTTTCAATCCACCTCCAAGAAATGGCTTTTGTGCCTGAAGTGGCAAAAATTAATGACGGCCTTACCTATGACGCTACGGCATACGCTGTGCTTGATGACGATCTCCCTGACGCACCTGAGTATATGCTGGAGGCGCAGGATGACACGACAGATGCGGCAAGCGATACAGACTTAACGCAACCTGCAATTGAAGTGGTTTCGCCTGAAGTGGAGATTATGGAGACAGAAATCTTCGAGACTGAAGAACAAAAAGCAATCCAACCGACTTTTGAACCCGAAAGGCTTTCCCAGCTTCCTGAGAACGAGGAAACAGAAACCACTGCGGTTGAGGAGCAGGAAGAAATCACGTTGCCCCTTACCGATAATACGCTTTCCAATTTCCCGAATCAGGAGGCAGTAGAAGCCACTGAAGCCGAAGAACCGGAAGAGATTGCGCTGACCTTGGCCCCAGAAGTGCTTTTCAATCTCCCTGAGGATGATGATGAATTTGATTTCGTCTTCAACCCGTCCGAAGAACCGCCGGAACCGCTCGGAACCGCAATGGATGAGGAGAAGGAATCCGACCTTGCGGATGCTGAGGATGAAGAACCCTTCGATATTCAAACGACGGAACAGGAAAACGTTCAACCGGAAACGGAGCAGCTCGAGATTCGGGTTGCGGATGAAGAACCGTTTGTGGCGTGGAGTGAGCCACTCAATATTCCGTCTCCCGAACCGGAGAACGTGGCGGAAGAGGACGAGCAATCGGCAATTACGCTACCGGAAGACGCGTTTACGATTGATTTTGACTTGCAGGATATCCCTTCCGAGATCAAAGTTTGGGATGAATCGGCCGAAGCAGAAGAATCACCACTTGACGCAGGAGAAATGGAGCCAATTCCTGCTGAGATGGGTGAAACCCCTGCCACAGCGGAAGAGACTCCTATTGCGGCGCAGGAAATAGAAACACCTACTGCCGAAATGGATGAAGAATCGACCGACGCAGACCATGCCACGACATTTGAGCCGGATCTACACCTTGAGATGACTGCTGCGCAAAACCCGATTGATGAGCCCTCGTCCATCCTTGAAACCATTCTGCCGTTGCTGCCACCTGAGCCGCCTGCAACGGAGGTTCTGCCCATTGCCCCTGCGGCGTCCGCGGCACAAACCTTGACAGTGTTTAATACCGGCACGAACCAGACCAACCAGTATTTCATGGTTCAAAATATTTCCAACCCTCCATTTCTTGCCGCCCCAGTACCTTCTGCTCCGGTAGAGGACGCTGCCGCATTAATTGATGAAGTCCTGGCAAAGTCGCCTTACACGGATATGGCTGCCCCGGTGGTTGATGTGGCGGTTGAAGCCCCAACGCCACAGGAAACAGTTGAAACTGAAAGCGTTGATGATATCGAAGCCTTTGAAGAAGAGGTCGCCTCGGTTGCCGAAGATGAGGAAAATATTGAAGAAATACCGCAAGCGGCACCCGCTGCGGTGGCAGAAGAACCCGTTACCGATGAGCCGGTTTATCACGTCAGTTTAGGCGGCGGCTTAAGCCTGGATAGCGCCGAACTGGATTTCGAGCTGGATTTACCGGCCTCCGAAGACAAAGCGCAGCCTGCCGAGGTGACTGCCGAAACGCAAGCTGAAGCTGAAGACGCATTATCCCTGGGTACGGACGATGTCGATTACTTCTCCGATATCATCGGTTCGTTTGAGTTCGCCGTGGATCTACCTGAATCCCTCACGGATGAAGCAGTTATCGAAGAAGTCTTGCCGGTCGATACCATACCTGAGCCTCAACCGCTGGAGACTGAAGACGCTGAACTATTACGGCCAGTCGCAGCCAGTGTTTCCAAGCCACAAAGAGCCTCTTCCATACCGCTGGGACTTCTCCCGCAGGAGGATAAGACGGTTGCGGTGCGTGCCGGCGCACGGCAATACACGGTCGGCAATTCCGCCTCCGTTCCCCTGTTTACCGATGCCGTCACCTATGTTTATGTTCCCAAGCGCCAATCCTTCGATATGGCCGATCGGCATGGGCCTTATTACCAGCCGGATGATAAAGCGCTCTCCGCACTGCCGGCGGGCACGGTAGACATCCAGCAATCGCAGGCGGAAAGCGCCGCGGTTGAGATGCAGCAAACCCGCTCCTCGGAAGAAATCCGGATGTTCAACCAGGTTTCCTCCAAAATTGAGGCTCTGCTGGGATTGCCTTCCATGCCACCGGCCGAACAAATTACCCCTGAAGGAGTTGTGTCATCCAGAATAGAAGTCCTGTTGGGGCTGCGCGATCCAGAACCCCATTATGTCCAGGTGGTTTCGGAAGACACGGCGTCCCAACCTCAAGAAGCCTCGGCCGCTGATGTATCGCAGCCGCAAGACGAAGGCGGCTACCGGGTTTATCAATCCGAGACCCAACCTTCCCTGGTTGAAACTTCCAATCTCCCGCCTCAACCGCCCATGCTGGGCCAAAGTATCTTCCCGCTGCCTGAACCTGCTGCTGAAACACAGTTAGCGGCACCTGAAATGACCGTGCCTTCCGACGAGGCAATTGAGGAGCAAATCCAGCAGATTGACATTACCCCGTATGAGATGGGCTCACAAGAATTCCTCACGTCACCCCTCCCCTCTTATGAATCGTCCCTGCCAACAGGCTTCCGCGCCTATAACTGGGAAGAGGAGGACATTGTATTTGAGGATGAAGCTCTCGAGCCGCTGCAACCCACTCCCAAGCAGTTAGCGCATCTGGCGCAGCAAACCCAGGCTGAACAGCCTATGCAGCCTATTGCTGCTTCGGTTATACCTGCGGAGCAGCATGCACCGCAAACGGCTCAGCCTTATATGGGGCAAACCAGTGTTCCCCAGCCCAGTATGGCCTACGCCGCGGCAGAACCCAGCCTGGGTGTAACGGGCGGTAACGACCAGCCCCCGCCATTCACGTTTGAGGATACGGTTGGCTTCGATATGTTCGACTTCCCGGAAATCAACCTGCCGGACGACTTCCAGTTTGCCGATCTGCCCACCCCTAGAGAGATGCCTCAGCCCATGGAAACCGAAATGTCCCATATGCCTTCCGATATGGCGTCCCAGCCGCCCCAGGAAGAGGCGTCCCCCATGGCCCCGATGACCATTGACGGCATTGATATCCTGGCGATGGACAAGATGCTGGAAGCGTTTGATGTGATGGTGGTGCATCACGAAGGGGTTTATGCCCTAATGGTTGATAACGGCCAGAACGCAACGATGCTAAAATTATTCGAGTCCAACCCGTTGGAGCATAGCGCCTACTTTAAGGTGAACCAGGAAGCTATGTTGGGGATGAAGATACTGTTCATTGTCCATGTGGGCCATTGGCAGGGAATTATCGCCATCGATGGGGACGATGTAAAATTACAGGCGGAGTTCTAGAAGTAAATGGCGCGCACCGGCTACACGCATCAAAATTTACCCGATACCCTGGCGCAACGGGTTCAGTATGTGCGCGAGAACCTGGGCCTGACACAAGGCAAGCTGGCGGAAGTGGCCAACATGCCGGTCAGCCAGATTCAGGATATTGAAGCGGGGATTGAACTATTCCTGTCCCCTGCCGTAAGGCAAAAACTGGCGCGCGCCTTAAAGCTTCAGCCACGCTTGCTAAAAGGGGTGGAAAAGGAGCCGGCCAGACCCAAGCCCCCGCTATCGCAGGAGGCCAAGGATCGTTACATCGAGGAAATTCTGCACCATCCCAACGAGACTTATTACTGCCCTGAGTGCCAAAACCCGCTGATTACCCGCCTTTTCCAACGGCAGGACCTGGAAGAAAACCGCCTATTGGAAGTAAAGGCCACCTGCTCAAAGTGCCTTTTTAAAATCTAGTGTCGTCCTAATGTTGGCTTTGCATTGCCAGCAGATGCTTCAGGCAGGATGTTAGAAGCGCCGTATCGACGGACGTATCCGGCTCAGCCTTATATTGCTCCAGTAAATAATGCACGGCTTTTAACAAATGCCGATCCGGCACGGCTTCCGTCAGTTTCATCACCAACGGCCCCACTTGGATGGTTTCAATGCCGAATTGGGTTGTTAAAGCGTGAATCAGGCGGCGTTTAACCTCTTTGCGGTAATCTTCGGAAGCCGCTGTCATGGGCGTATTCATTGGATCCCAGGGGGTTTCGCTTTTGGGAACCTGGGCTGCGCCAAAAACCTGTTTCAAACCGACATACGGTGTAGACATTGAATCACCAACCTCATCTGACGGAACCAAGATAGCATAGTGCAAAAGTTGAAGGCAAGTCTCACCTTCTCGGCGAATTTTGCCTTGCACACGGATTAAAAAGCCTCAACGCCGGCTTGTGACAGCCGGCGTTGAAAGCGTAACAAATCATAAATGTTTAGATGGTCAGGATTTCCTGTTCCTTCTCGGAAACAACCTTGTCCAACTGGCCCACATAGCGATCGGTCAGCTTCTGGATTTCATCCAACTGCCGTTTGATTTCATCTTCCGGCAGGTTTTCTTCCTTCTCCAGCTTCTTCATGGCATCGGCTGCATCCCGGCGCACGTTACGGATAGCAACCTTGCCCTCCTCGCCATATTTTTTGACCAGCTTCACCAGTTCCTTCCGGCGATCTTCAGTCAACGGCGGAATCGTGAGGCGAATGACGCTGCCATCGTTGTTGGGGTTCAAGCCCAGGTCGGACTTGGCAATGGCTTTCTCAATCTCTCCCAGGATGCTTTTGTCATAAGGCTGAATGGTCAGCGTCTGCCCATCCGGCGTGGAGATGTTGGACATCTGCCGTAACGGGGTGGGCGTGCCGTAATAATCCACCATAATCCGGTCGAGCAATTGCGCGTTCGCCCGGCCGGTCCTGATTGAGGCCAGTTCCTGCTGGGTTGCCTGGATAGCTTTTTGCATGCGGCTTTCGGTATCTTTATGCAGCTGCTCGATAGTGGGCATATAACTGGCTCCTTTATCCAAATAATCCAATTTCACGTGTGTACTATCTTAATATCCCCATCAGTGCCTTAGCAAGTATCGGGATAAAGCAAAAGCAGACCGCCCGAAGACCGGTCTGCTTTGCTTGGATTACCTCATCCTGCCTTCAGGAAAAGGAAACCGCCTTGATCATCCCTTCCGAGAAGGCCGGTGGATGAATGACCTGGCCGTCACGCGGGAAATCCCGACCGCGAAGCTGGTAATGGACTTCCGCGTTGCGAACGTCGAACGCGTCAATCACATACTGCTGGGTTGCTTCAATGTCAAACGGCTTGCAACTAAACAGGTCAAAAAAGAAATAATCCTTCTCGATAAACGAATGAAACGTCAGATGGGATTCGGCAATAATCACGATGCCCGTGACCCCCTTATCCTCCGGAACCAGGCCGGAGTAAGGAAAGACATACGGCTGCGTAATTTTCGTCATACCCACCTTGTCCGGCAGCGTATTCAAAAAATCGAATATATAGGCCAGATCCGAGATTTTCTCCAGGTTGCACCCCTGGCAGTCCATCATCAGGTGGGGGCCCATGTGCTGCGGCAAAGCTTGAAGCGAATTGCGTTTCTTCATATCAGCACGCCTCCTTTCTCACGGGGAGCTTCCAGGGCATTGACCATGGCCAGACGACGCTGGATCAGATCCACGTTGCCGCGGTTGATCTTCTGTATCTCCGCCGCCTTGGCCGAAAGGCTGTTCTTAAGGTGATGATAGGCCACCATCGGATCCACCGTATCGCCGCAGGTAAATAAATCCACCGAGGCATAGCGGTATTCCGGCCAGGTGTGGATAGCCAAGTGGGATTCGGAGATGACAACCACCCCGCTCACCCCCCAAGGCTCAAACTGGTGGAAAGAGGATTGCACAATAGTAGCGCCGCAGGCATCCGCCGCTTGGTTCATCAACTGCTCCACCTGATCCACGTTCTTCAGGATTTCCGCGTCGCAATTGTAGAACTCGACGAGCAAATGCTTACCCAAGGATAATTTTTGCATGGCACGATTCTCCACGATAAAGCTTTTGTAACGTCACAAAGGCTTTAGCCGTGCCGCCATTATTTGGGTATGTATTTTTAAATAATACTTAACGGCGACTGCTGTGTACGGTGGCTAAAGCATAAGCAGGAATCAGCCTGCCCGTACTGTCATCGCTGGAGCTGTCGGAAACGAAACGCAGCATAAAGGTTTTAAAGAACCGATCGGTGCCCTCGGACGAGAACACGCCGGCGAGAAACTCGTGCAGGTGCGATGTCACTTTGCATTTCACTTCTGCCTTCAGGGCATTTACATATCCGCGCAAGGATACCCGACCGGTATCACGACGTTCCGGCGTCGAAGATTTAATCAATTCGGTCAGATAACGTTGGGACATAAGGACATCACACTCCTGGATCAAAATTGATTATGATCAGTATGACATATTTTGTGGAAACTACCCTTAATTTTAATAATTTATTTCAGGATGTCTGCTAACCGGTTGAGCCATTCCGTTCCTCACCAGATGGAGGAGATTTATGCCGAACCCGTTTGGAATGCAATGAGCCTGGGCAAATACCAACTAAAGCAATTTTGAACGGAGCAAGGGACTGCTCTCTCCAATGTTTGTTGGTCGAGCAAGGGGCCGTTCCCTCCCCTAATTCTTTTTTGGCCTTTGCTTGCGGTTGGGCCGCTGCGCTCGGTCTTATAATTTCTTCATTTCACACATGTTTGAGTACAAAATTAGCAACGAGAGAGGGATTTTATGCGTTTGAAAGGCCATGGCAAAGCGTTTGCAACCCCGCCCCAAATCACCCGCGGCGTGGGGGTAACACCGACGATTCCCAGCTTACTGTCTCCGGAAAATATTTTCCCGGAAGCGTTGGAGCTAATGGAAGTCCATCCCGCAGGGTTTCGGATTCCGCAGGCAAAGGCCTCCCTTCATCATTTGGAGAACATCGGTACGACATTGGATCCTGGCAGCCTGCGACTCATGAACCGCATTTTATCGCGGTTTGGGGAGTTCCTGATATTAAACGTGCTGCACGGTGAAAGTCGCCCTGTCAGCAACCAGGCCGTTTCACTGATTCAGGCATTGCACCAGGCCCGGAACAAGCCCGCGTTGATGCGCCATCTCCTGCGAATTGAACAACTGTGTAAGGTGTATGGGTAACTTGCAGAATTAGGCGTAATACATCAGCAAATTACGGTATTCCGCCTGCTTTTTCTCCCGCGCCAGGGTTTGCAACGCAAACGCCTCCTGTTCGGAGAAAATCTGGTATTTCTTCATTTCCAGTTGCGCGCTGTTGGCCAACTGCGCATCCAGCAACCGGGCTTGCGCGATATTGGCGGCGCCCATCTTCGGATCCGCGCTATCAATCAGTCGTGAGCGTTTCTGGTTAATTTCCAGCATCTTCTCAACTGCCCGGCGTTTGCCAATTACTGCCGTGTATAAACCCACCATGGCCGTAATCATATCAATCTTTCTCCTCATTCCTATCGAAACGGCGCACGCTAAAGCAACCAACCGCAGACATCACCGAGGTGCGCCGAAAATAATACGCCTAAATTACAAAATTAATGACGAAGCGTCACAAGCCAGACACAACAAACCACACATCTTCTCCAATTGCCAACCATATCACATGGGAAACCGTCCCAATTCCTTGCAATTGCATAAAAACACCGATGCGCAACGCTTGTGATAAACCATTGCGATTGTGACAAAACTTGCTTATATAAAAATAAATCCATAAAATGCACTGCAATCATTTCGACCATTCAACTTTATATCTCGCCTCATTGCAGTCCCGTCATGACGATTGCGCTGGATATGTTACAATCTAGCTAACTCGAGTGGATGAATGGAAGGAACCCTTGAAATGGCAAACAACGTGGCTGAACAACCCCAGGAAACCCAAAGCGCAGCAAAAGAGCCGGGAAGAAAACAGGAACTTTCCAGTCTCCAACTCAAGCGGCAGGTGGTGGTTAAAAGCATGGTAACGGATAAATTCCGCCAGCGCGCCAAGAATGAACTCTCCGATGAGCTGAAGCTCATCGACTCGCAACTGGAGCAGTTAGAAAACCAGTACCAGGCCTCGCTCAAACAGATTGAAGCCATGGCCAAATCCGGCCAGAATGTGCAAAAAGCATTGGCCCAGTTGAATAAGGAAGTTCAAGATAAACGAACCCAATTATCTAATGTCAAGGTTCAGGTTGCCAGTAACCTTTCCAACCTGGATCGGGTGAAAGACGGTGACATGGTCGTAACCGGCGTGCTGGAAAATTACGTGGACATTAAAATCGGCGATGATATTTACAACAAGCTCCGCGGCGCAGAAATTATCCTGGAAGACGGCGTTGTAAAATCCATCCTGGGATAATCAAGTCAATATTCATATTTATTACTTTACCTGAGGACTGATTTACACTAAATTATCTAAATTCAAGTGGAAGTCTTTTTCAGGGAATATAGTATGCAATTACGATTTGGCGAAGTTCAACTCATCAAAACTTACGGCACGCCACTGATGGAAGCACGTAAGGATGGAACAAACTATGCGCGTGTTAATGCCTGGCTTACCAGGGATGACTATTATGACTGCGAACCCCTGCTGGATAGAACCGGTAAGGTCGATGTATTTACAGACTTTTCAACAGACAGACATGGTGCCGATACCAATTATTACGCGTTTTACCTCGGCCATAACGGTAAACAAGTGGCTGTAAACGATAAATTTAACGTGCTGCGCAGTTGGCTTCTCGTCAAAAAGCTGCTCGCGCCCTTACAGCAAGTAAAACCCCTTGAGGAAGCTGAAAGAATAATTGATGCCTTTAAAAATGGCATTTTCCGGCAGGCTTTGCGTCTGGTTCAATCTGCCGAGGAGCGTCAAACCTTATTTTCGCAATGGCAACGGTTGGAACCTCTTACACCAGGGAGGGATAAGGAAACCCGCCGGCTTAACCTGCTCTCCACAGCCCTGGGGCTTGATGCCAGTACGGGCGACATGTGGAAACGGAAACTCCTGGCTGCCTCATAAGCGTTTTTCAATAATAAAAAAAAGCGAGATCCAGTGATCTCGCTTTTTTGTTGGGATTCGTTTTCTCTAGCGTTTATCGGTAACAACCAGTAAATGCCAGCCGAATTGGGTTTTAATCGGTTCGGATACTTCATTCACCGGCAACTGGAACGCAGCCTGCTCAAACTCCGGCACCATCATCCCCTTGCCGAAAAATCCCAAGTCGCCGCCTTGCGCACCGGAGGGGCACTTGGACACTTCCTTGGCAACGGCCGAAAATTCTTTTCCAGCCAGGATTTCGGCGCGGCATTCTTCCGCTTTTTCCTTGCTATCGACCAGCAAATGGCTTGCTTTTACTTGGGTGGCATCGGCCATCGTATGTTTCTCCTTAAACCTTAACGGGACGGGAAGTCTATTCTAATGCAAACCGCTGTTGCTGGCTACAATGGCCCGGCCCGCTGCCCCAGGTTACTCTCCAACGCCCTAGCCGTTTACAACCAGTAATGGCAGGCATTGTGCAGAAATAGCCACATGGGTTGGTCACCTAGTGAATTGTTTCAGGGCTGAGGTATCGCTATCATGACCCTATATCAACCTTTACACAAGAAACAACGGTCAATTGAAGAGGAGTAAAGCCCATGGATATGTTTACCTTGCTGAAGCAGGATCACGAAGAAGCCAAAACCTTGCTGGAAGAGATCCTGGAAAAGGAAGAGATTGATAAAACCCTGGTAAACCAAGTGTGTGAAGCCCTGCTGCTCCACATGGATATTGAGGAAAAATACCTGTACCCGGTGATGAAGAAACAGGAAGGCGCCGAGGAAATTACCGCCGAAGCGCAGGAAGAACACAAGGAAGCCCGCAAGGTCATCGAAGAGTTGATGTCCGGCAAGCTGCGCTCTGAAACCAAGCTCAAAGTCAAACTGGAAATCCTGCAACTGGAAATCGAGCATCACGTAGAGGAAGAGGAAACGGAGCTTTTCCCGCAGATCGAAAAGTCGCTGTCCCAGGAGGAAATTGATTCCATCGGTCAAAAAATGTTGAAGCTGAAGGAATCCCGCCTGCAAGAGAAAGAAACCGTCAAAAAATAAACCGGGTGATTTTATCAAACGTTAACTCCCCCTTTTCTCTGCCGACGCAAGATAAGGGGGAGTCTCCGTTACACTGGATTTTAAACCCTTTCAATGGTAACATTTTCGTATGATTAATCAGCTTTTATCGTTTTTGGTCAGTGGCCTTTTACTCATTGTGGGCTTACCGTTTGGTATCTTCCTGCTGGACGAGGCCACCGGCATCCCGTCGCAGATTGCATCGCGGGTTCCCTTTTTTCAACCGGCAATTGCTTTTTTGGATGATACCGGACAACGACTGGTTGGATGGGGGCAAGAGATGGTTACGGCGCAAGCGGTCAGCGCAGCATCTCAAAGCATACAATCCGCTTTACCGGCCATTGTGGATAATGGCTCAAATTGGGCAGCCCAGGGAAGGGATGCCCTATCCGACACAACCGGTTATTTGTTCCCTAATGCGCAGCAAAAGGCCCAACGCCTTGCAGCGCAGGAAAAACTGAACCAGGTTCAACAGTCCATCTCGCAAAAACAACAACAAGTCGCCCTGTTGCAAGAGCAGATCGAAACGCTGAATGCCGATAAACTTTTGCTGGAAAAGACAGTTAATCCCTTAAGCCGTTTAAAGCCGGATGGGTTTAATTTTATGGCGGTTAAACTACCGCAGTTAACGACGAATCAAAATCACCAAGTCACGCAACCGGAAAAAACACAAGAAAAATCTTGTCCCTGACCCTTGCTTGAGACGATCCCGATACTAATCCAATAAGAGGGATTCTATCGCTTTCGCTTGGCTGGCTATTTGCTTTGCATCGTTAGAAGATTTAATTCTGGAACGCATATAAAGGCGCAAGGCCTCGCGAATCAACTCACTGCGGGAGCGATGCTCATTATCCGCAAGCTTGTCAATTTCCTCGAGGAATTCTTCCTTCATTGAAATTAGGACTTTCGCCATGATTGATTTGTCCTCCAAGTAGTTCTTCTCTATCCTCCGATTTATACATTAATAAAAACATTGGAATCCCCAAAATTGCGCTATTGTAACGCTCTATTACATTTTCATTAATGTTTTTTTATTTCTTATAGCCTATAAAAGGATATTAAACAGAAATAAACAAGCAATGTGCGGCTTTCCGCGAATTTCCATTTTATATTTCTACTCCGGCAATGTTCAGGCTACAATAAAGTATTTTCAATCACAGCGTACCCCTCAAGGAGTCGGATCATGTCATCATCCCCCAATACCCGCATCGAACCCGTAAGCTACCACGTGAACACCATTACCAAAATGGCGGAGCTGGGCGGCATCCCTGTGGATGCCCTTGCCAAGCGCTACGGAACCCCGCTTTACATCCTGGATGAGCAAACCCTGCGAGAAATGATGCGGGCTTATAAAAATGCATTCGAATCGTATCCGCAACCGATCAACATTGTTTTCGCCGCCAAAGCAAATCTCTCCATGGGGTTATGCGCCTTGCTCAAGCAGGAAGGGTTTGGACTGGACGTGGTTTCCGGGGGAGAGTATTATACGGCCCTCAAAGCAGGCTTCCCCATGGACAAGGTGGTATTTAACGGCAACAACAAATCCGTCTCGGAGTTGGAGCTGGTGATTACCGAAGGCATCGGAAAGATTAGCGTCGATAACATGTATGAGCTGGGGCTGATTGACAAGATTGCACGCCAGCTAGGCCAGAAAGTGTCCATCTTGCTACGGGTTACGCCAGGAATAGAGTGCCATACGCACGACTATATCAAAACCGGCCACCTGGACAGCAAATTCGGGTTCGACCTTTCGCAGCTCAGCACCGTCCTGGATCAGATTACGACGCAGTATCACAACACCATCCAACTGGCCGGGCTCCATGCCCACATCGGGTCGCAGATATTCGAAACCCGTCCTTACCACGATCTGGTCGAGGTGATGCTGAACCTCTGCTACAACATTCGGGAGCATTACGGCATAACGCTGACCCACCTTAACCTGGGCGGTGGCCTGGGTGTGTCCTACCAGGCAGAGGACGATCCGCCACAGGTTACGGACTATGCCAAGGTTGTGATTGATCGGATGGTTTCCTATGCCAGCCAAATCAACTTCCCGCTGCCGGAACTCATCCTGGAGCCGGGCCGCAGCCTGGTGGCCACAGCCGGGGCAACGCTTTACACCGTCGGCAATATCAAAACCATCCCGGAGATTGAGAAAACCTATGTGGCCGTGGATGGCGGCATGGGAGACAACATCCGGCCCGCGCTTTACGGCGCGGTTTACACCGCAGTTGTGGCCAACAAGGCCACTGAGCCGCATACCAAGCCGGTAACAGTTGCCGGGAAATATTGCGAATCCGGGGATATTCTGATCCGAAACTACATGGCCCCGCAGGATGTGCAACCGGGCGATCTGTTGTTGGTGTTCGGGACCGGGGCCTATAACTACACCATGTCATCCAACTATAACCGGGTTCCCCGGCCCGCAACCGTGATGGTCGGCAAGGGGCAATCCCACGTCATCATCAAAAAGGAAACCTATGACGACCTGCTGGCCCACGACCTGATCCCGGAAAGCCTGCAGGC
>CALAJO010000088.1 GCA_937922745.1 uncultured cyanobacterium
CGCCATGGGTTCCAGGGTAATTACCAATGTCCTGGGGGGCTCGGTAGATGATGTGGCCGAGGCAGCCGTGGCCAGTGTCAACCGGAGCTGGCAGCAACGTGCAGGGCAGGCTGCTGGAGGCTTCCTGGGCGAGATTGGCGAGGCCACCATGGAGGCCGGTACCGCAAGCCGCTTCTACGATGCCGGCAACGGATGGGGCTTCCAGGGCTTTGCCGACCTAAAAACCTTGGCAACCGATGCCGTAACTGAATACGTCACCGACAAGGCCGTCGGCGGCGTACAAGCCATCCCATCTGTCGTGACCAGTGTTCCCAGCAGCATTGCTTCATCTGTGGGCAGCCCAGTCGTCAACACTACCAAGGCCCCGGCTAAACCAGCGGCTATTAGTGGCCCATTACCCGCTTTTGCAACAGGAATTGATGTTTCAGCTTCTGCTACTCCACCCACAACCCGCCCAGGACAACCAACAAGCGTTACTGCTGTTCCGGCGACGGCGGCACCTTCACAGCCTGGCCTATTAAGCAGAATCAGGGATAAAGTTGTGTCCGACGCCAATGATATTATCCAACCCATTAAGGATACATTTAACCAGGCTGTAGAAGGGTATAGAGCTTTAACATCTGCTGTTCCTGTTACCGTTGGGGCACCAAACGCAGGTGGAAATAACAACAATCCGACAGATAATAATATCGTCAGGACAGTGAGTGCTTCAACAAATGGTGCAACAACTTCTAACGTTTCTATCAACCCAGACGCTATCCCTCGTGCCTATAATGTATTTAAGCAGATTGAAAGACAGAGCGGCCCACTTAACCTGACCTATGAGCAAGCCATGGCTGCCTTGGGTGTCAATACCCCGGCTGAGCTGGAGCAATTAATACAAACCAACCCGGAACTGAGACATTATTTCAGGATTAGCCAAACACCGGATGGCCCGAGGATTGTACAGCAGGATACCGTTGATAGGGCTGATGCATTGCGTCACCTTCGCAGACACATTAATAACGGCCGCCCGGAAATGCAAGGCACTGAGCGGCAAATATTTGAGCGAGCTTTGCAACGCTTAAGGGATCTGCCAGAAACAGCCAGGGAATATGAACGGGTCGCTATCCTGGAAGACATCGCGCAAAACCGCCCGGATGATATTGCCCCTGCGGATATGGAGCGATTAATATCCACCCTGCTTCGGGAAAAGCCGCCTTCTGCAAATCCATTGACTGCACTTTGGAATAGACTATTCCCCGGAAGGACACAAGGCTCGTTAGATGCGCCCGGCAATATTACAGGCGAAGAGAACCTGGTTCTTAACCGGATTCAGTATTCTCCAGAACAAAGAAGGCAAATGGCCCTGCAAGAGGCGGCAAGGCAGGAACAAATCGCCCGGAATGTTAAACCTTATCCAAGCCTTTTGGATATAGAAGCCCGAATTGAGCAAGCCAGGGGAAACACTCACGCACCTGATTGGCAAAGCATTACCCAGGATATTATCACCATTATTAAAAAGAAACCGGATCTCACGCGTACGGACATCGAATCGTTGATGGCATCCTTAAAGAAAGTTATCCAAGGAATGGAATTAGCGGGCCCGCTGGGTAATCCCAACTTCCTGGTTAGTTTTATGCGGGATATGGATATATTGAAACAACACTTATTTTCCCGTGGCGCATTTGGCGAAGTGGCCGATGTGATTGACATGCAGTACGAATATTACCGGAGCGGCCTTGCAAATAGTAAAGCATACTTGTACAACCAGGATCTCAAGCTCTTAACACCGGATGGCAATAGCCGCACTGGTATGCGGCATGTTATGAAACCCCGGCCAGCCAATTTTGAAACTTCCCTGAAGCAGCAGATTGAAGAATATAACGACTTACTAGCCGATATACCAGCACATCTGTTGACACCGAAGTTGAATAAAAAAATATATCGCGACCAACTAACCTATAAGATGAGTATTGAGCCGGGTACCGTCTATACGGTAACAAACCCGAAACCTTCCCGTATGACGGCAAGACAGGAAGTTGAGTACTACGAAAGAAAATTAAAGCAAAGCTTGAAAGAAATTTCCGATAGGGCAGTTTTATACCAAGAAAAAATACTGCAGGCATCGGATTGGGAAACCAAGGCAAAATTACTTGAGGAATTTGCCAAGGCTCAACAGGCGAGCCTTGCCAGTGCCCACGAATTAGGCCCAGACACCGGACCAATGAAAAGAGTGTATGATCTAGCCTTACATGATGCGAAACAGCATATTGCTGCTGCACTCGGCAATGGCCAATTAATACAGTGGAGACTGAGTAGAGGAATAGAGATTAAAGCGAATATGCTTGATACAGCCTTAGATTACATTAAGAATGTGCCTGAAGTGTTATCTCGTTTTATGAATATAAAATTTGTTGATCAATATTCACCTATACAAACTGTTGTTGCCTCCGCGGTAAATGCTTATCGAGAAGACGCCAAATCGAGTGGGATTGATATTGAGATCGTACCGCATCCTGAAATTGATGGGGAAACGTTATCGCATATTGATGACTTTACCCTGGATATGCTGATTACCAATCTTCTATCCAACCCGATTAAATATATGATGCAGGGGATGCCGGAAGGGCATAGAGGAAAAATAATCGTTGACGTCAATATCGAAACACAAGCTGTTGCGAGCGGGAACCCGCAAAAAACATTGCGAATTACTGTTAATGATAACGGCAGCGGGATGTCCCAAAGTAAAATCGATGAAATTATGGGCCAGGAAATCGACCCCAAAAAGGTGGTTGAAGGCAGTGGCTTAGGTTTGCCCTATTTACGGGCATTAATTACGAACTTAGGTGGAAACTTAAACATTACGAGTACTGACTTAGCAAATGCCACCACCCAAAATCCCAGCGGGACGCAAGTCGCTATTACCATTCCACTTGGAGATGCCTCGCACAATATTGCTGATGAAGGAGATCCGGATATGCCACCGCCGAATGTTAAACCAGGGCCTGCTGGTGATAACGCAACAGCGGCAGGCAATATAGGAGGCCCAGATGCTCCGCCCGGCGTCTTGCCAACAGCTTTTGAGGAAAATGATACTCCTGCTTCATCTTCCAGGACATCACATGTGCTTCCGCAAGACCGCTTGGAGCAGCTTAAGCAGTTTTTACGCGGAGGAACTGACGAAAGTGGCGGAATCGGCCCAAGGATGACAATGGATGCGACTAATCCACAGCATCAACGCCATATCGAGCAAATAACCAATTATATTGCAAACCCGGAGGAATCATTGCCCAATGAGGCTATAACGCTGCAATCCAATTTGCAGAAGCGGTTTAGGAACTATTATGAATTATTTGCAGGAATTGGACGCGATAAATTTTCCCCGGATTCACCGGAGAAATTCTTTAAAGAGTTAAAAGAGGCCTATTTGCCATTTCGGCGAGCGATGATTGAATTGGGTTACACACCAGAGATGATCAGCATTTTGGATGCCTGGACAGCGCGTGTTACCCCAACACTGCAAATGATGGGATTTCCCAATGCGGCCATGCATGCTGTGCAGGTAATGCACACCAATGCCCTAGCAGCAATGCGTAATGGCGATTCTCCAACGGAACAATTGCTGGCAACGATGCTGGGAACCATCCATGATCCTAAAGTACCGGGATGGGAAAACCTGGCAGCGCATCCGCTTATTGCGAGCGCAATGGCAGATGAATTAGGAGGTGACCCTTCGTTACAACAACAATTGCAAAATTTCCTCGACACACAACCAGGCTCAACTTCCAGCCGGGATTTTATCAGGGAACTTAGGGATGCCGCTACAATTAACGAGAATTTTTGGGTAACGAGTAATGTGATTGCCAGCGGTATAAATACCGCAATGAAGCCTCGTATTGAAGCGATTGCCACTATGATGGCAAAGGAAGGCGCCTTATCGCAGGCTGAGGTGGAGATACTGCAACAAATGCCTTACTTAAGGCAAACAATCTTATTGTTGCAAGAGAGAGGGATGTCGCCGCAAGAGATTGCGGTTACATTGACGGATAAGTTAAAAGCCGTTCAAAATAACAGATTAAACTCAGCCCGGAATGGTGCATTTAGAGATATCCCCAAGTGGGCTTTGGAAATATCTAAAGGCTTCAACTTAAACCCAATGCTGCCTCAAGATGCCTTGCCTACAGTATTAGAGGCTTCAAGCGGATTGGAATTTAATACCAATTTAAGTCGTCTCAATCCAGCTCGGCTGCTTGAGGTGACCAGGACTTTATTGCTGGATCCGAGATGGCAGGGGCAAGATAACCTGCCTCCAGCAGACATCACTCCAACGAATCTGCTAGAAAATCTGTTAGATCAACAATATAACCCTGAATTTGTAAATGCAGTTGCGGAACAGGTGAGAAAAGACGCTGTGCAGCAACAAACAATACCGTTTAATAGCGTATTCAATATTCCAGGCAACCTGGGCCCTATGGCTAAAAAAGCGGGACTACGATTATGGTTTAGTGATAATATGGGACTGAGTCTGGATAAGATATTCAATACGTATGATCAGTTTTTGACGGCCGCACAATCCTTTGTAAAATCCCTGTCAGATGAAATAGACCGCTTGCCAGAGGATCTACAGGATGAAGGCCGTATCATTCAAGCAGAGGTTATTGCATCTCAATTACATATATTATTAAATGATAATATTACCCTGAATCCTGAAACACGAAAGGCAATACAAGCTGCACTGGCAGAGTTTGAAGCTGACAAAAGAAACCCGAATTATCAAGTTAGTGGCCCATCAAAACAAACAGCCGACAAATTGGGCCAATTATTGGCCGACGAAAAATCCTGGGGGGCCTATGCTCACTTAGACCCCAAGAATAAGTCCTCTCGGGCTATACTTGAAGCGGTGCTGAAGGAGAACGTTTCTAGAAATCGTGATGAAATAATTGCAGCGCTTCAGTCGGGTAATGAAGAACAAATGCGCAACTTAGTCACAGAGCCTGATACCTGGGGAGAATTTTCAAACCCAAGCCTCGCGAGCGAAATCCCGTATGGAGGATTGAAGGAAAAATTAAAAAGAAGTTACCAAGAGACCTTTAATAATATCCTTGCAGAAATTGCAGCATCCATTAGAGCATCTCGGAACTCCGGTATACGTGCGGTAGTGGATTCCGATGCCAGGCCCGTCAATGTTCCAACGCCGGTTACTGTAGATCCCATCCAGCAACAAATGGATGAAATACAAACACGTCGCACGCATTCACCTGCAATATTCTTCTCGGATGACCCAAGTCCAGAACCTCAACATGCGGCACATAACAAGGGCAATGTTATGGCTAGTAATAACTCGCTTAATAGCACAGACGGATTGCCTGGCAATGATTTTGATCTTCAATCCGCGCGCGATGTTTATTTGAATAAAGCCAATCCAAATCATCGTAAGCAATTAATGTTATGGTCTCCTCCTGGTTATTTAGATGATATAAAAGCAGCTATCAGCAGTGAGCAACTTCAACATTATCGCTTTAAGCAAATGATTGGAATCGGCGCTCAATCTCTTGCATTTAGGGTTTATGATACTAGGACTGGTGAGGACCTTGTTCTTAAACTGTCCAGACACCCCGTTTTTGAAGGTCGTCTATGGGATCCTAAATATGATGCCAAATTGGAACGATTAGGTGTTATTGAACTGTCTGATGATAATGTTCTTCATTATCATGCACAAAAATTCGGAGAGGCAGTCTCTCCGGATGAAGCGGTTCAATTTTATAAAGCTTTATTCAAGTCGGATTTAGCACATCTTGGACAGCCTGATTTAAGATATAGCGTTGAATTGGGAGACTTAGGACATCGACAGCTCGTCAAGATAGATGGTCAGATTTATAATATCGACTTTCCATCGTTAATACCTGAGAAAAAACCTGGGTTCTTAAAACTATTACAAGAAATGCTCAATTTTAGACGCCAAAGAAAAATGGATCATGACATCCGTCTCTAAATTTTAAAACCCATACAATGATGACTGGACAGACATCGGCTTGCCAACCTGTTATGCTGAGATGGTATGGTTGAGTCAGGAAACTGGCATTGAGTGGTCGTGGACGTTTGAAGTCCGGGTTTGCGGTAACGGCCCTGTTATGCTGGCTGGGCTGGGTATTCGATTTTTATGATCTCATCCTGATTGCTTTTCTCATTCCCAGTATCGAGGAGTCCCTGCATATCGGCCCGGAGTTCGGCGCCTGGCTCTTGGGAATCGGGCTTGGCGCGTCCGGCCTGGGCGGTTTTCTATTTGGCTTCCTGGCGGATCGCTATGGCCGCAAAAGCATTTTGATGGTAACGGTTGTTTTGTTTTCCTGCGGCATGCTGCTCACAGGGCTGGTGCAAACGCCAGGGCAATTTCTGGCGGCACGGTTTATCACCGGCCTGGGCCTGGGTGGGGAGTGGGCCGTTGGCCATGCCCTCATCGCGGAGTCGGTCCCGGCGGGCATGCGCGGCCGCTGGAGCGCTTTTTTGCAAAGCGGTGAGCCTGTGGGAGTTGCGATTGCCGCCATCGTGGGTTTTGTGATTGCCCCGCACGTCGGTTGGCGAACGGTGTTTATGGCGTCTTCCGTCACGGCATTGTTGGCCCTGGCATTCCGCCGCTTTTTATCGGAATCCCCACTTTGGGAAGCCGCCCCAGCCAAACCCATGGCCGCTCGGGTTGCGGAGTTGAAGCCCTTCCTTGGCAAGTACTGGCCATTAATGCTCCTGGCCCTGGTTCTGGCCATCTTCAAACTGGGAACTTACTGGACATGCTATACATGGCTGCCGCGCTTCATCAAGGAATCCTTCGGGCTGGCGATCGGCAAATCCGTACTATGGATTCTGTGTGGCCAGTTGGGACAGTTTTTGGGCATGATTGCCTTTGGCTTTATCGCAGATAAAGTAGGCCGCAAATGGGCCTTTACCGGTTTTTCCCTGCTTACGGCAGCCGCGCTGTTGCCGCTGGCGTTGTATTGGAACACCCTGTTCCAGCAGCAGCAAACCCTTTTTTGGAGCCTGATGTTTCTCCTGGGGTTTGGCTCCGGTTGCACGGCCGGTTTCGGCGCCCTGTTGTCGGAAATCTTCCCGACCGCGCAGCGAACCTTTGCGATGGGCACGGTGTATAACACCGCGCGTAGCGTCCAGATCTTCGCACCGGTGATTGTGGGCTATGCCGTGGCCGGCTACGGTATCACCGGGGGCCTGCTGGTGCCCACCATGCTGGCGCTGGGCACGGCCGCCTGGGTGTGGACATTACCGGAGCGCAAGGGGCAAAGCCTGGAAACCATTGCGTCCGACTAAAGGGTTTTGCTATTCGCAAGAAGCATTGAGTTTGCCCGGCAAGGGCAGTAGAATGGCATCGTCAAATTATCGGGAAGAGGCAGGACGATATGGCGGTTATCGAAAAGCTGGGGTTAGAGGATACCTACGTGGATATCCTACAGAAAGCGCGCAAGGGGCAGCATTTAAGCCTGGAGGATCTGGCCGAGCGGGCAGACCTCTCTGTGTCAGAAGTAATCCGGGTCCTGGATGGTTCACCGGAAACCAGGCTGATCCAGAAACTGGCCTTCGTGCTTAACTTGCATGGCCCGTCCCTGGTAACGCTGGCGCAGGAGCAGTGGGCTCCCCAGCCTGTCGCGCCCATGGCAGGGCTCGCCATGCTCACCACTCCTTTTAGCGATATGACCGTCAATGCCTTCCTAATTTGGGATCCGGACACGCGTGAAGCCGCGTCCTTCGATACCGGAAGCACCTGCCAACCCATGCTGGACTGCCTACGGCAAAACCAACTGACGCTGAAGCGCATCTTTATTACCCACACCCACCTGGATCACCTGAAAGACCTGGATCGGCTGCAAGACGAAACCCAGGCAAACAGTTACGGCTCCGCCGTTGAGAACCCGCTTGGCCTGCGCCCCATCCTGCCAGGGAACGGGTTTGTGCTGGGCAACCTCACCATTCGGGTGCTGGGCACATCCGGCCACACACCGGGCGGGGTCAGCTATTTCATCCAGGGCCTGGCCCGTCCGGTTGTTATTGTGGGGGATGCCTTGTTTGCCGGTTCGATGGGCGGGGCCTACCACGCCTACCAGGAGGCCCTGCGCAATAACCGCGAGCAGATCCTCACATTGCCGAAAGAGACGATCATCTGCCCCGGCCATGGCCCGCTGACCACCGTGGGCGAAGAACGCGCCCATAATCCCTTCTTTCCGGAATTGAAAGCATAAGGAGCAACACGCCATGAACCCGACGATTGGACTGGTGGGCGTTGGCCGCATGGGCTCGAATATGGCCCGACGCCTCGCGAAATGCGGCTTTCAAATCACCACCCTGTATGACTGCAATCTCTCCCTCGCGGAATCCCTGGCCAGTGAGCTGGGCAGCCAGGCTTGTAGCAGTCTGGCAGAGGTGACCCGGCAGGCGGATGTGGTGATCACCGTGGTAAGCGATGACCAGGCCATGGATCAGATTTTCTTCCAACCCGGCGATAACCTGTTGATGGATTCGCAGGGCAAGCTGTTCATCAACTGCGCCACCATAACGCCGTCCGTTCATGTGGCCGTCCAGCAGGCAGCAGCGGCTCACGGAGCCAGCGTCCTGGAGTGCCCGATGGCTTCCAGCATTACCCAGGCCCGGGAAGGCTCCCTGTTCCTGATGTGCGCCGGCCACCGGGACGTTTATGACAGGGCTCGGCCCGTCCTGGAAGCGCTTTCGGTAAAAGCCATCTACACCGGTGAGGCGGGCAGCGCCGCCCAGATAAAGGCCCTCGTCAATATGGTGATGAATATCAACACCGCTGCCCTGGCCGAAGGGCTGGGCCTTGCGGATGCGCTTGGCCTGGACTTGAACCTTATGCGGGAGATATTTGCCCAGACCGGTGCAAACAGCCGTGTGCTGCAAACCGATGGCGAGGACATGCAGCACCGCGAGCATTCCACCTATTTCTCCGCGGCCCACGCGGCCAAGGATAGCGGCATCGCCTTAAGGCTGGGCCAGGAGCAAGGGCTCCCCATGGCCCTAGCCCAAACCACCAAAGCCCTTTACGATGAGATGGTGCGATGCGGCCTGGGAGAACTCGATAAATCCGGTATCTCGGAACTCACGTTCAAAGATCGCCGCCCGGCAGCATGCAAACCGGCTTAACCCGCCGAGTGCTGTTTCACGGCTGGATAATATGGACATGATGCTGCACTGCCCAGCGATTTAGGGCAAAAATGGCTTCGTTCGTCCATTTTTTCTGTCCGGGTTGGTCGCGTTGCTCAAACAAAGCCAGCCCCTTGGTTTCTGTCTCTTCCCACCGGGGGTAGAGATGCAGGTGGAGATGGCTCACCACTTCCGACAGCATGATCCAGTAAACCCGTTTCGCCCCCATGGCCTCCAGGATGGCAGCCCAGTCGGTCGCAGCCTGGAAGAGTTCCTGCGGCAGGAAACCGTAGTGGGTTGTTTCAGTCGCCGGGGCAAGCTGGATATACCCGCATCGCTGGCCGGTAATCCCTACCAGGGGTTGCTGGGTCTCCACCAAAAACGGATTCTGCAATATGACGCCCTCCCATGTCTGATTTCATCGACTTCCCCTTCATTGTATGATGACGGCAGGATCCGTAATAGCAGGAAGCCCATGACAAACACCGTCGTTAAACCCGATTACGTTCTGCCCCCATTTTCCGGCAAGAAGCCCTCCCAACTGGTCATCCTCCTCCATGGCGTCGGCGCCAATGGCGAGGATTTGTTATCCCTGGCGTACAGTTGGCAGCCCCTCCTGCCGGATGCGGAGTTTATTTCCCCCAATGCGCCGTTTGCATTCGAAGGCGGGCGCTACGGCGACATTGACGCCTACGAGTGGTTCAGCCTCAACGATATTACGCTGGAGAACCGCGAAGAACGGGTTCGGGCAGTTGCCCCGCTGCTGGATCAATTTATTGACGAAGCGCTGGCAAAACGCGGCTTGACGGATGATCAACTGGCCCTGGTCGGATTCTCACAGGGGACGATTATGTCGCTTTATACCAGCATCCGGCGGGCCAGGCCCTGTGCCGGTGTGTTGGGTTATTCCGGCCGGTTTGCGGACGCGGCCCACTTGGCGGATGAGATCCGCTCTCGCCCGCGGATATTTTTGCTCCATGGCACTGCCGATTCCGTGATCCCGGTTTCCGAGATGCATGAGGCCGAAACCATCCTCAAGGCCTACGATATTCCCGTGATCACCAAAGCATTCCCGGGGTTGCCGCACTCGATTAACGAAGAAGGCATCGTCCTCGGCGGGCAGTTCTTAGCGTTCTGCCTGAAGAACACGCAAAGCGCGTTAAGCGAATTTTCGGCGCGCCCGGTTTAACGTCCTTATAACGCTTGCTGGGAAGGCTTGGGTTTTCTTCTGCGGCGAGGCTTGTGAAGCTTCACAGGCGCCTTATCCGTGGGCTTGCCGGCCGGTGGCGGGCCTCCCTGGATTCCCGGCAGGGTTTCCTTGACAATCGTGTGCTGGCGCTGGAGCTGCTTGAGCATTTTGAACTGATGTCCTGCCACCAGGGAGAAAGCCTGGCCGGTTTGCCCGGCGCGCCCCGTACGGCCGATACGATGGGTATAGCTCTCCTCATCCAGCGGCAAGTCGTAATTAATAACCGCCTGCACATTGCGCACATCAATCCCGCGCGCGGCGACATCGGTTGCAACCAGGATTTCAATCTGCCCTTTGCGGAACTTGGATAAAATCCGCTCGCGAATATTTTGCAACTTTCCACCGTGGAGGCCGTCTACGGCAATCCCGGCCTTGTGCAAGGCTTGCACCAGCGAATCGACCTGATGCTTGGTGTTGCAAAAAACCAGGGCCAGCTTTAAATCATATTGTTGAATCAATTGAATGAGCGCCTGCGGCTTCTGCTTCTGGAAGACCTCAACATAAGTCTGGCTAATCTGGGCGACACTGACAGGTTCCGGCTCAATGCGCACCCACTCCGGATTATCCTGGTAAAGTTTGGTCAGCGCCATAATAGCCGGCGGCATCGTGGCGGAGAAAAAGACCGTTTGACGGGGTGACGGCAGGAAGTCGAAAATCTTCTCAATATCATCCCGAAAGCCCATGTTGAGCATTTCGTCCGCTTCGTCCAGCACCACGGTTTTCAGCGAATTCAGGTGGAAGGTGCCTCGCCACAGGAAATCCAGCATGCGCCCCGGCGTGCCGATAATAATCTGGGGAAGGTTTTGCAGCGCCAACTGCTGGCGTTCAATGGGCTCGCCGCCAAACACACACACAATGGACAAATTGGGTTTGTACTTCCCGAATTTGCGGAACTCATCGGCCACCTGCAAGGCCAGCTCCCGTGTGGGGCAAACCACCACCGCCTGGATTTCCGGCAGGCTGGTATCCACTTTCTCCAAAATCGGGATAGCAAAGGCTGCGGTTTTTCCAGTCCCGGTCTGGGCCTGGCCAATCACATCCCGGCCTTCCACCAGGAAGGGGATGGCCTGGGCCTGGATGGCTGAAGGCGATACATAGTTCAATTTCGCCAGGGCCTTTAAAATGTCCGGACCTATGTTAAGGGATTCAAATGTTATTTCTGTCATGCGGTTCCAGTCTTTATGGTTTCGTGTGTGGGCTTATTTCAAGCACTTTTGGTCACATACGAAGCGGAATTCTATGTTGTTAAAAGGACTTGATGATTTTCGACCGACCTGTTTCTGCAATCTCGTGCAACCCGGCCAGGAAAATACTTATCCGTAGTATGACCGATTTTACAACGGATTACAACCCTGCCGCTCTTAAATCGCCTGCCGGGACATGTTCACCGGATTCGGTCTTGCAAGCGGAAACCTTCTTTCCTACTATCGGACGGAATACGTTTTTTTGAGGAGATCCGGTATGCCGCGTTTTCTGCACACCTCTATTTTCGTGAACGATATGGCCGAGTCCATTGCGTTCTACACCCAAAAACTGGGGCTTAAATTGCTGGACGGCCCGCACCATTACCCCGGCAATGCCGATATGGCATTTGTGGGCGAAAGCTGGCAAAGCTATATCGAGTTGGTGTATGACTTGGAGGATCATCCGCCGTATACGCTCGGCAACCGCTACGAGCATCTGGCAATCGAGATTGATGATGCAGATATCCAAGCTTATATTGAGCGTTTGCGTGGTTTGGGAGTGAAAATAACCCAGGAACCCAAGTTTTCCCCCGGAGGGGAGCGCGCCATCGCCTTTATTGAAGACCCCAACGGAATCCCCGTGGAAATCCTCGTTCCCCGTCCCAAACCCTAAGCTGTGCAGAAAAAGGAAACAGGAGTCCAAAGCCTTTAAGCAATCGCCTTATGCACCGGATAGGTCACGTCCGTGCCGCCCAAAATATTGGCATAGCGTTGGGCGTCCGCTTCCAAAATAAACTGTGCTTCCTGGCCGTTCGAGCGGACGATATACTGGCTGGCGTTACGCATCATCAGGATTTCGATATTTAAAGATTGTGCCTTCATCAACGTCCTTCCTTCTCTCTTGTTTAGATGTGCCTTACGGAGTGCGTTCCATATCCTTACAATAAAATATATGCATTACTATATCATCTATCTATCAGTCAATATTTCTTTCGTTGTGGGTCTACGCCTCCAGATGAACCTGGTCTTACGCCATGTAGCCGACAACTCACCGTCCGCGCTGCATATCAACTGTTAAGGACTCAGCTAGAAAGAGCATGGCTTTCAACAGAATGGCACCCGAAATAATAGGACTGGATAAAGAAAAAACAAAATCTAGGAACTCGAAAACCAGATATACCGACAAAATAACGGCAAAAAATATGAAATTGGCTTTGAATGATCGATTTCAAAAATCAGACTTAAACGACCGGCCGGGCCAAGTCGAAGGTATCTGTTACTCGGGCATAGCTGGTTCCGGCCAGGCGGGCTATCGGCTTCACCTTGGAGGTAATAACCCTTCCGTTCTCATACACGCCCGGTGCATAATGGATGGCCACCACGCGCCCCAAAACCAAACTGCCGGAGCCGATATGATCGCCCAGTTCCACCACTTGATGCAATACACACTCCATCTGGATAGGAGATTCCGCAACACGCGGCGGCTTCACCTTCTCGCTGGGCAGCGGGGTTAACCCGGCGGCTTTGAACTCATCCACGTCGGCAGGGTATTCGCCGGAAGTAAGGTTCATCGGCTCGGCAATCTCCTCGGACACCACATTGACGACGAACTCCCCGACGGCTTCGATATTTCGCAGCGTATCCTTCTTCTCCCCGTCAACACTGCGACGCATCGGGGCAAAACAGACGATGAGCGGCGTGGAGCATACCCCGGTAAAAAAGCTGTACGGGGCCAGGTTCAATATCCCATCGGCGCTGATGGAAGAGACAAAGGCAATCGGGCGCGGCAGGATGCTGCCAATCAGCAACTTGTAACGCTCCTGGTTGGTCAGGGTATCCGGGTCGATATGCACCATCTCGGCTGTCTGGTTCATCGCTTATGCCTTTACTTCCTGCTGGCGGGTGGAGGGCTCCTGCCAGCTCTGCCAATACTCGCCCCACTCCACTTGCAAGGCTTCCGGGGTAACGTGCAGCGGATACAGGGTATCCATCATCACGGCAATCTCGTGGGTTTCGGTCTTGCCTTTGCTGGCTTCCACGGCCTTAGGATGCGGCCCGTGATGGATGCCTTGCGGGTGCATCGTAATCATACCGGGCTTAATCCCGTCCCGGCTAAAGAAATCACCGCTATGATAAAAGATGACTTCATCATAGTCAATGTTCCGATGATAGAAGGGCACGCGCACGGCATCAGGGTCACTTTCCAGCGGACGCGGCAGGAAGGTGCAAATGATAAAGTTACCCGCTTTAAACGTGGTATGCACGCTGGGCGGCAGATGCACACTATGGCTCATCACCGGGCGGATATCCTGGACGTTGAGCCGCCATACGGTCAAATCCCCCTTCCAGCCGACAATATCCACCGGGTTAAAGGGATAAAAAATGGAGGAAATCTGGTTAAGGCGCTTGACGCGAATCTCCCATTCATCTCGTTGCTCAGTCAGGGGCTCAGGCGTCGGCGTCTCAATCACAGTCTGGTCATACAAGGCATGCTGTCCCAACAAGCCACGGTCCGGCTGCTGGAAACGGGTCTTGCTTTCAAAGACAAGGAAGAAGTTCTGCTCGGAATCCGGAATAAAGCGATAGGTTGTACCCCGGGGAGTGACCAGGTAATCGCCAGGCTTGAAGCCGATGACACCAAAGTCGGTTTCGATACGGCCTGTCCCTTCGTGGATGAAGAACAGTTCATCGGCGTCAGCATTTCGGAAATACCAGGGCATGGGCTGCCTTGGCCGAACAATCTGGAAGGTCACATCATCGTTATAAAGCAATGGTATCCGCCGGGAGAGATCCGTCAATGCGGCATCCATTTCCAGCTTGTTGCAATCGTAGGCGTGCGGCCGGAGCGGCCCTTCAATACGAGTCCAGCCGGTTGGGGCATGCCGGTGGTACAAGTGAGAAACAGGGCCGAAGAAACCATCCCGGCCAAACTCTTCCTCGTAAAGCCCTGGGGGTATGGCCACATGCGCCTGTTTGCTGAACTGGCCCTTAGCTTGCAGGTACATATTTCTTGCCCTCCGGTTCCTTCATTGTCCTTGCCCCCTGTTCGTGGCTAATAATCGGGTTACGCAGCTTGCCCAGCCCATCGATCTCCAGTTCGACCGTATCCCCAACCTGGATCCACCGATCCAGCTCGTAGCCGCAGCCATTACCCACCGTCCCGGAGCCCAGGATATCGGATGGGTAAATGTCCTCCTCGTTGGAAACATGGGCAATCATCTGCTCCCAGGTCCAGTGTGATGTGCCGGAATTTCCATCGGACCAGACCTCGCCATTGATGCGGGCCAGCATCTTTAAGTTCCGAGGATTGGGGATTTCGTCCCGAGTCACGATATACGGGCCAACGCCCGTTGCAAAGTCCTTGCCCTTGGCCGGCCCCAGGCGGCAGATCATCTCTTCCATCTGGATGTCGCGGGCGCTGAAGTCGTTCATAATGGCAAACCCAAAGATGTAATTGCCCGCATCGGCCTCGGCAACATCCCGCCCGCGTTTGCCGATAATGCAGGCCAGCTCCAGTTCATAATCCAGCTTTTCGGTATAGCGCGGCCACACAACAGGTTCATCCGGCCCCACCAGCGAGCGGTGATTGCCCTTATAATAAACCGGCAAGCGGTACCATTGCTCGGGTATCTGCTGTCCGCGACGCTCATACCCCTTTTTCGTGTGCTGCTCAAATGCCAGAAAATCACGCAGAGAGTTGGGATTGGGTAGCGGCGTCAGCAGCTTTACCCCGCTACGATGAAACAACAGGTTCTCCCCGTTTTCCCCCTTGAAGCGAACCGCCTCCTGGAGGTTCCATTCCCCGGACACAAAGGCCATCAGCTTGCGCGCCTCGTCCAGGCTTTGCTCCCCACCTTCGATAAACTCCCGCATGGAACTGGGCGCCAGGGCATTCGCCAGCCGCTGCGGGAAGCTCTTGCCCTGCGTGTTCAGCCACCAGGCATAGGCTGCATTCAGGTCCAGGATATATTCCATCTCCGGCATTAACGCCCCCAGCCGCTGGAACCGGCCTACAGGGGTTGCAATCTCAAATGTCACCAGCTTCATCGTCGGTTTATCCTATTCCCAACAGGGCGCTGCCTCTCGTGCTTTTAGCCATCCCGTCCAAACAGCGCCATTATACTGCAACCCTATCAGGGATGCAAAAGAGGTCATGCTATGATGGGCAGGATAAATTCTTCAAAGTCGATTAGGCTTGTGCAAAAAGTGTCTTCGCCTTGTCGGCATGGCGAGGATAATTGTCAACTAATTGCCTGTTTATAAACAAAAAAGATGTTTTAATTATTTTTTAATTCTTATTAACAAATTATCAAGAGGGTTAAAAAAAACGTTTTTATATTTACAGATGGCTATGATACAGGCAAATTAGGCAGGGGGTTATTGCAATGGGCAACGTAATCGACGGTTCTCGTGGTCTTTTCGACAGCAACCAGGTGGGTGGGTTTACACGCAACGCGTATCGCAATTACAACACATACCTTACGCAGCAACCCGATGAGTTGATGAACGTGACGTTCAAGTACGCGCCGAAGTCCCGGCCGGACTTCACCAGCCTGGCCGCGTTATCCAACGAAGGGTTCTTCCAATACGATATCGACGGCAGCAAGGCCCTGGAAGCCTTTGAACTGCTCCCCACAACAGGCGAGAACCGCAAGCTCGCCGATCACATCGTAAAATACACAGATACCGATGACAGTGATTCCATTAGCCCTGGGGAAGATATGGCTTACAGCATCTTTTCCGATGCGCCCGTGGCTCTGTTAAATGCCGCTGGAACCGAAGCCGCCCGCAACGGACAGCTTTCCCAGCAAGAGCAAACCTTGTGGGATCAGCTTTCGCCACAACTGGAAAAAGTTGACTCCAACTTCGATGGCCAGATGACACCGGAGGAGCAACTGATTGCCCTGGTGGCACTGCTTGCATTGCCGCTACTGACGCAACTTATCCTGAAAGAATTGAACAACCAACTGAACCTTGACCAGCAGTATGAGACTTATCAAAACCAGCTGCCGGAGATTACGCCTCAGCAGGCACAGCAACAACAAGGCACGCAAGGCGCTGGCGGCAGTCCAACCGGGAGCCAGGCAGGTCAGGCCAGTGGGGTAGGAAACCAAGCCAACCCGCAACAGGCGATGACTTTAACCGAGCTGACTGCATTAATTGACGAGATCAGCCGTATTCTGTCCCAGCAATCGCAGGCACAACAGGGACAAGCACAGCCCCAAGCAGCCCAAGTCCGGGTAGGCGACCAGCAAGTAACCGCGCCACAGCAACAAGCCGTGCAGGGCAATGTAACCGGAAACCAGGCTATCAATAACCAAACGGCGCAAACCCAACCGGTTGACCACCAGACGGCACTGAGGCAGCTGCTTTACCCCACTAACCAGCAACAGCAGCAACCTGTGGGAAATATACAGGGCAATAATGCGTTTGCCCAGCAGGCACAAACCCAGCAATCTCAGGCAAATCAGCAGGTTGTACAACCGGCGCAAACAACCACCAATGGCACAGCAGGCAATCAACAGGCCATTGGCGCCAATACCCAGCAAGCACAAGGCCAACAGCAAGTTGCAAACACCAATCAACAGGGACAAATGCAGCAACCTGCAACGCAACAAACCACGGCGCAGGGCTACGTTGGCCAGGGGGATCCTGGGCAGCAGACACAGCGACCCAATGGCCCGGTACGCTCAACGTTGATTGTAAGCCACGAACAAAACACTGCTAACGGCAATAGCGCGCTGCCGCGTATCAATACTCAAACCAATATTGCCAGTTCGACTTAACAGCGCCTAGCGTTGTTCCAGCGGAACAAACTCCCGATGCTTCGGCCCTTCGTAAATGGACTTGGGACGAATCAGGCGATTGTTGTCCAACTGCTCGATAACATGCGCCGCCCAGCCTGCAATACGGCTTGCCGCGAACAACGGGGTATACAGCGGAATAGGTAGGCCCATCATGTAATAGATATAGGAAGTGGGGAAGTCGACGTTGGGATAGATATTTTTCTCTCTCAGCATCACTTCTTCCACTTTATTGGCAATATCGCACCACTTGCGATCACCCAGGGTCTGGCAAAGCTCTTCACCCATCGCTTTAAGCAGCGGGGCACGGGTATCGCCCTTTTTGTAAACGCGGTGGCCAAAGCCCATAATCTTGCGCTTCTCGGTCAAGGCGTCCATAACCCAAGGCTCGGCATTGGCTTCGCTGCCAATTTCCAGCAGCATCTTCATAGCTTCCTCGTTGGCGCCGCCGTGCAGGGAACCCTTCAACGTCCCGATGGCCGCCGTAATCGCCGAGTGCATGTCGGACCAGGTGGAACTGGTGACGCGTGACGAGAAGGTCGAGGCATTAAAGCCATGCTCGGCGTAAAGGGTCATCGTGGTGTCGAAGACACGCGCCGTATAATCGTCCGGCTTTTCACCGTTCAGCATGTACATAAAGTTTCGTGAGTGGGTCAGTGATGGATCCGGCGCAATGGGTTCCTGGCCGTTAAAAATGCGATAGGCATAGGTAATAATCGTGGGAATTTTGGCAATCAGGCGGATGGCTTTCTCCACATTTGCGTCGTGGGTCATCTCCTGGGCTTGCGGGTCGAAGTGGGACAGCATGGACACGCCGGTGCGCAGGACGTCCATGTAATTGCTATCCTTGGGAAGCTGTCGCAGCATACTCACGACAGGCTCGGGCAGATCCCGCTGGGAGTTGATTTTCTGCTGAAAATCCTGAAGCTGGGCCTTGGTGGGCAGATCATCGTGCAGGAGCAGGTAAGCCACTTCCTCGTACAAGGTGTTGCGCGCGAGATCCCGAATCTCATACCCCCGGTAAATCAGGCTGTCGATATCCGGGTTAACCTGGGAAATCTTGCTGACGCCTGCAACAACGCCTTCCAGGCCGGGACTGTATGTTTGTGTGGCTTCCATTAGTTCACCTCAACCTTTGCTTCCCTGATAATGACACAAATTTGCAAAACGCTGATCCATCGCCTCATAGGCTGGATAATCAATCAATCCGTACAATTCCTGGCGGGTCTGCATCCTGTCCAGAAAGCCCGCCTGGGTTCCAGCCTCCCTTAATTCCGTCAAAGCCTCCTGAACCGCCTTCATCATGACACGAAAAGCCGTCATCGGAAAGATGACGATTTTATAACCCAGCGCGTCAAAATCCTGCACGCTGAGATAAGGGCTTTTCCCGAACTCCGTCATGTTCGCCAGGAGCGGAATCTGGATAGTCTTCGCAAACAGCGCGAACTCCTCGCGCGACTGCATGGCTTCGGCAAAGATCATGTCGGCCCCGGCTTCCACATAAGCCTGCGCCCGCTTCAGAGCATCTTCCATGCCGGTTACGCCACGCGCATCCACACGGGCAATAATCAGGAAATCCGGATTTTGCCGGGCATTACAAGCGGCTACAATCTTGGCCTGCATGTCCTCAACCGGGATCAACTGCTTTCCTTCCAGGTGTCCGCAGCGCTTGGGGGCCAACTGATCCTCGATATGGATGCCCGCCAGGCCCTTCTGCTCAAACTGCTGGACCGTTCGCATCACCTGTAGGGCTTCTCCATAACCGGTGTCGGCATCGCTAATCACCGGAATATCCACAGCATCGGCAATGTAGCCAGCAAACTGGGCCAGCTCGGTCATGCTCAGCATCCCGATATCCGGGTAGCCGGTCATGCCATTGATGATTCCCGCCCCTGTGATATAAACGCCTTCAAAACCGGCAGTTTCAATCAGTTTGGCGGTTGCCGCGTTGAACGCGCCCGGCATCGCAACAATCCCAGGCGCTTGCAAGCGCTGCCGGAGTTGGGTTGCCATGTTGCGTTTGGGACGGATAATCGACATGGCTAGACGGCAAAGGCCTCCAGCACATCGCCGATTTCATCCAGGTTTTCCAGGTTCCAGAGCTGGGTTAGCAGATATTCGATCTGATCCTTGGAAAGGACACGGGAGGCGAGCCTGCGGAATTTATCTTCCACCTCCTCATCGGTCATCGGGTTTTTGGCGTGGCCGCGCGGATACGTCACTTGCTGGGAGTATTCTTTCCCATCTTTGGTCTTGATTTTCAGCAGGTTCGGGATGCCTTCCGGGTACAGCTTGTTCAGTTCCTCGTTGCGATGAATCCGGATTTTCTGGATCAGGTTGCTGATGCGAGCGTCGGCCAGGTGCCGCTCATCAAATTGCTCCAGATCCACCTGCCCATCAATCAGGGCGACAGCGACACAGTACGGCAGGCTATGATCCGCAGTTTCGCGGCTCTTGGGGAACCATTTCTCTTCTTCCCCGCCAATAATGTCAACTGCGGCGTTAAAGGTGTCAACATCAATGCTCTCGATGTTTTCGAACCCACCAAGTTGAGGACGGAGTTGCAATGCGGCGTCAATGGCGCTTTGCGAGTGGTATTCCGCAGGCCAGAACTTGATGCTGGTGTTGTTAATCATAAACGGCACTCCTTCGCCCCCGAATTTGGGCGCGAGGTCAAACGGGCCGGAAACTTGTTTCTTGAATCCCATTTCCCCTTCAAAAATATGGGACGGGCCGGTCATCCCGTGCCAGGCCAGGCGGGCGGCAAACACGGCATTACGGGAGGCATTGGCAAACGCGGCCCCTTTCCAGTGAGAAAGCTCTCCCACACGGGTTTGCCGCATGGTGACGTTGGCAACCCCGGCCAGGGCCATGGCATGCTCGGTTTCCTCCGCGGAAAGCTGGAGAATTTTGGCGGCCGCCAGGGATGCGGAGAACGCGCCATAGGTCACGTGATCCCAGCCGCGGGCACGGATGCTGGCGGCATCACACAGGCGGCACTGGATCTCGTAAGCGAGGGCAATGGCGGTGATAATCTCTTCGCCGGTTGCGGCTTCCGGTTCCGCCAGGGCGAAAACGGCGGCGATATTGTCACTGGGGTGCGCAGGCTCCAGGGATAGATAGGTGTCGTTGTAATCCAGGTAGCGCATCATCAGGCCGTTGGCAAACGCGGCCATTTCCGGCGAAGTTTGCTGGAAAGTGCCCACAACCGTCGCGCCGTATGCAGCGGATTCGGTTGTATGGCAAAGGGCGCGGGCAATCTTGGCAGGCTCGCCCAGGTAAGCACCCATCGCGCAGGCCAGAGCGTCGATCACGCGGCGCTTTACCTCATGGACGGCTTCGGGTGTTAACTTGTCAAACGTCAGAAACTGGCTGTAATCGATAAACCGCGCAACGACACTATCGCGTTGGGTAACTGCCTTTTTCTCTGCAACCGTACTCATTCCGACCCGAACCTCCTTATGCTCCATTAACAACGGGACTTGCCCCCCAGGTTAAAGGCGTAACCGCATGACGTCCCGTAACCGAGAAATGACCTCCTCACCTTATCGCAGGGGGACTTTCAGATCAAGCGTCCGCCCATGTTCTACGCAAATAATATGAACATCGGCAGCGCGGGATTTGATAAAATTAACAATTATTGGCTGAGTGGAAGAATGGCACCGATGACAAACCCGCAGTATGGTAGCGCCTCCGTAGTAGATATTGTGAGCTTCGGCTACAAGAAAATGTTTGAAAACCTGTGGCCGCTTACGCGTATGTGCTTGCCTATTCTTATTTTAAACGGCGTTACGTGGGGCATGATCCAGCAGGAAATGGTGGGCTTCCAGGATCGCAAAGACAATCTGAGCCTGAATGACCTGCTCCAGATGGGGTTGTCGTTTGTGGTTCTCTTTTTTGTCTCTATTTTGCTCTATTACCTGATGTACGCCATCGTTCGCTATTGCCGCGATCTCTACCGGGATGAACTGGAAGAGCCCTGGTATCAGTATCTGTTTCCGAAAAAAAGCCTGCTGGGTGTTCTCGGCCTGGGCTTTCTCCAGGTTGCAGCATCAATTCCCGCCATCGTAATTATTGTGATTGGCTTTCTCTTTCTCATCGTTCCCGGCGTGGCGATGCTGATGCTGTTTGGTTATGGCTGCTACCTGGTCTACCTGGTTTACATCGACAAACCGGAAAGAGGAGTATTCGACTCGATCCGCTATACCGTTGAGCTGGTTAAGCCCAATTGGCTTCGAACGATTGGGCTGGCTTGCGTTGTCACGCTGATCAATATGATTATTTCCATCCCGTTCAGTGTGGTTAGTAGTATCATTTCTGCTGTGGCCCAACTCATGCCCAGCCTTCAGCAAAGTTTTCTGTACTTCCTCACCAATGCCGTTCTCTATACCGCAATGTACTGGGTGCAAATGGTGATTGGGGTTGGTGGGGTTGCCTTTGTCCTGTACCGCTACCTGTTTGATATGGAATACCGGCAAGCCAGTGAGGCCGCCATTGCAGACGAGAAGTTGCAAAACCGCATTTTCCCCGCGTCCGAGAATCGATAGGGCACGCATTCAAGGTGGTTTCGCAGAGTAACGAGGATCTCCGGCTGGAGGCAGGCGCCATTCTGGATGGCGCCGATTATCAGCGTTACTTGCAGGATGCGCCAAAGGAAAATACGTTTAACTTCGGCGAATGGCTAGGCAAGTGGCTAAACCAGCACCTTCCCAAGGAGATGAATATACCGCCGCAAACCTGGCCTATGATTGAATGGGCCTTTAAAATCGCTTCGGTAATTTTACTGGCTGCGGTGGTTATTTTCCTGGCTTGGTGGCTTTATCGCCATTTCCGGGAACGGCACGTCAAACTGGCGGGGCAGCCCCGCGTTTCCGAGAAACAACGTATCCAAGCGCAGGAATCCTTTATTCAGCAAGCCCAGGCTGCTTTTGAGCAGGGAGATTACCGCCACGCGATCCATTTTCTTTTTCTGGCCAGCGTCAGCCGCGTGGTGAGAGATGCATTCTTCAGCGGCACGGCCAATATGACGAACCGGGAAATTGCCCGTGAAAGCGACTTTACTCGTTACCGCGCCGAGACAGGGATGCAAACGCTCTTTTCGCAAATGGTGTTCTTCGATGAGCCGCGATGGTTTGGCACCCAACCGGCCACGGCTGAAGATTACCGAACCTTTGAACAATTCTACCGGCAATTCCAGGACAAGGTGGGCGCGCATGCCTCCTAAACGCCTGCTGATCTTCCTGGCCGTGTTTGCCTTTATCGTGGGCTGGACGATTTTCTCACCCATCATGGATCGGATGATGCTGGAGTCCAAAAACCTCACCGGCAGCCTAAGTACGTCGCCTTACGGTTACAAGGCGTTATCCGAACTATTGGAACGGGTTCAGGAGCAACCCGTGTCGCTATGGGAGCATTCCGTCATGAATCTGCCGCTGGGTCAACCGCACACCATCTGGTTTATCGAGCCAGGGCCGGGCCTGTTTATTGAAAGCGAAGCCTACGCGAACCGGATGCGTACCGTAGCCGAGCAAGGACATCACTTGGTGTTCGTTTTGAATCGCCGCACGATGAAGTTTAATCCCTTAAAGCCTACCCAGCCGGTGTTAGGCCATCTAAAGGATTGGTATGGCCTGGACTTGGCCACCGAGAATACGGATCTCCCCGATTTAAAGACCGTGAGTGTAAAGGATGCCCTACCAAGCCGAGATATTGCGGAACTGGGCTTCTTACCGACCGAGATGCGGCAGCAAGGGAAGGTGCGGCAGCCGACGCATTACTTTAACGACCCGGTAATGCTGAACTTCAAACCAATGGAACTCCCGTCGGAGCAGGTTTTACTGAGAACCGAAAACGGCTCGCCGCTGCTGGTACATATCCCGTATGGCAAAGGGCGCATTACGGTCTTTCCCAACAGCTTTTTCTTCCAGAATGCGCAATTGACGCATGACGACAACGCTGCCCTGGCCGTAGCCATCCAGGAGCTGACGCCGGATCAGCCCATCCTGTTTGAGGTCTACTCTACCGGGATTCGCAACAACAAGGATATCCTGACGTACCTGGCAACAGGCAAGGGATTTGCCTTTATGTTGACTTGCGGGTTGATGTTGTTGGCACTATGCATCTGGATTGCACGGCGTCCGATGAAGGTGCAGTACACCGGCAAGGCATCCGATGAGCGCCATTTTACGCAAGCGCATTTTATTAACGCCCTGAGCCGCCATTATGTCATGTCGAAGGATTGGCAAGGATTGTCCCGAAAGATGCTGAAGCCGCTACAAGCCCGCCTGGATCAGCTTTATCCGGGCAGGACACTTCAGGAACAGATGAAGGCCGTTGCGGAAAATCCATATTATCCGCTATCGTTAGAAGCGTTGCAGGCCGTTTTTGAGCCAAGGACAATCTCGTCGGAAGCGGCGTTTATCGAATACAGCAAGCATGTGTTGGCAGTAAAAGGAAAGTTGGACGCGCATGACTCCCATCGAACCGTCAGCCGTTATGGCGCCGGCGTTACAAACCGTCGTTGAACCGTTAAGGCACTGGCTCTTTGGCCTGGATGAGCCAATGGAGCAAATCCTGGCAGCGCTGCTGTGTGGTGGCCATATCCTGCTGGAGGGCCCTCCTGGAACCGCCAAGACCTTGATGGTCAAGCTGATGGCCCAGCGATTTTCCTGCCCATTCAAGCGCATCCAGTTTACACCGGACATGATGCCCGCCGATATCATCGGGACACATATTTTTGAGCAACAGCACCAGCAGTTCCGCTTTAACCCAGGGCCGTTGTTCACCACGTTTTTATTGGCGGATGAAATCAACCGCGCCCCGGCGAAGACGCAATCCGCTCTGCTGGAAAGCATGCAGGAACGCCAGGTAACGGTGGACGGCAAGGCATTTGCATTACCGCCCATGTTTACCGTGTTTGCCACACAAAACCCTATTGAACACGATGGCACCTATCCGCTTCCGGAAGCCCAACTGGATCGGTTCCTGTTCAAGATTCACATTCCCTACCCCAGCCCCCAGGCGGAAATGCAGATCCTGAGGAATCACCATGCCCAGGAGCCGGGCAGCACGGATGTACGAATGGAAGCGGCGATGACGGAAGAATCGCTGCTGGATTTGCGCCGCCAATGCAATGCGCTGGCCGTGCAGGATTCCATCCTAAACTATGTGCAGCAACTGGTGCAGCAAACCCGGCAGCATCCGGCCATTGCGGTCGGGGCCAGCCCGCGTGCGGCAATTCTGTGGGTAAAGGCGGCCAAGGCCATGGCCTTTATCGACAAGCGAACCTACGTCATTCCGGACGATATCAAGAAGGTCGGCAAGCCGTTATTGCGTCATCGTCTCCTGCTGTACCCGCAAGTGGAGCTTGAAGGCCGGACGGTGGACAATATCGTGGACGATCTCTTCCAGGCCGTGCAGCCGCCGCGCTAGGTTAACCTATGGGATTACGTAGCGGCATTCTTCCAAGCAAGCGGTTATTCTGGCTTTTAGGCGCGCTAGGCCTGCTGGCTTTGGGCTGTTTTTACAGCCGCTGGTTTTTTGTCGCCTGGCTTGCCCTGTTGGGATTACTGGCCATGTTAATACTTCTCGATGCGATATGGCTGCACCATGCTTATTTCAAGCAGCTAAGCACCCAATGGGATGTCCATCCCACGGCAGGGCAACCGTTCATCCTCAGGCTTAACTTGCAAAACGTCAGCCGGTACCCCATCCGGTGGTCTATAGAGCCTGTTCAATCCGATATTTTTAAAAGCCCCGGCAATTTGGAGATTGACGTAAACGGCGCGGCGGCGGCGGTTTCTATTGGCTTAACACCTTTGCAGCGCGGGGACTTGTCCTGGCCGGGATTGCTAATCTCTCTCTCCAGCTCGGCGGGTTTACTTGAAAAATGGCAGCAATTGCCCAGCGTGCCTATTCCCGTGTATCCAAGGCTGCTGACAAACCGTCAGCAGCATCTTAATCCGGAGCTGCTGATGCAACAGTTAGGACTCAAAGTAAATCGCAACCTTCGCAGCGACCAGGAGTTTGAATCGCTGCGTCCCTACGTGGTGGGAGACAATTACCGCCACATCGACTGGAAGGCATCGTCCCGGATGCAGACGCTAATTACACGCCAATACCAGGTCGAGCATCATCATAATGTGCTGGTGTGCATTGATAGTAGCCGCTTAATGGGAACCTTGACCGAAGGGGCAACCAAGCTGGATTGGGCCATTGAAGCCACCCTGCATCTGGCATGGCTTGCGGCGCGCTTTCAGGATCGAATCGGCCTGGTGGTTTTTTCCGATCGGGTACACCAATGGATAAAGCCCCGGACAAACCCGACGGAAGTCTTCTTAAATGCACTTTACCCGCTTAAATGCTCGGTTGTGGAAGCCGATCTCTACGCGACCTGCCTTTCCATCCTGGCCCACGAAAAGAAACGCTCCTTGGTTATCTTTCTCAGCGACTTTATGGATGCCGCCAGCCTCGAGCCCAGCCTTCCCGTCTTTTCCAGGCTCAACCGCAAGCATTGCACCGTCTTTATGGGTGTGGAAGATCCGGCTTATCATCGTCTGCTTTGCGCCCCCAGCGGGGAGAACGCCATGCAACTCTCCCAATATCTTGTGGCGCAGGATGCTGTCAGACGCCGAGAAAAGATACTGGAACAATTAAGGGGCCTGGGCCTCCAGGCCGGGTCTGCCCGCCCTGAAAACCTGGTTCAACAGGTAATGGATGCGTACCTGGAGATCAAGTTTTCCGGTCGAATTTAACAAACCTAATAGCCTGACTCACGGGCGCTTTAAGTCCTTTTATACTGAAATCTGTTGTTATGGTGGAAAAATTTTTAAAAAAGGGTTTAAATTCAAGCAGAGACAGGGCATAATTAGGTAAAGAAACGTTTCAATTTTGGTTAAAAAGGCAATTTACCGGGAAAAATAGTTTTAAAATCTATAGTAATCGACTTGTAAGCAACGTAAGGAGATGGCGTGTGGCTCGAAATAGTATCGATTTACCGACCGAGGATTTGATACTGACCCTGGATAACACGTCCAAGGCAATGCCAGGCTTCCTTAAGCTTCAAGACCGCCGTTCGATTCAAGGGGTGTATGCCAAGGCTTTGGCGTCCGGGTTTGTTAAGTTTACGACGGAAGGGCGCGCTTTAGCCGGACAGGATTCCGTGCAAGGGTTTATCGAACTTGCCGATCTTCACCGGGATTTGACCGAGCAGGCCCATCAATTCCTGGAGGAAGAGGTTTCCTTCATTTACGAGGACCAGCCCATACAGCCGTTACTGCTCAGCTTTGCCGCTTATCGCCTAAACCAGGTCAGTCGCAAATATTACTTTGCCACCTTGCAAAGCCAGCCCACTGCGGTCATCAACGATTTGAAACATGTGATTAAGCAGCGCCAGGAAGAATACGACGAACTGCTTCAGCACATTTAGATTAATATGGTCATTTCCATGTCGGCAGATGGACTGCTTCCCATTTAAAGTGGGGACTGAACACCGGTTGCTCTTTTCAAGTATGAACCCGTTCTTCCTTCATTTTCATTTTGATAGTCACTGTCTCGACATCGACCATCATTCTGTCTGAATGGTATAGTAATTTTGCCAAGGGATATTTTCTTTCATACCGCTTGAGAGATTAAATTAAACGACCGCCGGATGAAGAAAATGAATATTGGGGCTATAGTAAGGTTTCCAATCGTCAGGAAATCCTTATTAACTACTTCTTTGTATACAGGATGAGGAGCCCTGTGTGGAAAGCACCCCCAGAATACTGGTTGTCGATGACCAGGATGCCGATAAACGCATTCTGTGTGAGGCTTTGAAAACTTTTGGGCTAACCCCGGATATCTGTTACATTTCCAGCCTTCCGGATTTTGAGCAGTGTTTAAATGATTACTGGCATCTGGTCATCATTAACCACACTTACGCATGCCGCCAGCAATGGAAGCTACAGGATTATGTGACCCAGCCTGCCGAAAAACTACCCATCGTGATGCTGCTGGAAGAAAGTGATCCCAAGCTGGCCATGGAACTCATCCGGGCGGGTGCCAGGGATTATCTGGTCCAGCACAACCTCTGCCGCTTGGCTCCCATGTTACAGCGTATCTGGCTGGATGCCGAACAGAGCAAGGCGACTTACGAGCGCGAGCAGGCCATCAAGCGAGAGAAAGAGCGTGCGGAGTACTACCTGGATGTAGCCGGCGTCATCATTATTGCCATTGATGAGCATTTCAACGTGACGCTTATCAACAAAAAAGGGTGCGCGATCTTAGGCTGCCAGGAAGCCAAAGACGTGATTGGGAAGAACTGGCTGGCGCATTACGTGCCGGAACGGATGCATGATATGGTGAGTTCTTTTTTTAACCGCCTTTTAAAAGGGACAACCGATAATATCGGCAGTTTTGAGTATCCGGTGATGACGTCCGCGGGCGAGGAAAAAATCATCGTCTGGCATAACACGCTGGTGAAGAAGGAGATCGATAATTTCCGCGTCATCCTGAGTTCCGGGGAAGATGTAACCGAGGAAAAACTCATCCAGCAGCGGCGTGAAACATTTGTGGCGACACTCACACACGACTTGAATACGCCTATCAAAGCCGAGTCACAAGTCCTGGAGTTGTTACTCTCGGAGAATTTCGGCAAGCTGAACCAGGAGCAAAAGGAAATCCTACAGGAAATCCTCCAATCCAACCGGTTTATGCGAAAAATGGTCGACAGTTTAATCACCATCTATAAATACGAAGACCACCAGGCCGAATTGAGCATGGAACTCACCAATATCAACCAACTCATCAAAGCGATGATTACGATTGAACTGAAACCGATAATTGATGAGAAACGCCAGAACCTGATATTAAACCTGACGGATCCCATGCCGCAGGTCGCGCTCGATCCTTCGGAAATACAGAAGGTCTTTCGCAACCTGATGCAAAATGCCATTTTCTTCTCACCGGAGGCTGCCACAATATCCGTAACGACCGAAGCCAACAGCCACCATATCTACGTCTCAGTTGAGGATACAGGCCGTGGGATTGACGCGGATCTGGTGCCGAATATCTTCAACCGCTACAGCAATACCGCCAAACGGTTTCGTCAGGTGGGCACCGGACTCAGCCTCTATTTATCCCGGCAGATTATTGAGGCCCATGGCGGCGAAATCGGGGTAGAAAGCGAGCTGGGCAAAGGCAGCAAATTCTTCTTTTCCCTGCCCATTCCCCGGACGGATCAATCCCGGTTGACTGACAGTAAAAAAACCGCTTAGCTTACCCCTTCGCTGATTATAACGTACCTGCTGGACAAGCGTTCGATGGTCTTTTCAAAATCGTGCTGTCGTACCAGGATGTAGTCTGTGTTAAACGTTGAGATGGCGAATAGGCTGATATCGGCCTCAGCCAGGCAGCTTGAAATTTCTGACAGGATGCCAACCAGTGAAAAGTCAAGGAAGCCTTCTATCTTAAACGCGCGCCACCCCAAATTGGCGTCGTTTGGAACAGGACATTGAAATGACGTATCCGCGACAATTGAAAGCTCATCCGACGTGCGCGTAATGGACAGAAAACTTTTTGGGTCACATTGAAATAATTCTGCGGGAATGGCAGTGTTTGGTGAAAGTTTGAATACACCCAACGTTTCCGGCAAGATTCGTAATGTTAACGGATGGCGCATGAAAGTGCTGCTCTATCGAACCAGGGCCGCCTTTTTAAAGTCGCCTTCGTAAATATATTTCTTCAGGTCGGCATGCACTTGCTTCGGATCCACACTGTGGCGGGACTCACCGGTTTCGACCCCGGCCTTGGCAACGGCAGCCGCCACGGCGGGCGGCACGCGGAAATCAAACGCTCCCGGAATGATCTGCCCTTCCTCGATTTCCTTCGGCGTAATCAGGCTGGCAATGGCATAGGCGGCAGCCAGCTTCATGTCATCGTTAATGTTCCGGGCACGGATATCGAGTGCGCCACGGAAAATTCCCGGAAAGGCCAGCGAGTTGTTCACCTGGTTAGGGAAGTCACTGCGGCCAGTTGCGACCACTTTGGCCCCTGCGGCATAGGCTTCATCCGGCATAATCTCCGGGATGGGGTTGGCCAAGGCCATAATAATGGGATCCACAGCCATTGAGCGAACCATGTCCTGGCTAACCTGGCCCGGCACCGAAAGCCCGATGAAGATATCGGCCCCACGCATCACGTCTTCCAAGGAGCCGGTGCTTTTCGACAGGTTCGTAATCTCGGCAATCCGTTCCTTAAAGGTGTTCATTCCCGTGCCACGGCCTTTATAAATGGCGCCCTTGGTGTCGCAAATGGTAATATCCTTAACACCGGCCTTAAGCAGCAATTGGGAAACACTTAAGGCCGCTGCGCCAGCGCCATTAATGACAATCTTCACATCGGCCAGTTTTTTGTCCACACATTGAATGGCATTCAATACACCGGCCAGGGCCACAACCGCCGTGCCATGCTGGTCATCGTGGAACACTGGGATATCCAGGGCTTCGCTAAGCTTTTGCTCGATTTCGAAACAGCGCGGCGCGGCAATATCCTCCAGGTTGATGCCACCGAAAACCGGGGCAATCTTCACGACAGCTTCGACAATCTCATCGACTTCCTGTGTTCGCAGGCAGATGGGGAATGCTTCCACACCGCCGAAGGTTTTGAACAGAACGGCTTTCCCTTCCATTACCGGCATAGCTGCTGCCGGGCCAAGGTTGCCCAGTCCCAACACCGCGCTACCGTCCGTTACAATGGCCACAAGGTTGTTTTTAACGGTCAGATCATAGGCTTCATCAACGTTATCTCGAATCCGCTCGCACGGAACAGTTGCACCAGGCGACGAGTAGATCAGGTTGTAGATATAGTGATCACGGATCGTCATCTTGGTTTTTACTTCAATCACGCCGTGGTAGCGGCTGTGGAGATCCAGTGACTCCTCTTCCACGGACATGAACTCGGTTTCCGCCGAGGGTTCGACCCAGGCATTATTGCCCTCGTACACATAGGTCATCACACGATCTTCAATGGCTTCAGGCTCCATCTTCACCATTGCGACATTGGTATCCATAGCGGCCTGGGCTACGGCACGGGCCACGCGTGCGGAAACCCGGAAATCCAGGGCCTTGGGCATAATCATTTCCGGCGAAAGCTCCTGCTCGCTTACGAGCGACGCCATGGCTTCCGCGGCGCTATAGAACATGTGGTGGTTGATATCGGTTGCCCGTACATCCAACGCCCCACGAAAGATACCCGGAAAGACCAAAGAGGAGTTCAGCTGATTGGGGAAATCGCTGCGGCCGGTCGCTACAATCCTTGCGCCGCCTTCCTTGGCTGCTTCATACTGGATCTCCGGAGCCGGATTGGCCAGCGCAAACACAATGGCGTCTTTTGCCATACTCTTAATCATGTCGGTGGTAAGGATATTACCGGTGGAGAACCCGATAACCACATCCGCCCCGACCAGCAGTTCGTCAAGGGAGCCCTTCACGTCATCTGGATTAATTTGACGCGCCAACTCCGATTTAGCCCAATTCAGTCCGGACAGCCTTCTGTAATAAAGCGAGCCATGGGTGTCGCAGACTTTAACATCGCCGACACCAATTTTATGCAGGAAACGGGCTGTGGCAATCCCGCCCGCGCCAGCTCCGGCAATCACCACACGCAGGTTTTCCAATTTTTTGTCCACAATTTTCAAGGCGTTCATCAGCGCCGCAAGCACCACAACTGCCGCCCCTTGCTGATCGGAATGAAAGATGGGCAATGAGATAGCGCGTTTGAGTTTTTCCTCAATCTCAAAGCACCGTGGGGAGCTGATATCCTCAATATGGAAACCGCCGAAAGTTGGGGACAGATAGCGAACCACTTCGATAAACTCATCGACATTTTGGGTATCAATAGCAATCGGGAAGGCGTCCACCCCGGCGAAAGTTTTATGGAAGGCGCATTTGGCTTCCAGCATTGGAATCGACGCATACGGCCCGGCATTCCCCAGGTTGTATACGCTGGAGCCATCTGAAATGACTGCGACCGTGTTGCCGCGGATGGTGTATTCGAAGGATTTGGAATGATCTTTATCGATTTCGATACACGGCCTGGCCACACCGGGGGTGTACACGACGCTCAAGGTTGCCGTATCCCGGATGGGCATTTTGGATTGGATGCCAATTAACCCACGATACCGGCGCCGATAATCCAGACCATTGTCAAACACGAATTTATCCCTCTTGTTTTCATCATTCCATTAAAATCGTCTGATACGCTTGAGTATAGTTTTAACACAACGCGGCCTCAATGTGTTTGCTCGCATCCTTGTGCTTCATAGCAGACAGAACGCCGAATGTTGCAAGCAAAAAATGACTGCAAACCATTTCCCTGAAAATTTTCAGGCCAATTCCCCAATTGGACTAGCAATAAAATTCGTTTACGTTACTTTATTTGGAAGGTAATTTCTATTAGAATCGTAAAACCGAACACTGCAATCGAAGTCGAAGGGGATATAGTGTTACAGGGTCAGGGAATACAATCCGTCCATACTCTCGCTTCCCGTCACCAGCCAAAATTTTCGGCGTACCGGGTGGATGATGCGGGTGTGCGTTTCATTGTGCCTGGCCGTCACTGGAATGGATCCGATGACCACCAGATGCTCCTGGAGTATCATCGGGGGGACAGTAAGTCTAAAGTAACCATCCCGATGAGCTGGGATGGAAAGCAATGGATATTGCCGGACAAAACCCGCATTAAGAATGACACCCCCATCTACTACGCCTTTATCGAGCAGAAGGGCAAGGCGCAAACCCGTATTCTGGATATTACCAAGGCGGTCGATAATTACAACTTCATTCCTGCCAACTCTTCCGATCCAACCAGCCTGGGACCGACGCTGCTGGTCTTTCGGGATAGCCTGGTGACGCCCGGCAAGCTGGAGAAGTACCTGGCGGAAGAAGAGCTGGTGCAAGGCAAACGAAACCACTTTAACCTATTGGGTGGAAATGACGAAGCCAATGACGTGCTACGGCAGATTAACAAGATGTTCGGCTTCAAGCTTATCGAAGACCGGCCGCTAATTGGCGCGGATGATTTAAGCGCTCATGGCTATTGGACACGAAACCTCTTCCAGTTGAGCAAGAAGGTATCCAAACCATCCGGCTTCGAAAAGCTGGCAATGGACAGCCTGGTTGACGGCTCTCGCATGTGCTTTGACGGAGCCTTTGTTAACGAAGGATTAAACGGTATCCACTACCTGGCAAACCTTTACTATGGACAACAATCGCCTTATCTCAACTGGTTTGATTACGGCAAGATGGATCAGTTCCCCCATAAGCCTCTGCAACTTGGTGTATTGCCCATTATGGAAGACAACCGGGAGCGCATTAATCATGCGGCTTGGGATATTCGCTTCCTGGATCGGAATGGCGCCATTATTACCAATGATCGCAAGTTACCCGCAGGGCCTGTTTATGTCCAGCTCTACGATCCCCGTTTTGAAGAGAAAAACGGCCAGCCCAAAGCGAACCCCCAACTGGGCCGAAAGCACCTGACCAACAGCCAAGCCTCGGTGCAGCGGTACAGCTTCCCGATTAGCCAGGCGGAATACCAGCAAAAGAAGAAGGAACTGGCAGAAGCCAGCCGGATTCAAAATACCGGGGAACGTGAAAATACCATCCGCCGCCTCAAACAGGAGTGGAAAGCCTTCCGCCTGGTGGAAAGCACCATGGACGGCAGCGCTTACAAATGGGACGGCCAGCGCGACGTTGCCAAAATCAACACCAGCAACCCGGAAGTGCAAGCCTACATCAAAAACGCTTGCGTTTACTGGACGGATAAAGTCGACCGGCTGTACACCACCACCGTTGGGCGGGAATTATTAAAGGCCCGCGCCAATGCACCCAACTGGATTGCCGCTGTTGAGCAGATTACCAGAAAGGATACCGACGGCCCCGGATTGTTGCCGCCCTTGAATAAGGGCGAACCGATGCCCGTGAGCCTGGCTTCCATTGAGAAAGAACTGAAGGCTTACGAGAAGGCACGAAAAGCCCAAAAGCTACCGGCGCAACAATTTATCGGCAAACAGTTGAAAGATCACTTCCGCCTGGAAACCTTGTCGGTGTCCCCGATGCTGCAAGCTCTCTTCAGCATGCCCCGGATGCATGAGATTGCGACGGAGGGGGTTCGGCCGCTCATTGTTGAATTGGCCGCCGTGCTGCTCCACCCGATTACCTGGACGCTGGACAAACTGTTCCCGAATGCGCAACCCGGCCGCAAGCTGCTCTCTTTCTTCACCCCCAAGTCCATTACACGCAAGTTCGAGGATGGTTTGGGCAAGGCGCTCCAGGGCCATCAAAAGCTGCAAGCCAAGCTGAAAGATCCGGTTCTCGGCCATCTCTTCTACGAGGAAATAGGGCGTAGCTTGTACTTGTCACTTCTCACAGGCCGGTACATCCCACCGAACGCCAGCGACGCGGATCTGGATCCGGCTGCCATCGGCAAGGCCATTAACCAGCGCCTACCGGAAATTATCCATACGCTGCCGCCCAACCAGGCTGCGCGTCAAATCAACCTCTTCCTTCAGAAGGAACTCAAACGGTTTGACTTTAACAAGCTGGTGGCCAGCCTGGAGGGCATGTATGCCGGGCTCAACGGCGAGGCTGCCGTTGTAGGTCGTCACGTTCTCCATAAGCGCCATATGGGCCTGCATTGGCGGATTGACGCGATGAAAGACATCGGGGATATGGATGGCACCCGTGATAAGCCCCATAAAACCTTTATGCTTGATAAGGCCGATGCCGAGTTCAAACGGGTTAAGGACATCATGCGCCAGATTTCCGAAGGCATTCATGGGGTCTTCCCGCAGAGTGTCATCAAGGGCGAAGTGACGATGCTGTTCGAAATGACCGATAACGATTTCCAGAAGGCCGATGACTACCTGCGGTATATGACGGAAGGCAAGGACGTCAATGGAATTCCTGCAATCAACTGGTCGTTTGCCGGGTTGCTTCGTGCCGTGCGTGCTGCCATGATGCCAGAGTGGGATACAGAGCAGATTAGCCCGGCCGGATTTGCCCGCCATCCGCTGAGGAGCCAGATGGCAACATTGCCAATGGAACAGGCCTTGTTCTACCAAAATATGACGACGAGCCACGACCATTCGACCAATACCTATGGCTTGACGATGCACCCATTCCAGGGCCGTCATGAATACATCGCCTGGATAGGCCTGGATGATATCGGCGAAAACCGAGGCCTATTCCGTTTTGCACTGAATGAACTCCAGCATAAAAAGACGAAGCTGGCCGCCTTGCGCCAAGGAATTCCGGATAAGGGGATTGAGACTTTCAGACAACTGATTAACAGCAAGCGCGGCGCTATTGAAGCAGCCATTAATAGTAACGAGAACGATAAAAACCTCATTTGGGACTATCTGGGTTACAACGGTGAGCGTGGCCGTACGGAAATTCCGCTGGAGGCCCGCACCCGCTATGTGGATATTGTATTTGACACGATTAAACCCAGCGAACTGGGCATGACGCCGGAACAGCACACCCGCTTCAGGAACGTGATGAAAGCGCTGATTCTGGAGCCCGGTGAATATAAGGCCGTTCGCGGCAAAATCGCCAATATCTGGGCCTATCTGGCAGGCACCGAAAAAGGTGTCTATAACCACAGTGTTGATTTGACGCCATTAACAAAGGCCACAGGTTTGGGACAAGCCCAGATCCAAAGCGCAATGAAAGCGATGACCCCGGCATTCAACAAGGCTTTATGGGATCTCGGCCAGTCCTTCAGCCGCCGGGATCAACGCTGGTTAGCTTATCAACAGTTGGATTTTGTGATTGACCGTCTCATCCGCAAAATGGCCGACGATGCAAACAAGGCCGGAACCAATATTTCACCGCTACTTAAAACCAAGCCCGCCCGCGATGCCTTAAAGCAAGTGCTTTATCACGGCTGCGTCATCCCCGCCCTGGAGCAATATAAGCGGATTACGGCTATCAATGTCGCCATGCCTGGCGATCCCACCCTGTATTTGCCTGATTTGCTGGGCCAGGCCGGGGGCGAGAGCGTAAAGAACATGTATGTCGGTGATCGCGAGCTGATTCGCTATGACTGGCTGAAGACCGACCCGGTGATTGCAAAATACTGCCAGGAACTGGGCGCCATCGTCAAAATGCGCGAGAACTGTCACGTCCTCAACAATGGCCACGTCGAACTGCCCCTGGATCCGGACAGACCGAGAACCGGTAAGACGGAAGAGGCATTGCTCAACCAGTCCTCCATCTTTCCCATGGTCCGGGACAATGGGACGGATCAGGCGATCTGCCTGGTGAACTTTGGTGCTCCTACTCCCATGTGGGATTCCTGGAAAGACTCCCAAGGCAAGGAGCATTACCCCGAGATCTCCACGCGTAAGCCGACAGTCTCTAAATACAAGCTTAACCTGCAATACCTCGGCATCGCACCGGGCACGCTGTATGAAGCGATTGACCCGGAAACCAAAGGCAAGGAATATTATGTCGTAAAGCCAAATTACCAGCTTGCGCGGATTGTGAATCCTGGCCAAGCCGCTTCAGCCTCACTGCAAGAAGGGATTGACGTGCGTATTATGAGAACCCTGCAACGTGTCAATCGCGAGCCACTCAAATTCAAGAAGCCTTAATTTCCCATATCTCCAGACACCTCGCATTGCGCGATTTGTGACTAAAATCGTTATAAATAAACGATGATGCCGGTTGTAAAACCGGCATCATCATTAAAATGGTTATTTCTACGAGGATTAGCGACGACCGCCTGCTGGCGCCATCATCTCCATACCTTGATCCAGGCTTTGCTCCATCCGGTCGTTGTTTTCGCGGGCCGTTTTCTCAACGAACTCCTGCATCCGGTTGTTGCAATCATGGAAGGACTTCAGGTAGCTCTTTTGCAGGCGGGTCAGGTTGTCAATCCATGCATCCGTCCAGCGAAGGCTTTCTTCCTGCATCGTCCGGCTGAATTCATAACCGGTGCGCATGCTGTTGCGGTTCAGTTCGATCATGGATTGCAGGGTGCGTCGGCCGGTTTCGTAGAAAGTGCCCATGGCATCCTCGGCGCGCTGGTAGGTGCGATCGGCCGCACGTTGGGCTTCATGTCTTTCCTTGGTTGCTTCTGCCATCGTCTTTCTCCTTATTTTTTCCCTATCTGTAAACGCTATCAGCCTAAAAAAGTCATTTGATAAAGTTTCAATCCTATTCGATTCAGGGATCATTTGCCATTCTCGAATAAGATGAGAAACAGTTTAGCGATCGCACACCATAAAATCAATCCTTATTTTGTGCAATTGCACAAAAAATACGTTTGCACATTATTGAAGCATTTTGCGGCATCACCGACCAGGGGATTTTAGAGCCAGCTGAGCAGCGATATAAAGACATCGCTCAGATTATTTGCTAGGCTATCAATATTACATCCCAGTTTAGGTGCCTGGTTGTGCTATGTCGGCAAAACGCAAACTTAAAAAATATGGTAACCGGCGAATCTATGACTTAACGGAGAAGCGCTACGTGACGCTGGATGAGGTGATTGAATTTATCCAGCAAGGGCAGGAAGTGGAGATTGTGGATGCAAAGACGGGGGAAGACCTGACCCATTGCGTGCTAACCCAGGTGATTATGGATAACCAGAAGAAGACGGCAAACGGACTCTTCAATAGCAAAATGCTTCATCAGCTCATCCAGTACCAGGATCAGTCCGTCACGGAGTTTTTCCAGGGGTATCTGCCGAATATTCTTCAATCCTATATCGATTGGCAACGGATGGCCCAAAACCAGTTCTGGCAGTGGGCTCAGCTCGGCTTTTCGGCTAACCGATACTCAAGGGAATTTTTTATGCCTGGCTTGGGGATGATGCCGCCGATGGGCCAAAACAAACAGGCCGAACCGGAGAGCGAACCGCCTTCAGCGGACGCGGCAGTGGAAATTGAGCAGCTGAAAGCCAGGATACGAGATTTGGAAAATCGCTTGAATAAATCCGCGGATGGCGATTAAATACACTTGTGCGTCTGCAAAAAAGGAGAGACAGTATGGCCATGGATACACAGAAGGAAAACGGCACGCGAAACGAAGGGCAAAATAATGCCCGCGATATGTTTGAGACCTGGCAGGGATATTACCAGCAATGGGCCGATGAGAGCATGGAAATGTTTAATAGGGGGATGGAAACCGCCCAAAAGATGAGCCCGTTTTTTCCCGGCCCGGAGATGGCTCGCGTTTGGATGGATAATTACAAGGAATTCATGGATCGTTTTGCCAGCGAAGGGATGGGATCGGCATCCTCCGGTGCGGATACTTACCGTAAGGCGTACGATGTTTGGCTGGATTACTGGACGAAGAATATGGAAGCCTTTATCCAAACACCGGAGTTTGCAGAGAAGAGCGGCCAGCACCTGGGCATGATGTCGGATATGAAACAGCGCTTCGGGGAGTTTATGGAGTCGTACTGGCATGCTATGCACCTGCCCAGCTCGCACGATATGCGCGAAATTTACCATAAACTTTACATTATCGAACGTAAGCTGGATGAAATGGATCGGCGTTTCCGGGAAGCAGAGACAGGAAGCGTTTCTGGTGCAGGTGCAAAAAAAACCAAAAATTAATGCTATAATATTGAAAGCAAGTAACTAATATGAGCAAATCAACACCCAACACAACGGAGGGGCCCAACAACATGAATGGAGCCTATGATTCCATGGTTGCACTGCAAAAGGATTTGATGTCGGAACACATCAAGGCAATCCAGCGGTTTAAAAAAGGAATGGATATCCATCGGGAATGGGAGGCCAACATCGGCCAAACCCCGCACGATGTTGTCTATGAAGAAGGCAAGGGCCGTCTGCTGCACTACAAGTCACAGGCGGAAACCACCTATCCCTATCCTTTGCTGATTGTGTTTTCCTTGATCAACCGATCCTATATCCTGGATTTGAAGCCCGGCAAAAGTATTGTGGAAAAAATGGTGCAGGCCGGCTTTGATGTTTACCTGATTGACTGGGGCATCCCCGGGCACGCAGACCAGTTTTTAACCCTGGATGACTACGTGAATCGGTATATGTATCGCATGGTGGAATATATCAAGGAACATGCGGAAGTCGATCAGGTTTCCATCCTGGGTTACTGCATGGGCGGCACTATGGCGGCCATGTACGCCTCGCTCTATCCGGAATCCGTTAAAAACCTGTTGCTGATGGCCGCCCCCATGGACTTTACCAGCAAGGAAGGCTTGTTGAACCAGTGGGCCGATAAACGGCACTTCGATGTGGACAAGCTCGTTAAGGCCATGGGCAATATTCCGCCGTGGTTCCTACAGTCTTCCTTTACTATGCTTAAGCCGATGCAGAACATGGTGGATAAGTACGTCAAATTCTACGAAAAAATCGAGGATAAGCAGTTTGTCGATGACTTCCTGACGCTGGAGTACTGGCTGAACGATAACATCCCGCTCGCCGGCCAGGTGTATCGTCAGTTTGTCCGCGATTGCTTCCACGATAACCTGCTAATCCAGAACAAAATGCGGATTGGCCGGCACAAGGTTGATTTAAGCAACATTACCTGCCCGGTTCTCACCATTGTAGCCGAGCAGGATCATCTGGTGCCGCCGGAGTCCAGCACACCTGTCAACCAGGTGGTCGGCAGTCGAGATACCGAAGTCATCAGCTTCCCATCCGGGCACATTGGTCTCTCTGTATCCGGCAGGGCAATGAAAGCCCTATGGCCGCAGGTGGCGGACTGGCTGGCAAAGCGCTCCAGCGACGGCAAGGTATCCCCATTGGGAAAAAAAGAAAAAACTGAAGGTTAGGAACAAATTCGCCGAGATAGTTGGAACTGGTAAACAAGGTAGGGAGTATATCGTATGAATCAGGTGCAAACCCAGCAAGTTTCGCATGAGTCGATGACGGGCGGCGTAGTACCGCTTAACCGGATGCGTCCGATGGTGAAGGAGGCCGGCGACCAGGCCAGCAACACCGTGACCATTACCGAACAGATGGTTAAAATCTATGCCGCCTTGGTGAACGATGAAAACCCCATTCACGTGGATCCGGAAACGGGAAGGCAAAGCATCTTCGGGACGAATATCGCCCACGGCATGCTGGTGGGCAGTTTGTTCGGCCCCATCATCGTCAACCAGCTTATTGGGCCAGGCGTTTTGTATCGTAAACAAACGCTGGAGTTTGACGCGCCCGTCCCCATCGGCGAAGCCGTAACGGCGACCGTCACGGTTCAGGAAGCCAAGCACAAGCCGGATAAGGATGTGTATGTCCTTCAGACAGAATGTTTTCTGCCTAGCGGCCAGCGCGTTATTAACGGCGAAGCCGTGATTATTGCGCTGAAAGAAGGCCTTGCCAAACAGGAAGCCTAGGCAAAATACCCGCCAACAAAGTTAGGCGTTTTGAATTCAAGACGCCTAGCTTACTGTTATAAAAAAGTTATTAAGCTTTTTTGACGCGCGTCGTAATGGATGACACAATACAATTATCCAATTTACTTATATGCCTGACATTAACGGTCGGGCTTTTTTTATGCCGGTTTCACCTTGGCTCTCCTCTGTCGGATGGATTTCCTCTTCGCACCCATCCGGACAAACCCTCTTGCAATGCTATGATGGGCATAACAAACTCGGATTTCGATCGATGTCATCTCCCGTCGTAAACCTGCCGAAACCGGCCTCGAATCCCGCCACAACCCATCCACGGGTACTCATGGTTTCGTACTTGATACCGCCCTATACCTTTGCGGGTGCCGGGAATCAGGCCATGCTGCTGAGTCGCACGCTCATCCGTTCCGGCTGCCCGGTTTCCCTGGTAACCAGTGGCGGGCAAAAACTGTTTGAACGGGTTGAGCTGGAGACGGTGCCGGTTTACCGCCTTAAAGGCAGCCGCAACAAATATTTAAATCTCTTGCTGTTTTATCTGATGAGCATCCTGTGGTGGATGGGAAATGCCCATCGGTTTGATGTCTTACACATCCATGCCTGCACCCACCTTACCACGCTGATCTGGTTTCCGCTGGCAAAGCTGTTTAACAAAAAATGCCTTCTCAAAATCACCTGCCCCGGCATTGATGACCTGTCCGCCATCCGGCATTATCCCGGGATTGGCCCCTTGGCCTTCCAGTTTGCAAAGCTGGGGGATGGCTTCCTCGCATTAACGCCGGATATTGCCGATGATACGCAACACAACATCCCGGACGCCCGCATTTACCGCATTAATAACGGCTACGATCCCAAACTGTTTTACCCGGTTACAAACCAGGAAAAGAAACTGCTGCGTAAAAACCTGGGCCTACCGGATTCAGGCCCTTTGCTTATCTACACCGGCGGCATTAACCCGCGCAAGGACCCGATGTTTTTGATTGAAGGCTTTGCCAAGGTAAAGGCGGCCCATCCCGACGCGCATTTTTGCCTGATTGGGCCCAACAAATCCAAGTTTAAAGGGTACGGGCAACAAGTAGATGAACGCATTGAGGCCCTCGGCCTGAGCAATGCCATTACGTTGACAGGCGAAAAGAGCTATACCGAAATCCCGAAATACGTGCAGGCCGGTGATATTTTTGTGTTTGCCTCCACCCAGGATTCCCTGCCTTCCTCCCTGATTGAAGCGGCTGCATGTGGTTTGCATGTTGTGGTGACAGAACTCCAGGGCACCACGGAGTGCCTGTTTGAAGGGATTGAGCGCGTAGATATCATTCCCAAGGACGTGGATACATTTGCGGAAAAGATTCATCAGGCCATCCTGGGATTATCGCAGGATGGGCAACATCCCGGGACGGTTCGCGATGCGGTGACCCAACGCTACAATATGGATCACATTGCCCAGGATTACCTGACGCGGATTTATCCTGCCTTATTGGGCTCCTGAATGTTCTGGATGATACATTATCCATCGGATAGCAGGGCAGCTTCTATCGCCTATAATCAGGGTGATTCCCTAATGTGGTAACGTGTATGCCTGTCCTTTCCAAACCGCAAAGCCCAGCCGGGCAGATGGACGAAGCCAATCCCGCGCAATTCTCCGGCAAATCCAACCTGCTATTCGGCGTTATCCGCTTTTTTGCCAAGCTGCTGAAAAAGCTGCGCCTGTACGGACTGTTTTTTAGACTTTTGCACCAACTGAACCTTTACAGCCCGGTTTTCTACCTGATTGAAGACATCCAGTTTGAGACGGCCAAGCGCAAAAAGGAGCAAGCCCGCCTGATTTCCTTTTACAGGCAATTTGTGCAGCCCGGAGACACCTGTTTCGATATCGGGGCAAACCTGGGTACCCGTGTGGCCGCTTTCCGCGCCTTGCAGGCCAACGTCATCGCAGTTGAGCCGCAGCAGTTTTGCATGGCTTACCTGCAGCGCAAATATCGCAGCCAGGAGGGTGTGGTGCTGGTGCAAAAAGCCCTTGCGGAGCGCGAAGGCACCATGGAGATGTTAATTGCCAACGAACATCGGTATTCCTCACTTTCCCCGGATTATGTGAATTATTGGGAAAGCCACTCCCCGGACTCCGTAGCAAAGCGCTGGGAGCGGACTCAAACCGTGGAAGTGACCACGCTGGACAAGCTGATTGAAGCTTATGGCCAACCCCGCTTCTGTAAAATTGATGTGGAAGGGTTTGAAGAGGAAGTGCTTAAGGGGCTGACACAGCCGATTGATGTCATTTCCTTTGAATATCATTCGTTCCGGCACCAGCAGGCGCTGGATTGTGTGGATAAAATCCTTGCCCTGGACCCCAATTACACCTTCAACTACTCCGAAGGCAACACCATGCAGTGGGGCCTGTCGCAATGGGTTGACGGCGCACGCATCAAGGATGTGATTACGGCCGAGCTTTCCCACAAAAAGCGCGCCGGGGACATTTACGCCTGCCGCCCAGCCAGCTCATCCATCTAGACGGTTTTTTCCAAAAGCGAAAATAAACAGACCCACAACCCAATTTTTATCATATTGGGTTTTATCGCTCCAGGAGACACTCTTGGCAGGGCTTTGGATAATTAACCCTTTATCATTTTAGATATAATTATTATATAATTTAGAAATCCAAGATACTGATGGTTCCTCTATTTAGCGGAGATTACGAAAAAGGTAGCTGAAAAACAGGGGTAATAATAAATCGCCCAAGCTCCTTAACGCTTGGCTTTCCACCGTTTCGCAAGGGTTTTCAAGTTTAATTGATATTTCTCGATATTTAAAGCAAGGTCAAAACTTGTAGAGGTATCGAAAATGAAAGCATTTACCAGCCAGCTTCAGAAAACGCCTCCAGTTCAGCTTTACCTGGTTAAAAGACCTGAGCCGGCCACGCGCTACCAGATTAATGATGCCTATAAACGCGCCTTTGATGTGATTGGCGCAACGTTTTTATTATTATTTTTTATGCCGCTCATGCTGCTGGTTACGCTCTTAATCAAGCTTACCATGCCGGGCCCCATCTTTTTTAAGCAGGAGCGGGTCACGCAAAACGAGCGCAAATTTGATATTCTGAAGTTTCGCACCATGGTGGTGGATGCCGAGGCAAAGACCGGCCCTACATGGGTTCGCAAGAATGACAACCGCGTCACCCCGCTCGGCAGAATCCTGCGCGCAACCCACATGGATGAAGTACCCCAGCTTTTAAATGTCCTGGCCGGGGATATGTCCCTTGTCGGCCCTCGCCCAGAGCGCCCGATTTTCGTGGAGCAGTTTAAATCTCAGGGAATTGCCCGCTACGCCGACCGGCACTTGGCAAAAACGGGGATTGCGGGTTATGCCCAACTCCGCTGCCCTCACCCCACCATGAAGGATATCGAGGACAAGACCGAAGCCGATCTGTGGTACATCGAAAACTGGACCCCCTGGCTGGATCTGAAAATTATTGGCGGCACCTATTTCTATGTGCAAGATAGTATTGTAAACGGCCTGAAGCGCCATTTCTCCAAACCAGCCCCAACGGTGCTGGCCGAGGCAACCAACCTCGCCATTATCAAACCGTTTGAGGCTTAACCGCCAGGTAATCGCCCGGCTGCCAATCCACCCGATTCTTAATCCGACCGTATAATGGAACAATGACAGTCGGGCCTGTCACCGGCAGCCACTAACAATCTACAAATGCCGTTGTGACAGGGGTGGATAACTGAAACCGGATATGCCTTCTTCTCCTATTAATGCCATTTCCCATCGCCTGCCGGACATAGTGAAACGGCTGAGGGCCTACGTGACACTCTCCGGGTTACGCCTGCTGGATGCCGGCATCGGGGTAATCAAGGACATTCTGCTAACCCGTTCTTTTGGCCTAGGAGCTTTCCTGGACGCTTATTTTATCGTCATCGGCATCCTGGATATTTTTAGCGGCTATTTCCAAATGATGGGGTATTCCATCCTCACCCCGGTTTACAATGATATTGCAACGGAAAACCCGGATCCGGATGAGGTTGAAGCCCGGCAGAACCGCTGGATAACGGTTTTCCTCAACAATGTGTTGCTTAGCATGGTGGTATTCGCCGCGGCAACCTGCCTGCTGCACCTTCCCATCGGCAAGCTGATTGCGCCCAAATTGATGGCCCAGCATCAGCAAACACTCTCCACCCTGATTATGATAGTGCTTCCCATCAGCATGATTTTCCAGGGATCTTACGCGCTGCGCGTCATTCTCATCCAGAAAAAGCGGTTCGCAGGGTTTCATCTGCCCGGCATTCTCAGCACACTGGTGTTTATCCTGCTGTTTGTGGTTCTGTACCCCTCGCAGGGGTTTTACGCGGTGATGTGGGCCATGCCCCTGTCGTATGGGTTCCAGTTTTTGTATTACTGGGCACTGCTGGGAATCGATTGGCAGCCAATCTGGCGACATGAAGCGTGGTCAAAGGTATCCAAACTCATCGGGCCAAACCTGCTGAACTGGTTTTTTCTTTATATGGTGGTGCCGGTGGATAACTATTTCCTGGGTTACCTGCCTTCCGGGGAGCTAAGCGCCTATCGCTTCGCCTTTAAGATGATTACCGTGCTGAGTGCGCTTACGGTGTTTAACCTACAGATGACCCGTGTGCCGCTGGTGATGACCGCTGGCAGCCAGAAAGACTGGCCGACGATGAAAGCCTTGATTTTAAAAGGCATTTGGGAAAGCGTGCTGTTTAGCCTGCCTATTTGGGTTGGGCTGTACCTGCTGGGCCCGGTGCTTATCCAAGTCCTGTTTCAGCGAGATGCCTTTACGGCACAGGATACCGAACTGGTCGCTTACTGCCTGCGCATCCTGATGTTCAGCCTGCCGTTCATCGGCAGCTTCATGATCCTTTCCCGCTGTTTTGAAAGTTTATACCTGCTGCGGCCATATGCGCTCATCAGCGGCATTGCCCTAATCCTGCGGATTGGGATGGATGCCGTGGGGTTAAAATATTTCGGCCTGGCCGGCGTGGCATGGATGTCCATCAGCCAGTCCTATCTGATGCTGTTTATTTTGCTAGCCTATTTACACTGGCGAATGAACCGCCAGCCCAAAGCGGCGTTATGAACAATCCGACAAGGCTTCGCTGTCTTCCGGCGTCGTCGTGGCCGGCAAGGGGACGACCGTCCGGTTCAGGATGGCTTGCTCCCAATGATCAATGGTTTCAATCAATTTCTGAATCTGCGTTTCCCGGTTAAAGTACTGCAGGATGCGTTGGCGGCCTGCCGCGCCCATCCGGGCCCTCAGGCCGGGATCATCCACCAGGCGTTGGACATAGTGTACCGCCTGCGCCACGTTGCACGGCTCAATAATGTAACCCGTCTGGTTATGGATGACAATTTCCGGGTTGCCGCAAACGGCTTCGGCCACAATGGGCAAGCCTGCCGCGGCGCTTTCCAGCAAGGCGTTGGCGCAGCCCTCGTACCGGGAGAACAGGATGGAAACATCCAGCTCCGGATACACGGCGGCAATGTCATCACAAAAGCCCACCATAAAAATGCGATCCGCAAACCCGGTTTCATCAATCTGCCGCTGCAACGCCTCGTGTTCCGCCCCATCCCCCACCAGCACGGCATACACATTTGGGTTCGTTCGGCATAAATTCGCGGCCATCTCAATAAACAGGTCATAGCGTTTTTGCGGGGTAAACCGGCCAACCATGCCCACCAGGCATGCGTTTGGATGGATGCCCAGCCGTTGCCTCAACCAGCCGGTTCTCGTCGCCGATGCAGGCACATCCGTCCCGTTATGGATGGTTATGATTCTATCCGGCGAACAGATTCCTTCATTCAGCATCTCCTGCCGGTTGTATTCGCATACGGTAATAAAGCGGGTTCCCAGCCAAGCCATCACCCTCTCCATGGCGTAAATACAGCGAATGAGCCGTGTGCCCTGGGCGGCGCCCTGTCCGCGGATAATGGCAAAGCGTGCCGGCACCCGGCACAACCAACCGACAAACGCACCCATCCCAATCAACTTGACCCCGGCGGACAGAATCAGATCCGGTTTTTCCCTTAAAAACACCCAGGCCAGGTAAAAAAGTACCATCAGATCCTTGAATGGGTTCAACGTGCGCTGAATCCAGGGGGTATAGTACGCTTTTACATTCAGCCCGGATTTTTTGAGGTTTTGCCCGAACCAACTGTCCCGGGCGTTGGATATGATGACGGCTTCATAACCTTGGGCCACCAGGGCCTGGAGAATAAACAGCGATTGTCGGCTACCGCCGCCGTAGAGCTTCTCATGAACCAGCAGGATGGCTTTCTTGCCTTTGCCTGTTATCGGTTGTTGAGACATATCAGGGTAGGCCTGGATAAAGCAACAATGGCTTTTTTCGGCGGTTCTTTCGGAAAGAGATGCGGCAAGTCCTCGTGCAACAGGATGCCTATCATCAATAACGTATAGGCGGATTCGATGGGAGAGTACAGCTTGTTATGCACCCACCCGGAGACAAAGAACATGATGAGAATGGCGCAACTCATCCCGTATTGGGGCCGCATCCTGAAGTTTTTGTTAAAGAATGCGCCTTTAAAGGCTATCCAGGTAAACCAGACATAAGGAATGTAGTACAAGATGAGCCCGATAAGCCCAAAGGAGGAGTAGGCGCTAAAAAAGGTGTTATGCGTATCCCTTAGCGCCATGCTGCGCTCCGAAAACCAGCCGTACCCAAACAGTACGTTTGAAACAACCCTGGCCACGGAAGTCGTTTGAAGGCCAACCCCGTCAATATAATCCTCCAGGATATCAAAGCGCTTCTCGAACGCGTTTTCTACACGGCTGTACTCGAACCGTTGGAAGTAATTAATATCCAGGCTGTGGCTGATAAACTGAAAGATAAAGAGCAATAACACACTGTTAACCAGGTAAAGCGCCAGCATTTTGTAAGCCCGGGCGGTAATAATCGTCACCAGCAGAAAGAGCCATAAGCCGCCCGCAAGGCCAATAGCGCCGCGCGTGTACGTAACCAGCAAAATAAAGATGTTTACAACGAGCGAAATCCACCAATAGATCTTCCGCCCCTTCTGCTTTTCCTGCATCAACCCAAAGATAAACAACGGCAGCGACGCGACAAGGAATGGGGCCAGGCGCGTGGTGAGACGCATAATAGAGTTGACCCGGAATAGTACACTTTCATCACCCAGGCCAACGGTCACAAACTGGTATAAGCCCACAACGGCAATCACATTAATTACAATGCTCAGGATGAAGATGAACGGGCGGAAAAAGCCCTTGTCCGTGCAGGCCAGATGATAAATGGCAAGTGGAATATACATCATGTGGTACACGATAAGCGTGGCGCCAAAGGCCCCCAGCCAGCCGATATTCAGAGTGTATTTCTTTGAAATCTCAAACGTTTGCCCAACAAAGTTAAGGGCAAACGCAGATAAGAAATAAATGCCACACAGCAGGAAAAGTGGAAGCAACAGCTTTTTAATCCTGGAATGCCGGTTAAGGTACAGCAGGTATAAAAAATTGGGAATGGTGATGAGCATCGCCACCGGCGAGGAAATTCCCGGTGCTTTGTCTCCCAGCAGGAAAATAAGCACCGCGGCCAAAAGGCTGAGTCGCGTACTTTTCCATAGCCGGAGCCACAAAAGCGGGATAGCGGCGATAATACAACTGATCAGTGGAAAAACCCACGAAGCCAGGCGAAGCGGCGCCATCATACTGCTAAACTGGTTAATGGTAATTACCGGGATTAAGACCACCAAAAGCAGGAGCATTCCCAGCTTCAGCTTGCCGATGAATGGCTTGTCGTCGGATTTTACAATCAGGAAACTCATGCCTTCTCCTCCTGCATCCGTGCTTAAAATACCAGGGGGCGCTTAGTTTCTATCAATCTGACTCATACCCCAAAGTACATTCACCCCGGGACGGAGTACGGTATCGATTGCGCCGAACAGGCGTCTGGCTTTCGCGCTGGTTTTCATATCCGGCACCATTACAATGTCATTCGGACGCAGCATGGTATCCCCAGCTGTGCTATCCACAATCAACTTCTCCAGGGAGCCATCGGACTTGGGACGAGCAATGACGACACGCTTGGGGTTGGCATCGTACAGTGGGCCACCCGCTTTGGAAAGGGCGCCCTGTAATGTCATTTCATCCGGTGTCAGGCTGTATTGATCCGGACGGGTGACAAGGCCATAAATGCGCACCGGGAATTTCTGGGTACCCAGTGTCGAGGAGGCAATCAGCTTGAACTTGTCAAAGTCAATCGCATCGGGGTTCGGCACTTTAGGCACGTAAACCACGTCGCCAGGGCGCAATACCACATCCTGGTCAACCTTGCCGGAGACCAGCAGTTCGTAAAGGTTGACGTTTTTGATATAGCCATCCCGGTCGTTGAAGACATAAATATGCTCTACATCCGCATCGCGGGCAATGCCGCCTGCGTTGGCCAGGGCCGTAATCAACCGGTAGTCCGGCGTAACCACAATCCCCTTGATCTCGGGCATGTTGGCATCCTTGGACACTTGCAGGTACGAGCCGGGATGCGCGACGGCGCCCAGTACATAACTAATCTGCGGGCGGGGCTTTTTAACCACAACGGTCACATCCGGTTCAACCAGGTATTCGCTGTAGCGCTCCTGCAATTCCTTGCGAAACTGGTCGGTGGTTTTACCGGTTACTTGCAACTCCCCAAGGTAGGGCATGGAAACAATGCCGGAGGTGGTCACCACCACATCCTCGCGGGAGAACTGGGGTTTGCCGGAAACCGTAATGCCAAGCTGATCGCCCGCGCCCAACATATAGGACGAATGCGTGACATGCGCCGTCAAGGTTTTCTCGGTTTGGGTTTCGGAGCTGCCGTTGATGGAAATCAGCTGAATGGGATCCTTTGTGGGATTGCCGCTTTTGTCGACCAAATGATGCGAATGAAGCCACTTCTCAAATTCCTGGTGTGTCATCACCGCGCCAGGGGTGTTTAGATACAGCTTCTGGTCGGCAGCATGGCTTGGCTGGGCAATCCCGCCAAACGTAAGGCTAACGGACAGGGCGAGTGTGAATAACTTAAGATAGGCGTGCTTCATCATGAACCTCTTTGGCTTTATGAGAAAATGATGCTTCCGAGAACTTTGAGATCCTGTATTTTGGCGTTGTTGAGGAAGTGGCGAACCGTTTCCGACGAAGTCTGGGATTTGGAAATCCCGACCACGGTGGCTTCGCCCATATCGCATAACAACTGGTTCAGCATTTCGTTCTGGGATAGGGTAACGTTCAGCAGGATCAGTTCGTAGTCATCGTAATCCGGCAGTAACTTCAGCGTGTAAGGATCGAAGAACTGGTTGTTCTGGTTGGTCTTCAGGATATGAAGGTTTTCCAGGCCCTTGAACTGATACAGGGTATGCTCCACAATCTCGTCGATGGGCTCCCAGTAGATACTCTGGTTCTCGTCCACACAGGTATTGGTGCAATCCAGCAGCAGGGTCTTCACATCCCGGCGGGAGAACATAATGGCCAACTGGTTGGCAAAGATGCTGGGAGAGTAGGGGCAACTGGAATAGCTGATCTGGAAGTCGCCATTGCCGCCTTTGCCCTTTTTAATTTTGCGGGCACCCTTGTCACCACACAGGTGGAGCATTGTTACGGTTCTCAAGTCCATCTTGTTGATGAGCATTGCAATGTTCTGGTAAGCGTTCTTCAGTTCACCCTCGGTAGCGCCTTCATAGCCTTCCACCTTGGCCAGCACCGGCAGCGGATCGAGGTTAATGACGCGGGGGCTGAAGTACTCCAGCAGGCCGATGGAGAAGAGTGCCAGGAGGGCGCTTGCAGAGATGCCGTAGGTCAGGATATTTTTCGGCTTCAGCGGGAAGACGTACTCGGAATCCTTGGGCACCCTGGGCGGGGTAATGACGAGGAAGCTGCCGACGTTATCGGCCAGTTCCTGGGTCATCATATCCTCGCGCAGCTTGCTGCTGATTTTGCGCTCTTCCTCTTTCAAGGAACTCATCCGGTATTGCAGCTCCGACATTTCCTTCTCGTGTGCAGCCAGTTGGCTGATTTCAGCAGGCATCTGATCCAGGAGCTTTTCGTAATGCTGTTTTTGACCCAACATTGCCAGCAGTTGCACATTCTGGTCAATCAACTTCTGGCCCATCGAATTGTCGATGTTGCTATAGACCAGGTTATCGTTGTTGAAGGGCGCGCCGTAAATCTTTTTGATGCGGCCTTCCAATGCGTCCTGGATGGCCTTGATGCTGCGCTCCTTCTCGATGACACCGCTATACTTGTCGGTAAAAGAGGCTTTCATTTCGGTCAGTTCAGCTTGTTGCTTGCCCAGGTCGGATTGCAGGGAGCGAATCTGGGGATCATCTTTAATGCGGGCCATTAACCTGACTTCGTTAGAAGAAAGCCCGATCATTTTGCTTAAGTGATCAATCTCGTTCTGCGAAGCCGAAATCTGGGCGTTGAGGTTCCCCAGGGTTTGGGAGTAGACGGCACTGGTCTTCACCAGTTCGGCGTTCTTGGCATCCAAGTCCAGGGTTCCGCTCTCGGCGCGAAGGGCTTCAACACGGCGCTCAATTTCACGGCGATCCGCCTGGATGCTGGCAATCCGATCGCGCATCAGGTTTAAGCTCTTGCTCTTGGAATCGCGCGTCATATTTTTCAGGGCTTTATCATATTCTTCCAGCGTGTAGGCCAGCATCGCAGCCGCGTATTTGGGGTCACTGTCCTGGAAGCTGAGGGTAATCAAACGGGTATTGCGCGCCGTTACCGTTCTCATCCGGGTGGCCATAGCCCCTTTGGAAATTGCGGGATGGGTCGGGAAGTCCTTTTTCAACCGTTCCGCCACGCTATCCATTACATAATTGGATTTCATGATTTTGACGTGATCGGTCAACTCCGTATCGCTAAAGAAAGGGGTGTTTGCCGTGTCATCCATAGTCGGCACCTTTTTCTGGATGAAAATCGATGTCTGCGACTCATAGACTTTGGGTGTCAGCATGCCGGCGGCCACCAGCAGTACCAGTGACAATACAAATACAGCCATTGCCGCCTTGATGTGCGCTTTAAAAATAAGTAGGGACTTCTCCAACATGAGGACCTTTCTCCTCCATTCATCGTTTCAACTTATTGTAGTGTTACTCCTGTTCCGTACACACCATTTAGGTAATGGAGATTTCGCCCCTCAACTCCGCAATTCGATTTATCTGTTGGGATTGGCAAAACGCGCTTGTGCCGTTCTTTGTCAACAAAGGATATCCCCTTGTTGATATGCCAACGCCTCCACTACAAGGAGGAGACCGGCGATATTTCGAAATAACCTCAAAACAGGTGAGAGACCTGCAAGTCGTATAAATAATTTTGGCCGGCTCAGATTCTAAAATTATTTAGCTTTATCTTGAGGGCCGTAAAGCATAATGTCCATGGCGTCAAACGGACGCAGGGCTTCCATTATTATCGGCTTCACCACCTGCCAGTCCAAGCCGCCCAGGCCACACCCCAAAGCCGGTATCGCGATAGATTGGATTTGAAGGCGATGCAGGACACGGGCTAAATCTTGCAATCCCATTTCGATATCTTCCATATAGGTTTTATCTTTCCAGTGGCGCTTGGTGGGGAAATTGATGACATAATGCGGGTTATTTCCAGGCATTGGAACCGTTAGCACCTTGCCCGGCTGCATCAATCCTTTTTCACAGACACGCCGGTAGTAATAAAAATTATCGGGGTATTGACGCTTAAACGCGGCGGCCAAGCCTTTTCCCATCTCGCCGATACAGTTGACCGGGTTGACCATCGCCATGGCGCCGCTTTGAAAGATGTCCCCTTGCTGTTCGATGATCACGGGTGCTATCCTCTCCTGAACCAAATTTTGATTTTAACACCAACCCGTGTCCCATATCGAGATGGCTTGGACGATAGAACTTGCCAGGCCCTCCCGAATTATCAGAAGATGGGAGGCAGGATGCAGACTGGGGTAAAGAACCATGATTGAGGATTTCATCGTGATTGGCGGCGGGGCGGCAGGCTTTTTTGCCGCATTGCGGGCAAAGGCCGTCAATCCGTCCCTGGCAGTCAGCATTATAGAATCCGCCCCCAAGCCCTTGGGCAAAGTGCGCATATCCGGCGGCGGGCGCTGTAACGTAACGCATCATTGCTTTGATACCGGGCGGCTGGTGCAGTACTACCCTCGCGGGCAAAAGGAGCTAAAGGGAATCTTTAGCCGCTTTGGGGCACAGGAAACGGTACAATGGTTTAAACAAAACGGGGTTCAGCTTAAAACCGAGCCGGATGGCCGCATGTTCCCGGTAACGGATGACTCCCAAACCATTATTGATTGCTTGATGTCCCGGGCACGCTCGCTTGGCATCACCCTCCTCACCAAAACCCCGGTCCTGGACATTCGGCCTGAAAATGGCAGGTTTACCCTGCAAACCCCTCAAGGAAATTTCCAGGCAAGGGCCGTTTTACTGGCAACCGGCAGCGCGGCCAAAGGGTACGCCTGGGCCCGGCAGTTGGGCCATACCGTTGAGGATCCGGTGCCCTCCCTTTTTACCTTTAAAATCCGGCACCCTCTTTTAGCGGATTTGCAAGGTATCAGCTTTCCCAAGGTCAAGGCCCGGTTGGACATCCCCGGAGCCAAACCGATTCAGCAGGAAGGGCCTTTGCTGATTACCCATTGGGGATTGAGCGGGCCAGCCGTTCTGAGACTCTCCGCCTGGGGAGCGCGGGAACTGTACGGCGCCCAATACCGGGGCAAACTCACGGTGGACTTTCTGCCGGAAGTAACGGACGAGGCGCTGAAAAATGCGTTGCTGCAACAAAAGGCGGAAACCCCGAGGAAGCAGATTGTGAATGCCTGCCCTGTTGACCTGACCCGGCATTTTTGGGAAAACCTGCTGAAATGGCATCAGGTTCCCTTGGAGCAGGCTTGGGCGGATATTCCGGTGAAGGCTGTAAATCGCCTGGTTGAGGTGCTGAAGCGATGCCCTTTTGAGATTGAAGGCAAAGGCGTCTTCAAGGATGAATTTGTCACTGCCGGGGGCATCCTTCTTAAGGAGATTGACCTGAGGTCGATGGAAAGCCGGATTCAGCCCCATTTATATTTTGCCGGGGAAATTATTGATGTTGACGGCCTCACCGGTGGCTTCAACTTCCAGAATGCATGGTCAACCGGCTGGATTGCAGGTGAATCTACCGGAATAAGAGCTAAGGTCGCTCGCTGATCTTTCTGAATCCGGCAAGATAGAAACTGTCTGCTTTGGTATAAAATTGCGGAACCACCGGCACCGTCATCCTTGGGGAGTACAGGCGCATCTGAGCAGTTATTTCATTTAACTGTTCGCGTGTTGGGGCAGTGTTTATCAATAGCCAAGGTCGGTTTCCCTTTGCAATCTCCGGCCATGCGCTTTCAAACGCTTGTTGCAAGGCGGCAATTCCATTGGAAATATAGGCCTTTCGTAGCCACAACTTAATCTTCTCCGTCTCCTTACCCACGGTAATAAACGCCCGGTAATGGCTCTTGGGCTGCTCCGGGTCGCTTTCGTCAATCAACGCCATCCGGTCGGAAGGATCCATTTGAATCCCCAGGTTTCGGCACAACCACGCCCTTAAATAAGTGGCCTTCGTATCTAACGCGCTTTCTCGAGCCGCACTGCCTTTACGACCCTCGCCCCAGGAGTCGAGTGCGGAGACGATCCCGGCATTAACCGCCATTTCACGCTGCCGCACCGGATCCGAAAGGGTTTGGGGCGTGTGGTAATTTCCCGCTTCAAACACGTCCCAATGCGTCGTTAAGGGGATAAATGCCTTGAACCTGACCGTTGATACCATTTTGCGCAGCCCCTACCGATGAATAATCTGCCAGACCCAGTCGGAAACCTGTTCCAGCTCGTCTACAAAAATATATTCACCCAGGCTATGGGAATAATGGAAGCCCATCCCCAGCACCACGCAAGGGATGCCGCCATGGTTCAGCACATGGGCGTCGGAACCGATATTCATTCGTTTCACAACCGGCGTCAGACCAATTTGTTCGGCAGCCAGGCAAGCCAGTTGTGTTACCGGGTGGGAATCCGGCACGGCATAGCCTTGATACTTTTGGGTAGGCGTAAAGCTTACTTTGCCTTTGGGGTAGCGGGTTTCAACCCCCTGTATTTCAGCCTCAACCTGCTGCATCAGCGAGGCTAACAGCGCCGGGTTGTGGCTTCGGGCTTCGCCCCGCATCACCGCAGAAGGTGCAACAATATTAAACGCATCGCCCCCTTCTATCGTCCCGATATTCAGCGTCAACTCCGGGCTGATGCGTCCAATGGGCAAGCGGGCGCAAAGCGTCGTGGCCATCTCAATGGCACTGGTTCCGGCATCCGGCGCGATACCGGCATGGGAGCGAAGGCCCTCAAACTCAAACAGCAGGTTCATCTGCGTGGGGCCGGCGAAAAACACATCCCCTACCGACCCTTCGCCATCCAGCACAAACCCCATGGTGGAACGGCAGCGTGTCAGGTCAAACGCCTTTAACCCCAGCAACCCCACTTCCTCCTGCGTGGAAAACAGGAATTCCATGGGATGATTGCTGCCATCCCCTTCCTGTTTCAGCCGTTCAGCCAGGCTAATCATGGTGGCAATGCCGGATTTATCATCCGCCCCTAAAATTGTTCTACCGGTCGTGCGGATAATGCGGCGGTTTTCATAGGTTTCTTCCACCGCCTCAATTCCCAGGCATGGCGGCACGCTATCCATATGGGCGGAAAACAGGAACGTCTCCTTGCGCTCATCCCCTGGAATACGCACCAGTAGATTACCGGCTGCGTCCACTTCGGCATCGTTAAACCCCATAGCGGACAATTGGGACATAATATGCTCCCGAATCCGATCTTCCTTGCCGGAAGGGTTATCAATGGGCAAAAGCGCCTTGAAGCGTTCAACAGTGGTCACAGGCATCCGCGTTCTACTCCTGATGGGTAAGATAGACCTATAATCCAACACGCCTGCCGCAAACACAACCCTTGGATTAGGTACCAAGCGGTTGCCTTTGCACCCGCTTGTCGTATTGACACGAGTATATATTTTTCAGATGGTTGAATTTAGAATCAATGATGACTTGGAGAGGGACGATGGTATTCATCAGGGGTATCCACGCGAGTTATGCGCTACAACAAAAATTATCGCGGCACAATTTCAACGATAAGGTTGAGACAACCAGTGTTAGCGAACCTCACCGCAACTTGCAAACTTTAAACTTGGGACATTTTAAACCGTACCCTGTGTATTTTACAGGCATTACAGGCGCACGCCGCCCTGGCCAGGTTCAACCCCTGATTCAATTTGACGAAAAAAACCGGCGCTTTCATCTCTCTGGCAAGGACATGGAGTATTTCATCAGCATCTCCCCGGATAGCGAATTATTGACCAGCCACTGGGGCGCGCCAGTGGGAAAACTCCAGCAGGGGCTTTTGCCTTACAATTTCGCCCGCACTTGCTCCTGGCAACAAAAGGAAGACTTGATTCCAAGGGAATACGCGGATGGGGACCGTAACGATAACCGTATTCCGTCGTATCAACTGTCAACCCAGGGATTCCATCTGCCGTTAAGCCAGTTTAAATATGCCGGCCATGCCATCGTGCCAGGCAAACCGCCCATCGAAGGGCTTCCATCCGTTTACGTCAACCCCGCGGATCAGCGCAACGCGCAAACCCTGGTCATCAAGCTCAGGGACGAGTTGAATAAAACCGAACTGTATCTCAACTATACCGTGTTCAAGAACTATAATGCCGTGATCAGGAGCGCCCGACTGGTGAATCGCAGTGATGAACGGATAATCATTAACAAGCTCGCCAGCTTCTCCGCGGACTTGGGCACCGAGCCGTCCCGACTGCTCAAACTGTCCGGCGCATCCGCCCGGGAAGCCAATGAAGAGATCATGGACATCAAGCAGGGATATATTAATATTTCCAGCAGGCTGGGCCATTCCGGGCATGAACACAACCCGTTTATTGCGGTAATGGATGATGAGACAACCGACACCCATGGCAATGCGTATGGTTTCGCCCTGGTATACTCCGGCTCCTACAGCGCCCAGATCGAGAAAAACCGGCAGGGGATGACGCGCGTGATGATGGGATTGAACCCTCAACAATTCCGGTGGAAGCTGTTACCGGGAGAATCCTTCCAAACGCCGGAGTGCATCGGCATGTTTTCTTCGGAGGGCATTAATGGTTTAAGGCAACAGTATCACCAATTGATTCGCAACCATGTGATGCGCGGGGACTGGAACAAACGGCCTCGTCCCGTTCTGCTGAATACCTGGGAAGCCTTTGGCCCAAACGTAAACCACGACAAAATGATCGCGGCGGCAAAAGTAGCCAGGGAAATGGGTGTAGAGCTGATCGTCCTGGATGACGGCTGGTTTGGCGGAAGCGAACATCCCAGGAGCGGGGTGGACGGTTTGGGAGACTGGGTACACAACCCTGAGAAATTCCCCAAGGGGATTGGCGCGCTCGCCCGTCAAATCCAGAGGATGGGCCTGAAGTTCGGCATCTGGGTGGAACCGGAAATGGTGAGCCCGAATAGCCAATTATTTAAAGACCATCCGGAATGGATTATCCGGTTGCCGCATCGGGAGCCAAAGGAGGTCAAGCACCAGTTTATTCTGGATTTAGGCCGAAAAGACGTCCAGGATTACCTGATACAATCCCTGTCCAACATCCTGGACTCCGGGCCGGTTCGCTACATTAAGTGGGATATGAACCGATCGATGAGCGAAGTGGGCTCGCTGGATCTGCCGTCCGATCGCCAGATGGACACCCGGCATCGTTATATGTTGGGCCTGTATCGCGTGTTGGATACGTTAACGAAAAAATATCCTCAGGTCTTGTTCGAAGGATGCGCCGGCGGCGGGGGCCGTTTCGATCTGGGGATGCTCTCTTACTTCCCGCAAATCTGGGCCAGCGATAACACCGATGCCGTAGCCCGCTGGGACATTCAAAGCGGTTTCGCGCAGGTTTACCCCCCAATCGCCATGGGCGCCCATGTCTCGGAAGTGCCCAATGGGCAGGTAGGCCGCGTAACCTCCCTGAAAACGCGATTTTTAACGGCCATGTCCGCCAATATGGGCCTGGAGCTGGATCCGATGAAGCTGACGGCGGAGGAAAAAGCGGAAGCATCGCAATATATTGCGCTATACAAAAAAATCCGGCCCATAATCCACCACGGGACATACCAACTCTTGAGAAATCCCGCCCAGAGCAATTGGCCCGCTTGGATGTTCCGATCAAAGGACAACAAGGACATCCTGGTTTTTGCCTTCCAGCGGTTGGGGAATATAAACCAACCCATACCGGCCGTTAAGTTGCAAGGATTGGACAAAAAAGCACTATATCAAGTTGAGGGCATTGAGGAGCCGGTAACGGGCGGCTTCCTGATGAATATTGGCTTAACGCCCACGTTTTATGGCGATTTTGACAGCCAGTTGTTTCAGATTAAAAAGCTGGGCAAGGGGAAATAAGGCTTTTCACCTGAGCGAGGTTCGCATCGCTTCCAGCGCCACAAAGGTCTTCATCGTTACTGGCGTCATCAAAATAGTTGTAAATGGTAATGGAATTGCCCCCGGCAAAGTTAATCACCAGCCGATCGATTCATGATGCCGGATCCGGCCCGTCCACTAAAGTCTCGGTAGGTGTCATTATCCGCCTCGCCTGCAAGGGAGTCGTCGCCGGTGCCGCCAATCAGGATATCATCACCGCCGGCCCCGTTCAGGGTGTCATTGCCGCCAAGCCCGTCAATCCATTCACTACTGGCTCCGCCCGTTAAAGTCTCGGAATAAAAACTGAAAAATCCTTATCCTGCGATTAACCCTCTGACCTGAGCAAGATCCACATCCGAGTCATCGGAGAAGACGATCTGCTCGATATGCCCGGCGCCTGCCCCGGAGAGGTCGTCATCCACGGAGGTGTTGTCGAAGTAGTTGTGAATGGTAATGCTGCGCCCGCCGCTAAAGGTAATCAACAGGGCATCCACTTCGCTGCCGGCATCCCCGGTATCAATGGCTGCCCAGGTGGCGCTGGCCAAGGTAAACCCGCTCAAGCCCAGCTTGTCCAGCAGGCCGGAGGCA
>CALAJO010000089.1 GCA_937922745.1 uncultured cyanobacterium
ATTTTGTGACCAAGAGGGGGATCTGCCGGGGGGCACATTCCAAGATCTCCTGGACACAGGTGGAAACCGGCTCTGCAATCACCTGGAAATACCCAAGCTGTATACTGATGGGTGATGATTCTATTGGTGAGTTCTACTCTGTTGCCGTGACCAACAACCATCAGCAGGCGGATACCGGGTCCAAGATGATCCATATCGGGAAGAATACGACGAGTACCATTATTTCCAAGGGGATCTCGGCCGGGTTGTCCGACAACTCCTATCGCGGCCAGGTATCCATCCGCAAGTCCGCGCAAGGGGCGCGCAATTTTACCCAGTGCGATTCCATGCTGATTGGATCGAGCTGCCACGCCAATACTTTCCCCTATATCGACGTGCAAAACAGTTCCGCCAAGGTGGAGCATGAGGCGTCCACGTCCAAAATCAGCGAAGAGCAGTTATTCTACTTCCAGCAGCGCGGCATTGGCACTGAAGAAGCGATGTCGGCCATTATCAACGGCTTCTGCAAGGATGTCTTCCGAGAGTTGCCGGGCGAGTTTGCGGTAGAAGCGACCCGCTTGCTGGGGCTAAAGCTGGAGAACAGCGTTGGCTAAGCACACACAGTATGAAGCATTGAATGAGTGGAGACCAGACCGGTGTTAGAGATACGTAACCTTCAAGCACGCGTGGAAGACAAGGAGATCCTCAAGGGCATTACGCTCAGCGTTAAGCCTGGCGAGGTTCACGCCATTATGGGGCCCAACGGCTCCGGTAAAAGCACGCTGGCGAAAGTGGTTGCCGGTCATCCCTCCTTTGAAGTGACGGGCGGCGAGGTGCTGTTTGAAGGCAAAAACCTGCTGGAGCTGGAGCCGGAAGAGCGCGCCCGCGCCGGGATTTTTCTGGCCTTCCAATACCCCGTTGAGATTCCCGGCGTTAACAACGCCAACTTTTTGCGGATGGCCTACAACGCCAAGCGCGCCGCCGAAGGGCAGGAGGAGCTGGATCCGCTGGAGTTTGACGACCTGCTGCAAGAAAAGATGAAACTGGTTGAGATGGATCCCAGCTTTGCCGATCGTTCCGTCAACGAAGGCTTCTCCGGCGGAGAAAAGAAGCGGAACGAAATCCTCCAGATGGCGGTGCTGGAACCCAAGCTGACCGTACTCGATGAAATCGACTCCGGCCTGGATATTGATGCGCTGCGCGAAGTCGCCAATGGCGTCAACAAGCTCACCAACGAGAACAACGCCGTGATTATGGTCACACACTATCAGCGGCTTCTCAATTACGTCCAGCCGGATTACGTTCATGTCCTGTCCGATGGCCGCATCGTGAAATCCGGCGGAAAAGACCTGGCGCTGCAACTGGAAGAAAAAGGCTACGACTGGGTTATTGGGCAAGAAACCGCAGGGGTTTAAGGATATGGCGATGCAGATTGAATCCCGACCCCGACCGATTTTCGAGCAGGCCGCCCTGGCCGAATTGGCTGCCCGACCCGATACGTCTCCAAATTGGCTTCGTTCGTTCAAAAATGACGCCATCGAATACCTGCAATCCAAGGGCATGCCCAGCCGCAGCGATGAAATATGGCGCTTTGTGGAACTGGTTCCCATTGTCAGCAACGCGTATCGCCCGTTTACCGCACAGGCCGTTTCCAGCATCACGGCGGATATGGTTCAGCCTTACCTGTTTCAGGAGCCGGATGCCGTTCGACTGGTGTTTGTCAACGGGTTTTATGCCGCGCATCTTTCCAGCCTTGCTCACCTTTCCGCCAACGTTACGGTTGTGCCGCTGCAAACTGCCCTGGTGGAACAAGCGGCCTTGGTAGAGTCCTTCCTCGCCGATATGCCCGAAGATGGCCGGGACGCGTTTTATGCGCTCAACACGGCGTCTTTCCAGGATGGCGCACTGATCGACATCCCGGAGAATCTCCAGCTTACCGCGCCCATTCAACTGCTGTTTCTTACGACTGACGGTCATACTGAGGCCGGTGTGTCCTTTCCGCGGGTCATGGTTCGTTTGGGAGAACACGCCCAGGCCGCGATCGGGGTCAGCTTTGTGGGCCATAACCCCATGCCGCCGGAAACATATCTCACCAACAGCGTCGCACAGATTCACCTGGCCGCGCATGCCCGGCTGGAATATGCCGTGGCCCAAATGGAAAGCGATAATGCCTTTCACCTGGCGCAGACCCAAGCTATGTTGCAAAGCCATAGCCAACTGAAGATGACCACCGTGGCGACCGGGGGCAAAATCTCCCGCCACTTCCTCCACGCCAGCCTGTTGGGCGAGCATGCCGATTGCCAGCTCAATGGCCTGTCCGTCCTAATGAACGACGCCCATGTCCACGACCATCTGCTGGTGGATCATGCCGTGCCCAACTGTACCAGCAGCCAGTTGTACAAGGGCATCCTGGATGACCACTCCCGCTCGGAGTTTATGGGAACGATTCGCATCCACAAGGATGCCCAGAAAACGGACGCCAACCAGCTTAACCAGAGCCTGCTCCTGTCCGACGATGCGCGGGTCTTCACCCGACCGCAACTGCGGATTGATGCCGACGACGTAAAGTGTACCCACGGCGCGACCGTTGGGCAACTCGACGAAAACCAGATTTTCTACCTGGCGAGCCGGGGCTTGTCATCGGAACTGGCCCAGAGCGTGCTGACTTTCGGCTTTGCCGAGGAAATCATCGAGCGGATTTCAATCCACTCCCTGCACGAATACCTGGATGACTGCGTGCAGCGCCATTTAAGAAACAACATTCAGCCCAGCCCACGGGGGAAATAACCATGGTGACACTGATGGAGAAAACAGCAACCCACCTTGACGTTGAACGGATTCGGGCGGACTTTCCCATCCTGAAGCAGAAAATCCACGGCCATCCGCTGGCCTACCTGGATAACGCCGCAACGACGCAGAAGCCGCTCTCCGTGATTGAGCGGATGACGGACTTTTATATGAACGAGTATGCGACCGTGCGCCGCGGTGTCTACGAAATGAGCGCACGCGCCACCATTGCCTACGATGAGGTTCGGGAGAAGGTGGCCCGCTTTATCAACGCCCCATCTTCCTCGGAGATTGTTTTTGTGCGGGGGACAACCGAGGCGATTAACCTGGTGGCTTCCGGTTACGGGCGCCCATTTGTCCAGGCCGGCGATGAAGTGGTGATTTCCGCCATTGAACACCATGCCAACATCGTGCCGTGGCAGCAGCTTTGCCAGGAAAAGGGCGCCGTCCTCAAGGTGATTCCTGTAAATGATGACGGCGAGCTGGATATTGAGGCCTACCAAGCTCTCTTGACTGATAAAACAAGGATCGTGTCGGTCAACCATATCTCCAACTCCCTGGGAACGATAAACCCCATTAAGGCCATGATTGACATGGCCCACCAGCGCGGTATCCCGGTACTGATTGACGGGGCGCAAAGCATCCAGCATATGCCCATTGACGTGCAGGCCCTGGATTGCGATTTCTTTGCCTTCTCCAGCCATAAAATTTACGGCCCCACCGGGATCGGTGTTCTGTACGCCAAGCGTCAGCACCTCAATGCAATGGTTCCCTACCAGACAGGCGGCGACATGATTGAGAGCGTGACGTTTGAGAAAACGACCTTTGCCAAGGCCCCCAACAAGTTTGAAGCCGGGACACCCGCCATTGCCGAAGTGATTGGCCTGGGCGCCGCCCTGGATTATATCAACGCCGTGGGCTACGAGAACATCCAGCCGTATGAGCATCACTTGCTGACGTATGCCACTCAAGCCTTGTTACAGATTGAAGGGCTGCGGATTATTGGAAACGCGCGGGAGAAAGCCAGTGTGATCTCCTTTGTGTTCGATGATATCCATCCTCACGATGTCGGTACCTTGCTGGATTCCCGTGGGATTGCCGTAAGGGCGGGGCATCATTGCACACAGCCCGTCATGGAGCGCTTTCACGTCCCCGCAACAACACGCGCCTCATTTTCGTTCTATAATACGCAGCAGGAAATTGATGCCCTCGTTGACGGGCTGAGGATGGTAACCCAGGTTTTTCGGTAATGGCGGATCAAAACGAACTCTATCAGCAGGTTATCCTGGAGCATAACAAGAAGCCCCGCAATTTTTCCGTGCTGGAAGAGGCCAGCCATTATGCACTGGGGAAAAACCCCCTTTGCGGCGACCAGTTTGCTGTTTACCTGAAGTTGAATGAAGACAACGGGACCATTGAGGAGATCCGCTTCCAGGGCTCCGGCTGCGCGATTTCCAAGGCCAGCGCCTCCCTGATGACGGTGAACCTTAAGGGCAAATCCGAGGAAGAGGCCCGCCTGATGAAGGATGAGTTCCAAAAGATGGTCACGGGACAACTGGATCCGGACACAGAACCGCATCATCTTGGCAGGCTGTCCATTTTTCAGGGCGTCAAGCAATATCCTGTCCGGGTAAAATGCGCCAGCCTGGCCTGGCACACATTGGAAGCCGCGCTAAACAAGGAGCAGGAAGCGGTTTCCACCGAGTCATGAAAATGAGGCCGGTTTTATTCCAGGGTGTCACGCTCATCCGCGGCAGAGGCCCCGCAATGCAAAAGCAGGAAAAGGATGCGGAATATGCCCGCCTGCAGGCAGAACAGCCCGAGCGCCCTATTGCCCATTTTTATTTCAACATCCGGTATCCAACGATGGATACGCTGCTCGGCAAGCGAAAGCGCAAAGAGGAGCATGTCATTTTCGTGGCGTACGATGACGAAGCCACCTGGCTGACGCGGAAACTGGCGACGAAAAAGGATCCCCTTGACGAGAAGCAGTATTATGGCCTTGCGCGGCGCAAGCGGGTTGAAATTGCGCGCTATCTTTACGAACGGGTGACGAAAACCATTCAACTGGTGAAGGAACAAAAACCTTAAAAGCTGCGACACGTTTGCCGCAGCTTTTTAGAGAGTCGGGCCCTATTTTAGCGAGCGGTGCTGACGGCTTTCATCTCCATCCCGCACACGCAGACAGGCTGCTGGGTCTTTTCGCCGCAGGTGCATTCTTTCAGCACCTCGATTTCAGCGCCGCATTCGCATTGGTAGTGTTCACCCTTGCGCATCATCAGTCCGGTTCCTTCTTCCAAACAGTACCAAAGGTAGTATACCCGTTGATATGGTTTTAAAAATCGCCGATATTGGCAGGTTTGGCTGTTCGGACAGAAATGCCTAAAGGTTGCCGAGGCCCGATAGCTGCGCCACAAAGCGGTGAATGGCATTGCGGCTCTTATCGAGGAAACTGTCGAAGAAGGGCTTAACCCCTGTCATCATGGGTTGATGGATAAAGGCTTTGGCGTCTTCCAGCAAGCGGGTGATCTTTCCGGATTCTTCGAGAGTCGTCACCGGTTTCAGATCGGCGTCCCAAGGGGAGCTGTAACCCAAGCTGTTGCCGTCTGCCCCAATCACAATGCGCAGTTGCCCATCGGGATGGGTCACCAGGTCTTTATGGCGGGTTTTGTCTTTCCCCGTCACCAGCAAATAAAGCTGATGCGAACCAAAATCCCGCTGGAAGGGCCGGTACTGCTCGATGAATTTAGGCTCAACCATCGTAATGGGCAGGTAAGTTATGGGGTAATAGCCCTTAAAGCGGGGTATGTTCACTGGGTTCATCAGGAAGGCCTCATGGGTTGAAATAGTGTGTTTGAATCGCTATTATACAAAGCCAAACATGCGTTGGATGCAAGTTCCCGACACATCCCCCCACGCCGGGATACGGTTACGGCACTTGGGCATGGCCGGGACTGCCTAAACAAGCGGAACCAATCTAAATTACGCGCTTCACAATTTGCTTTTTTTGCGAAATACTTATAGGGATATCGAATCACTCTGTCAGACAAACAGAAAATTTAGAAGTTAAGAAGGTAGGTTCTATATGGAAATCACCAACCAGTTTTCGTGGATGATTGGTGGCCCTCAAGGTACAGGGGTTGATTCATCCGCGACGTTGTTTATCCGCGCCTGCGCCGTTGCCGGTTTGAACGTGTACGGTAAGCGTGAATACCACTCCAACATTATGGGTGAACACAGCTACTTCCAGGTTCGCGTTAGCGAAACCCCGGTTAACTCCCACGTTGACCCGGTTCACCTGTTGGCGACGTTTGATGATGAAACCGCCCACATCCATGCCCATGAAGTTGTGCCCGGCGGCTATTTCTTCTACGACGAAACCGTTACCAAGCTTGAAAAGATTGAGATCCATCCTGAAGTGAAAACCCTTGCGCTCCCCTATGCGCAAATCCTTCAGGAAGTGGCCGCCGAAACAGGCCAGCCGCTGGCAAAATTGCAGATCATGAAGAACACCATCGCCGTTGCGGCCTCCCTGGCGCTCACCGGATTTGAGATCAAGTACATCGAGAAGGCCCTGATGGGAATCTTCACCGGCAGCAAAGCCAAGCTCGTCCCGATGAACATGAAAGTGGCCGAGAGAGCCTACCAGTTCATCCAAGAGAACGTTACCGAGCGTTTCCCCTACCGCATCACCTCCGTTCCGGGCGCTCCCCCGAGAATGCTGATGAACGGCACCACCGCCGTTGCGCTGGGTAAACTGAAAGCCGGTTGCCGCTTCCAGTCCTACTACCCCATTACCCCTGCCAGCGACGAGAGCGTTTACCTCGAAGGGCATCCTGAGTACGGTGTCAACGTGGTTCAGTGCGAGGACGAAATTGCCGCAATGTGTATGGCCGTTGGTGCTGCGCTCACCGGCGTCCGTGCAGGCACCTCCTCCTCCGGCCCTGGCTTCGGCTTGAAAGCGGAAGGTCTGGGTTGGGCCGGCATCAACGAAGTGCCGGTCGTTGTCCTGAACTACCAGCGTGGCGGCCCGTCCACTGGTTTGCCAACCCGCCACGAGCAAGGCGACCTGTTGTACAGCATCTTCATCGGCCACGGGGAATACCCGAAAATCGTTCTGGCCCCTGGAGATATGAGCCAGTGCTTCTACGATGCGTTTAACGCCTTTAACTATGCCGACAGATATCAGACTCCGGTCATTATCGTTCCGGACAAGGCGTTGGCCAACAACACCGCATCCATCGAGCTGTTTGATGAAAGCGGCCTGCGCATCGACCGTGGCAAGCGCGCTTCCGACGAGTACCTGGCCGAGTTGGCTTCCAAGCCGGAATATCAAGGCCAGTACCACCGCTTCAACAATTCCGAAGACGGCATTTCCACCCGCGCCCTGCCGGGTCAGGAGCATGGGATCCACTGGTACACCGGTGATGAGCATGACACCCTGGGCCACATTACCGAAGACCCTGAAACACGCATTATGATGCACAGCAAGCGGATGAGAAAACTCCAGACCGCGCTGAAGGAAATCCCGCAAGACCAGCAGTACATGCTGTTTGGCCCTGAGAATGCGGACTACACCATCGTGACCTGGGGTTCCTGCAAGGGGCCGATCCTCGACGCCCTGCCGATTCTCCAAAGCGACGGCATCTCGATGAACGTGTTGCAGATCCGGATGATGAGCCCGTTCCCGGTGGACGGCGTGACCCGCATCCTGGAGCGCGCCAAGGTAAAGATTGGTATTGAGCAGAACTTTACTGGCCAACTGGCTCGCTTGGTTCGGATGGAAACCGGGATTAAAATGGATCATCTGGTCACCAAATTCACCGGTCGCCCCATGTCCGAAACCGAAATCGTGGCGGCCCTCAGAGAGATTGCGAATAAGAAGACAGAGAAAGTGGTGCTTACATATGGTCACTAATATGCCCTCCTCCACCGTTCAATACAAAGCAAAGGACTACAAGTCCGATGTCCATCCCGACTGGTGTCCCGGTTGCGGTGACTTTGGTATCGTCAACTGTATCCAGCAGGCCATGGCCGAGCTGCAACTGGTGCCTTCCCAGGTGCTGATGTACTCCGGCGTTGGCTGCTCCAGTAAAACCCCCCACTACATTAAAACCTACGGTGTGCATACCCTGCACGGCCGCAGCTTGCCGTTCGCGATTGGCTCCAAGCTGGCCAACCCGGATATGCACGTTGTGGTAGCCGGTGGCGACGGGGACGGATACGGTATCGGTGCCGGCCACTTCCTTAATGCCGGTCGTCGGAACGTGAACCTGACCTACATCGTTTACAACAACGAAGTATACGGCCTGACCAAAGGCCAGGCGTCTCCCACCCTCAAACTGGGGATGCAGCCGAAGTCCCTGCCGTTGCCCAACCCCAACGATGGCGTCAACCCGTTGGCCATCGCCATTTCTGCCGGTTACACCTTTGTTGCCCGCAGCTATGCGTTTGACGCCAAGCACCTGCGGGAAACCCTGAAGCTGGCTATCCAGCACAAGGGGATGGCCTTGGTAGACGTGCTTCAGCCCTGCCCGACCTACAATAACCTCCACACCAAGGATTGGTATGGCGAGGAAATCGAGATCGAAGGGATGAAGTATCCGCGCACCTACCATCTGGCTGAAAAAGGCTATGACGGCAAGGTTCAGGACCCCAGAAACGAAGATGAAATCGCTGAAAAGAAAATGCAGGCTTTGGCCAAAGTTCAGGCCAGAGAACCGCAGATTCCGCTGGGCGTCTTCTATCAAATCGAGCTGCCGGATTTCCTGGAGCGCGTGAAGCCCAATATTCCGCTGTTGCAGCAGTACACCAGCGCCAAGATGCCGATTGAGGATGCCAACCACATCCCCACCACGGATCTGAAGGACGCTTACGCTGAAGTTCGCACCGATACCTACTAATCGAAGCGAACTCCCAATAGAGTACCTACCTTTTTCCGAAGCACCTGCCCGCTGAAAAGCCCGCAGGTGCTTCGGTTTTGGGGAAGCGTTTCGTTTGCAGTGTTGGCTGGGGCTTGCCCCCACCCTAGCCTTCCCCTGCTGCGCGGGAGAGGGAATCCACTGGTTAAATTGAACCTCGGCGACCCACCCACGCTGTAAAAAGGAGGCAACGCCTCCTGTCCCCCCATTAGCGGGATAGCCGGCAGTGGGTTGATTTAGAACAGCCTGTATCTTCCGGAATGGCCCACGGCCGGCGTAAGGGCCGCAGGCCCTTGAAAGTTGGCGCTGTGCCATGAGCAGGTTTAGAAAAGTTAATGGGAATGGTTTAAAATTCATGGTTTTTGGTATGTTTAAATGTAACTGGTAGCGCAATTTTTTGAATTTAGTGGCGTTTATCAAGTACACTCGCGGAAAGGTATTGAATGGAGGAAAACTCAGTGGCCGTCGAACTGCATATACCTCAGCTGGAGCGGAACCGGATGCTGGATGGGAGTTGCAAGGTGAAACTGTTTACAGGCCGCGCCAATCCTGAATTGGCCGAGGAGATTGCCAGTTATCTTGGCACGTCGTTGAGCCCGATTACGATTAAGAATTTTAATGACGGCGAGATTTATGTGCGCGTGCAGGAAAGTGTGCGCGGCGATGATGTTTTCCTGATTCAGCCGACGTGTAAGCCGGTGAATGAACACCTGATGGAATTGCTGATTATGATTGACGCCTTTAAGCGCGCCAGCGCCAGGACGATCAATCTGGTTATCCCGTATTACGGCTATGCGCGGCAGGATCGCAAGACGGCCGGGCGGGAAGCCATTAGCGCCAAGCTGGTTGCGGACTTGATCAGCACGGCCGGGCCGGACCGCATTATTGCGATGGACTTGCATACCGGCCAGTTGCAGGGCTTCTTTAATATCAAGGTGGACCACTTGTACGCCACCCCGGTAATTATTGACTATGTCCAGCGCAAGAACCTTCAGGACGTGGTGGTGGTGAGCCCGGACGCTGGCGGCGTGGAGCGCGCCCGTGTCTTCGCGAAAAAGCTGGACGCCCCGATTGCGATTATCGACAAGCGCCGGACGGGCCATAACGTGGCCGAAGTGTACAACCTGATTGGGGATGTGCGCAACCGGGACGCCATTGTGGTGGACGATATGATCGACACGGCCGGGACGATTTGCTCTGGGGCCAAGATGCTGAAGGAACAAGGCGCCCGCCGGATTTTTGCCTGCGCCGCGCACCCGGTATTTAGCGGCCCGGCCATCGAACGCCTTGCCGAATCGCCGATTGATGAAGTGATTGTGACCAACAGTATCCCGTTGCGGCCGGAAGCCCATAACGTGACCAAGATTACCCAGTTGAGCGTGGCTCGTTTACTGGGTGAGGCCATTGGCCGCATCCACGACGATCTGTCCGTTTCGGAGATGTTTGAGTAATTGCCCCTTGGCAAAAGCGTTTTCGTAAGCAAACGGACGGATACGGATATTGAACTCCCCGGCCAGTGAGGGGAGCAGGAGACAAGAATGGGTCGTTTCCATATCAGAGTATCCTTGATATCGTTAAAATCTCAAAAATGAACGATCGAACCCATTTGGGTTGCCTGGGGGACAGCGGGGAGATTACCACGGCCTCCATTGCATTGTTGCCTCGCAATGACACGCGCTTGTTTTGTCATTGCGAGGCGCGCAGCGACGTGGCAATCTTGCCCGA
>CALAJO010000090.1 GCA_937922745.1 uncultured cyanobacterium
GGTTGAGCGTGCTTTTGCCTGGTTGGGCTGGTTCAAGCGTTTGGAGATACGATTAGAAAACTATGTGAGCCGTTACAAAGCCTTCTGGCAACTCGCTTGCATTCGCATCCTGCTCAAATACTTACCGGACTAGTTCTAAGTGTTAAACGCAATGATTCCCTTCATGCCAAGAATTTAGATGCTATTAAGTTAAATATGGATGAAATTTCTGAATTGTATATTTGGGCAGCTTGGGGCACGTCTATTAAAAAAAGGGCTTATTTAACCAGTTGCTTAAGAGACATTTGTGATATCTTGCCTGTAGAAAACTGGTTGCATTGCGGCACTTTAACCAAGGCAGGACATCCGAGGCACCCATCTCGACTGAAATACGAATCCGAGTTTTCAAAATTCGATATTCAAGCTTATTTAAAACAGTTAGTTTAATAAGTTACCGCAAAGGTGCGAATGGATGGGGCACCTTGCAGGCGACTTGCTGCTTGGCGGCGCTAAACATAATGCGTCCTGAAAACAGGGCTGCCGATAACATAGCTGGCAAACAGGTGCTTGGGTTCCGTGTATAAGCGAACCAACCTAAAGTATCACTTCCGATTCCGTGATCCGGTTTTCCAGCACTTCAATCGTTGAAGAAAAAATACGCTCGGCGCGATTCGAACGCGCGACCCCTTCCTTCGGAGGGAAGTACTCTATCCAGCTGAGCTACGAGCGCATCAAGATCCACCTCATACTGCATTGAAGAAAAACGAAAGTCAACCGTAAAGGCTGGCCTCCTCATGCGGTTACGGTATAATAGTCAGCATAGACGCTAAGAGGCGGAAGATGGACAAGGCAACTTTAGAACAGCGAATCAAGCAATTCAATCAAGGCCGTGTGCTGGTTGTAGGCGATATTGTGATTGATGAAATGGTGTATGGGGAAACCAGCCGCCTGTCCCGCGAGGCCCCGGTAATTATTTTGAAGCACACCCAGACGGATATCCTGCTGGGTGGTGGCGGCAACGCCGCGCATAACCTTACGGCCCTAGGCGCAAACAAGGTTACGATGGTGGGCCTTGCCGGGAAGGATTATTACTGCTCCCTGTTGTTCGAGGCGATGGAACGCGACGGGATATCCCTGGAGGGGATGGTGCAGGACGATAGTCGGCCGACGATTACCAAAACCCGCATTTCTGGGCAGGCAAGGCAGTCGGTGCTACAGCAGATTGTGCGGATTGACCGCGAGTCCACGGCGCCGGTTTGCGAGGCGATTGAAAAGGACATCATTGATAAGGTGGTGCAGTTGGCCCCCTTGCACGATGCATTGATTATTTCCGATTATAACCTGGGGCTGCTGACGCCGCGCGTGATTGAGGTGTGCAAGCAGGTGGCCGTGCAGCAGAACATGATCTGGTCGGTGGATTCGCATCGCCCCTTAGTGACATTTGATGGTGCCACCATTGCCACCCCGAACCTGCCGGAGGCCGAGGAAAATGTAGGGTATCCGCTGGTAACGGAGGAAGCCCTGCTGAAAGGCGGAACGATGCTGAGGCAGGCAGCGAAACTGAAAAACCTGTTGATTACCCGGGGAAGTGACGGGATGAGCCTGTTTGACAGCGATGATCAGGTCATCCATATTCCCGTGTTCAACAAAAGCGAGGTATTTGACGTGACGGGCGCGGGAGATACGGTTATCAGCACGTTAACCCTGGCCATGGCAACCGGGGCAAGCCCGTTGGAAGCAGCTGTATTAGGCAACCTGGCCGCCAGCATCGTGGTTAAAAAATACGCGACGGCCACCACGTCCGTGGAAGAAATGCTGGAAACGCTGGCTGAAATGGATGACGGGCTTTTGCAGCTGGAAGCCTTCAGTGCGACAGTTTAAGTGATACGTTGGAGAGAGAAAGAGAACGAGCATGGCACTTGTTGATGAACGCGGCAGATTATTCGGCAGGGTGAACGTTGTCGATTTTGTGATTGGCATCATCATTGTCTTGATGGTGGCCGGGGTATTCCTGGTCCAGTCCGGGACGCATATTACCTCCGGGCAAGTGGTTGAAGGGGAAACGGATATCGTAACGACGATCCTGATTCCCAACCTAAAAAGTATGGACAGCGAGCTATTCCAGGCCGGCAAGATGACGGCCATCACCATTCGCAACCAGCCCCGCGGGGAAGTGCTGATCCAGGATGTGAAAAAGGAGCCGGTGCGTATGACGATGATGACGCCCAACGGACAGCCCCAGGTTATCCAGGACATCGCGCAGCAGAACGCGCTTGATTATACGTTGCAACTAAAGGATCACGCTAAAATTACCAAGGATGGCTATGTTGCCGGAGGCGTCAAGGTCAAGGTCGGCCTGCCGATTGAGCTGGAAGGGTTCAAGTATCGCGTCTACGGCAAAATTGTCGATGTCCAGCCGCTCAAGTCTTAATGGAACGCCTGATGTCCACACCGGCATTTTTAGCAACGTCATATCTTCTTTCACCCTTTGTTCGGCTGGCGCAAACCACCCACCGGGCCCTGTCTGGCAGTTTTGAGCAAAGCACGGCAGCAAGGGCGATTAATGGCTTTTACCAGGCCGTTCTGCTACCCGTTCACCAGCGGTTCGAAAGCATGGGCTGGTTGCATCAGACCTTGCGTGTCCTCAACCTCGTTGCGGCATGTGGCATCCTGGTGCTTGCCACGTTTGCCTCGACGGAGGTGATTGGCGCGGCCGTCGTGTTGACCTTTGGTATCCTGATTTTCAGGATGCTGTTGAAGCCGATTGCCTTAAAACCCAACATTATCGATGCGCTAGTGGTACTTTTCTTTTTAACGGCGCTTGTCTCCACTGCCTTTTCTTCCTATGTCCAGACCAGTGTGGTGGGTCTGGTAAAGTTTCTCGTTTTCTTCATCGGCTATCTCAATTTCCGATTGATGGTCGCGGAGAACCGGCGGCAGCTTTTCCTGTTCCTGGGTGTGCTGCTGGCCTTGGGAATTGCGGAGTCCTTTATCGGGTTTTACCAGTACATTAATCACGTGCAGCCGTTGGCAACCTGGCAGGATATGTCCGTTAACCCGGAAGATCGCCTGACCCGGATTTTTGGCACGTTGAAACCTTATAACCCCAATTTGCTGGCCGGGTTTTTAATCCCGCCTTTAGCCATTGGCGTTGGGCTGGCCTGGGTTTCTGTCTTTAAAAAACGCTGGCTGCAAGGTGTTGCGCTATTTCTGGTGAGCATGCCTGTCCTGGCGGCTTTGGTACTCACGGGCTCTCGAGGCGGCTATCTTGCCATCCTGGCCATGGCAACGCTCACGTTTATGTTGCTTGGCCATCTGCTTTGGCATGATGAGGAGTTGAAAGATCAGATTAAATTGAAAGCGGCCTGGATACTGGTCCTGTTGGGCAGCATCCTGGGTTCCGTCGCAATGGCATCCGTGGTGCCGGCTATTCGCAACCGGTTCCTCTCTATTTTTGCCATGCGTGAGGACAGTAGTAATTCTTATCGGCTCAACGTGTGGAATAGCACGATTGAGATGATCAAGGACAACTGGCTGGTGGGCATTGGGCCTGGAAATGATACGTTTAAGCAGGTTTACGGGCTTTACATGGTGCCGGGATATAACGCGCTCAGCGCCTACAGTATTTTCCTGGAAATCTGGGCAGAGCAGGGCATTATGGGCTTTATTGTCTTCCTGTTGCTGCTGGTAACAGTGTTAATGCGCACCTGCCTGGCCTTTTACGGCAGCCTGCCCGCATACCGCAAAATGATTATCGGGATGCTGTTTGTCGGCATCGTGGGTTCCGTTCTGTACGGGCTGTTCGATACGATTTGGTACCGACCCAGTGTTAATCTGCTTTTCTGGCTTCTGGTGGCCGGGTTTGCAGTCTATTCCGAACAAGCGATAGAAGAAGGAAGTCAGGCTACAGTCCATGGATGAACAACAACCGCTCTTCGAAAAGGATTTTGAACGGATTGCATTGCTGAACTTTGGCGGCATTGGCGATGAAATCCTATTTTCCCCCGTGATTGACGCGATTCACCAGGCATGCCCCCAGGCCCATCTCACGCTTGTGCTGGAAGCCCGCAGCGGCCGCATCCGCGAGCTGATGCCCCAGTTGGACAGCACCCTGGAAGTGGAACTGCATCGGTATTCCAAGCCGGCCTTGTTTGGCAAACTGCTTAAGTTCCTTCGTAGGAACCACTTTGATGCAGTGGTTTCCAGCGGCAGTTCCCCGTTTATCCCTTTCCTGCTTGCAATGAGCGGCATCCCGATTCGGGTGGGATTTGATACGGGCGCCTTGAGCAGGGTGTTATTGACTGCGGCCGCACCCCTGGATCGGAAGGCGTATGCGGGGGACATGTATTTCTCCTTGGCAAAAACCTTTCTTCGGCATACGCGCCCGGATTTTACCTTTAAAGAGCCGGCGGTTCCCGCCCTCCATGCCGATGACCTGACCCGGCAAAAGGCCCGGCACATCCTGGCGGAGTATGAGGCCACACCACCCGGCCAGCGCATCATGATTCATCCGGGCGTGAGCAAGATGAGCGTGCAGAAGAATATCCTTAAGAGCTGGCCGCTGTCCTCCTGGCAAGCCTTGATGGAACAGCTGCCCCGTCGCTATCCCCAAGCCCATGTTTACTTGCTCGGTGGGCCGGACGATGCTGAAACCATTACGGAAATGGAAACCTTTCGTCTGTCCCTGCCGCCGGAAATCCGATCCCGGATTATCAACCTGTACGGAAAAACCGCCAGCCTGCGCGACCTTGCAGGACTGATTGCCCTGGCCGATGTGCTGGTATCGGTAGACTCCGCGCCCATGCACCTGGCCGTTGGCCTAAAAACCCCAGTCGTGGCGATTTTCTCCCCAACGGATGAAAAAAAACTGGTGCCGCAAACTAACTTGGTGCGCGTGGCCGCCCGGGACGACCTGGTTTGCAGGCCTTGCCTTTGGGATGTGCGCAAAGTCTCCTGCGAGACGCCCTTGTGCCTGGACGTGAGTGTATCGGACGTTGCCCGGAATATTAGCGACCTCCTTGCGCAGAAGGCGCCTTCCGCCATTTCCCCCTAGCTTATAAGAAAAAGGCCTCTGAACAATCAGAGGCCGAAGTCAGCATATGTGCCTGGGTTAAACGATATTGTGGTTATTCGCTATTCTTAAGGGACAGGATTGCTTAAATAGCTTGAAAGATGCTCAAAATCATAGTCCTCATCGTCCAGGCAAAGCGTATACTGCCCGGCTCCGGCTTGCAAAGCGGTCACGTCCGAAGTGCTGTTATCAAAATAGTTCATTAAGGTAATAATGGTATCGTCATCGGTGGTAATGCGCAGGGCGTCAAAGAATGAGTCGCCATCCAAATCGATGGCTTCCAGCGTCAGGTCGTCCAGCATCATACCCAGCTGAATGGTATTGTTCCCGGCGGCATCATCAACAATGTCATTTCCGGTGCCGCTGCCAAACTTATAAAGGTCATCGCCGTTACCACCCACAAGGATATCATCACCGCCACCGGCGAAAATGATATCGTTGCCGTTACCACCTTCGATCACATCGTTACCTTCCCCGCCATAAAGACGATCGTTGCCGTTGCCGCCGAAGAGGTTGTCATTTCCATCACCGCCATACAGCTTGTCGTTTCCGTTTTCGCCAAACAAGTTATCGTTGCCATCATCCCCGTGCAGGCGATCGTTTCCGGCACCACCGTAGAGGACGTCATTATCATCCCCACCATGTAGCCGGTCATTGCCTTCGTTGCCGTTAAGGTTATCTTCACCATCTTCGCCGTAAATCCGATCGTGGCCTTGCTGGCCAAAAAGCTTGTCATTTCCAGCGCCGCCGCGGATCTGATCATTTCCACGGCCACCATTGGCTGTGTCGTCATCGTCACCGCAATCCAGCCAGTCATTGCCATGGCCGCCGTTCAACTGGTCTTCGCCCTCATCGCCGTAGAGTTTGTCATTTCCTTTGTCGCCGTTCACGATGTCGGTGCCATTCTTGCCATGGAGATGATCATTCCCCTTACCACCGCTCATGATGTCGTCATCATCACTTCCCCAAAGGCGATCATTTTTGCCGCCCCCGCGATGGCGGTTTCCTCTGTAATCCCCGTCATCATCACACCCGGAATGACGGTTTAAAAAGTTGAACGCGTTAAAATTTGCCAGCTCTTCTTCCGGAATCCACTGGCTGAGATACTGATATAGGGCCTGGCTAAAAAATGAATAAAAATCCCGATAAAAAACAGCAGCATTTCCATGGGGCATAATTCCACTCTCCACTTCTCTTAGCAACACAGCAGTATTTCAGTAAAAATAAGCCATTGCGTATGCACAGGCACGGTTAGCGGTTCAGTTTTTTAATCCTGAATCTCCATTTTTTAATTCGTCCTGTTTTACGCCTGAAAACGGTTAGAATTCCTCGCTACTCAAAGATAACAAGGGGTTTCTGGGTATCGTACTTGCAGCATTAAACTGGTTTTTCCCCAGATTTTCTCAGATCAATCCGAATGTAACCAAAATGTTACCCCTCATGCGTTTTCGCGATCCCATGTCTCAATAACCACGATTGATCCATGTTTGAAATTCCATACATAAAAAAAACCCTTAGCAATTCATGCTAAAGGGCAACAAAGGATAGAGAGTTAGAGTTTGATCATGTTTATACCGTTCATGAGGTTTCATGGGAAGACATGTTACCAAATAACATATAAATGTTTACAAACCACTGCCCATTCAGGCAGGAGAAGGGGTGAATATTCACTGAGGATGCTTGGTTAAGCCAGTGGTTGTTGCAACAGGGCTTCGTAGGAAATGGGGACAACCTGGCTGGTGAGTTTCTCAATCGCGTTGGCATATTCCCGGATCTCGTATTGAGCCCCTTCGTGCTTGCGCAGTTTGATAAAATTAACCACGGCCTGTAGCGAAACCGTCCAGTAGAACTCGGTATAAATATTCAGCGGCAATACACCGCGGGCTTGCTCCTTGGCGACCCCAGCGGTCACCAGTTCATCGTAAAGGGCAAAGGCCTGGCGACAGTGGTTCCGGTATTGCTCACGCAGGTGCCCATCCGCATCAACAACCTGCTCATCGCGAGAGGCCTGCTTGTTGTTCTCGCTCTGCATCCTGAAGCCGTCCGGCGTGTAGAACTCAAAGTCCGATGCATCCACGTAACGCAAGCTTATCTCATTCCAGGCGTGATCAACCGTAACGCCTTCCGAGTAGGCAATGCCGACCACGTGTTTATACCACTGGCGCGCGACAAACTCCGGCACCTTGCAATGAAATTGCAGTTGCACATGCCGAAAAGGGCTCCAATGCTGGTGAGCAGCCAGGTAATTAATCAGCTTCCTATCCCCATCGGACAATTCGGTTTTACGTTTACCAAACGAAACGCGCGCAGCATTTACAACCGTTAAATCGTTACCCAAGCTGTCAATCAGCTCTACAAATCCATGATCCAATACGGAAAGTGCATTTTTTTCCAACGTCTGCATGTCTGCCTCGCTTTACCCCAAGCTGATACCTGATTTCCATCATATCCGCTCCCCCTCTATCTGAAAAGTAAACTTATGTTAGCGCACTTCAGCGAATGCATGCAGCATCTCAGGATGTAAAGAAAAGCAGTTTATGAAGTAAAGTTCAAATTAAATTTGACGAAAAGAACCTGAAGCCATGCCGTGTAACCGATGGCGAACTGACACCGATGATCAGTGGCAAATGGCTAATTAGTGGATACGAAGGACTTACTGATGCATTGTAGATTGAAGCATTTACTCTCTGGAGTTGCTACCAAAGGCCAGCCGAGATCTGGCCAGGCTTCCGTACAAGTGCTGGGTTTGCTGCTAATCAGTATGGCCGTGGGCGCCCTTTCGGTGGACGCGGGCTTGTTTTATGCTCACCACCAGGGCATGCAGAATGCTGCGGATGCTGCTGCCCATGCGGCGGCCTCGGAACTATTTAAGTATACACCCGCAGTTAATGGCAGTGCCTTATCCACTATCCAACTCCGGATGCAGTCAGCCAGGGCAAAGGCCAGAACCCTTTCCGAATCCAACCAGGATATGGCCATTGATGATGCCGACATTGATTTTGGTTATATCAACCCGGCGACCGGGGCATATGATCCCAGCACATTTGAGACGCCCACAAACAACGCAGCTTTTGCGCAAACTGCAGGTTATAATGCGGTTCGTGTCACTGTGCGGGCAGAGAGAGGAGGGCTGAACTCACCCGTGCCTGCATTGTTTGCCAAGTTCCTGGGTGCGCAAGATTTCAACTCCTATGCTCAAGCCATCGCGATTTACGGAGGCAGTGTTTCCGGTATGACCGGGCTCAGGCCGCTGTATGTCTGTCAGGCGGGCTATGATCAGGCCGTTGCCTTGTTTGGAGACGCCAGCAAACCCACCGTTCGGTTTTATGGCGACACCTTAACCGTTGGCGGAACGGATGTCGATCAAGCCAGCAGTTGCGGCGCCTTAGGCCCTGGTAACTGGGGGCTTGCCGACTTTGATGGCGGTGGCGGTGGCTCAAAGCAACTGGGCGAAGTAATGCGCGATGGTTATGACGGTGTTGTAAACGTGGGCGAATGGTATGGCCCCAAACCGGGCAACGCGATTAATGCCAACGGTGTGGAAACCGCGCTGGAAAAGCTGAAAAACAACGGGACTGTTATCGCCATCCCGCTATATAGCCAGACAACTGGAAACGGAAAAAATGCACAATTCAAGATCTCATCCATCCAGGGTTTTGTGATTACAAAATACAAGGCTCAAGGCAACGACTCTTATGTTGAAGGGCATTTTGTAAAAGGTTATTGTCACGCGGGCTGTTCCATCAGTAATTCCAGCGGGGGCGGCACCCTGACCCGACTACGGTTAATTCGATGAAAACTCTGTTTAAGATAGAGCAATCCTCGCCGATAAGTTACACGAGTGACTGATGCGAAGAACAAAGCAAAAAGGAAAAGCTGCATGAAAAAGCAACACGGTGCTGAACTTGTCGAATTTGCCGGTGGCATCGTCCTGATGACGCTATTGGTAGGTAGCCTGGTAACAGTAAGCCGGGCGGTAATGCAGCAGACCGTGGACAGCTCCATGGATAACGCTTCTAATTTTTACGCCAGCCGTGCCGGTATTGGCGACGATGCAGCCACACCTTCTCCAGCTCCGGAACCTAGCCCGTCTCCCTCGCCTAGCCCGTCGCCATCTCCATCACCTAGTCCTTCTCCAAGCCCATCGCCTTCACCGTCTCCATCACCAAGCCCGGCGCCAGCGCCACAACCTTCACCTGCTCCTGCACCGCAACCAGCACCTGCCCCCTCTCCGGCTTGCAAAAAAAATCCGAAAAAATGTTAGAATAGAGGATTGTCCTATCAGTGAAGAAGGCTCCTTTTGGAGCCTTCTTGATTTTTATTTAAAAAACAAAAATAGAAATAAACTGTTGCAAGATGTCATGAAATCTTAAGAAAATCTTTTTATATTAATATACAGCAATCATTAATAAAATATAAAGGATAGAGGCATCGTTAACCGGGGCATTCAGGGCGAATTAAACAACAAAATTCTGAACTGCAAAATCAATATTCAGATCGTCTGATTGTAACTTCAATCGAACGACATAGCCTTATAGCGAAGAAGAATCAATGGGGAAATTCGTATAAGGAAGAGTGAGAGATCTATTCGTTCATCTATATTTTAAGCCTGTTTTTTGAGGGGGAAACAGGCTTTTTATTTTTTTATGGCAGAACTAAACGATGATTCCCAAGCGTCAAAACATCACCGGATTGAAGCTCGACAGACTGATGTGTTCCCAACATACCTCTCTTTGATGACGTGGAATAGTTCGTTACGCCCTCATGCAATGAAACAAACTTGTATCCATTGGAAGTTTTATGCAGGGCACCATGCAAGGGGCTCATCGCCTTATCCGCCCCTATTAGCCTTAAAAGGACGTGATCGGTTCTGGTGTCTTCATCGGTAAAGCGACCAATGGATAAAATATGTCCTTTCGCTAATTCCAGTTTAATGCAATCTGCAATGGCCTCCTCGTTATTAATTGGAATGGGAAGCCGTTTAACACTATTAACTGGAACCGTGCAGGTTCCAATCTTAATAACATCATTCGCATTTAATGCTGTCGGTTCTGCAATTTTCTTTCCGTTAACCCTGGTTGTGTTTGTTGCCCCTAAATCTTCAATCATCAATTGATTGAATTGATTAAAATAGACTGTAGCATGCCTACCGCTGACGTAAGAATCGTCAATAATACACAGATTGTCAGGATTAGCGCCAATTGTAACACCATAGCCATAACTTGCGAGTTTAAGTATTCTGTTAAAGACACTTTCCCCTTCAGTCGCCTGAAAGGTAATGCCTGCCGGAGCCGAAACGGTTCCTTGGGGTTGGTTCGAGCTGAATTTTCCTTCACCTCGAGTTCGAACATGCGTAGCGGCTGGTGAAGGTTGAATTTGCTTTAGGGGAAAGACCGAATTAAATCGAATTTGCATGATACCCATTCCATCTGAACGATTTCCTTACTTAAAATCCCTCAATGTTGCAAATTGCCCGCATTCCTTGCAATGCATCGTTGAGGCAGTGAGTGCGTGTTGTCCTCCACATCCCCTATTCTATTATGAAACCACAGGGACTCTTGGCCCCACCTTTTCCAGGTGTTCCACGCCGTTGAACTTTCGGAAGTTCTCGATAAACATGATTGCCAGCTTGGTTGCCATGGCGTCGTACTCAACCGGGTTTGCCCAGCTATTACGAGGATCAAGGATTTCCGCTGGGACACCCGGACATGCCTTGGGCACCATAATGTTAAATACCGGATGCGTCCAGTATTCCTGTTGCTCTAAGGTGCCTTCCAACGCAGCCGTAACCATTGCGCGCGTATGCGGAATGCTGATGCGCTTGCCGATACCATAAGGGCCGCCCTGCCAACCGGTATTAATCAGGTACACATTAACCTTATGTTCGGTAATGCGTTCCTTCAGAAGTTGGGCATAAACCGAGGAAGGACGCGGCATAAAGGGCGCCCCAAAGCAGGTGGAGAAGGCCGCAACAGGCTCGACGATCCCGCGCTCCGTACCGGCAATTTTGCTGGTGTAGCCGCTAATAAAATGGTACTGTGCCTGTTCCTCGCTGAGCTTGGAGATGGGGGGCAGTACGCCAAATGCATCCGCCGTGAGGAAGATAATGGCGCTAGGGTGGGGCGCCACGCCTTTTGGATCCGCATTATGGATAAAGTCGATGGGATAACCGACGCGTCCGTTTTCGGTAAGGGAAGCATCGTTATAATCGGGAATACGGGTGTCGGGATTAATCACGACGTTCTCGCATAGCGCGCCAAACTGGATGGCGTCCCAGATTTCGGGCTCATTTTCCTTGGAAAGGCGAATGGTTTTGGCATAGCAGCCGCCTTCGAAGTTAAAGATGCCGGTATCGGCCCAGCCATGCTCGTCATCGCCAATCAGTGTGCGCTCCGGGTCTGCGGAAAGCGTGGTTTTGCCGGTGCCCGACAAACCGAAGAACAGTGCCGAACGACCATCGGCCCCAACATTGGCCGAGCAGTGCATGGGAAAGACGTGGCGATCCGGCATCAAGTAATTCATCGCGCTGAAGATGGATTTTTTGATCTCCCCGCAGTAATGTGTCCCTGCAATCAGGACCATCTTGCGTTCCAAATGCAGGATAATGGCCGCTTCGGAATGTGTGCCTTCCGTTGTGGGATTCAGTTCCAGGCCTGGGGCGCAGATGACGGTAAATTCCGGATGAAAGTCTTGAAGCTGATCTTTCTCCGGACGCCGGAACAACTGGTGTGCAAACAGGCTCTGGTGGGCATACTCGTTGATGAAGCGGATGGACAGTGCATAGTGTTGGTCCGCACCGGCAAAGCCATCAAAGATAAACAGGTCTTTCTCGGCCAAATAGCTTGTCATCCTTGATAAGACACGGTTAAAGACGTTTTCTGAGATAGGCAGATTGACGCTGCCCCAGTCCACATGGTGATGGATGGCAGGGACATCCACAATAAAGCGATCCTGCGGAGAGCGCCCTGTATATTTGCCCGTTGTAACAACCAGAGAGCCGTTAGCGGCAAGCACACCCTCATTACGATGAAGCGCGGCTTCGACGAGATGGGGAACCGACAGTTGGTAATACTGCCGACCCGTCGTTTGAAATAAGCCCTGAAGATAATCCGCCATCCTAATCCACCTCCAATAAGTTTGCATAACCTTTTTTCATATTCTGGCAAAACCGGGGTAATTACAAACTGAGCAATATCGTATAAGTGAGATTAGCAGTAATGGTAATTGATCCGGAATGGGTTCGATATGTTAACGTGAACAGATGGATGAAGGGCACTTTATGAAACGAATTCCTTGTTTACTGCTCACCTTGGCCGGCACAATAGCTGGCGGGACACTGCTGGCCATTTTTGCAGGTCAGATGCTTTGGAAGCGTGGCACGGAGCAAGCCAATCTGCAAATCCAAGTGGCTTCAACCATGGCGTCTACCACGCCATCCTTTTCAGATTTACCAGCGCCAGTGCAGCGGTACTTTCAGTTTGCTTTGCCGGAGGGGCAGATTTCAGCAAAGCAAGTTCGGATTCAGCAATCAGGGCAGTTTCGAATGGGGGGCTTTAACGCCCCTTGGCGGCCTTTCACTGCGGCACAGGTTTTTTCCAGTATGCCGCCCGCCTTTATCTGGGATGCAACAATCGAAATGATGCCGCTTCTGCAAGTCAACGTCCGAGACAGTTATATTGATGGCCATGGCGGCATACGCGCCAAAGTTTTGGCCTTGGTTCCGGTAGTCAATCTGCATGGGCAGCCGGAGTTGAGCGCAGGCGCTTTACAGCGTTATCTGGCCGAAAGCGCCTGGTTTCCAACAGCCTTGTTGCCCAGTCCTAATCTTTCGTGGGAAGCCATTGACGAGCATTCAGCCCGGGCAACCTTGGTGGATAAAGAGACAACCGTCTCCCTGGATTTCGTGTTTGGCGAGAATGGTGAAATTCTGCGTACCTACACACCGGGTCGCTACAGGGAAGTTAACGGACGTTTTATCCCAACCCCCTGGACTGGTTACTACAAACGCTATAGAAAACGAAATAACATGATGGTTCCGACTGAAGCCGAGGTTGCGTGGATTTTACCTGAAGGGGAATTGGCTTATGCCAGGATACGCGTAGAAGAAATAACTTTAGAGCATTAATCAATCTATGGGGGTAATTAAAAAAGATGATCAGCATGCCAATCAGAAGAACATCGTTGCCGCTGGTTTCCGCGCTTGCATTCGCAGGAATCGCGTTAACAACCTTATATATCCGTAAACGTAACCGGGAGCGTAAAAGTGAAAATATTCCAACCGATACGGCTTTCGATAACACACTTGCCCTCTTGCAGGAGCCGTATCACTTTATTTCCCGGCGGTGTGAAAAGCTTCAAAGCGATGTTTTTCAAACCAGAGTCATGTTTCAGGATATGATTTGCATGCGTGGTTCGGCTGCCGCAGCGCTATTTTATGATGAAACCAAGTTTGTGCGTCTCAAAGCGGCACCGCTTAAACTCAAGTCCACATTATTCGGGTTTGGTGCGGTTCAAGGGATGGATGGCGAGGCCCATCGACATCGGAAGCAGATGTTGATGTCCATGATGACCCCACAGAAAATTGGTTCGCTAAGAGCGCTCGCCGCAGAGCAATGGGTGCTTGCAGCGGAAAAATGGAAAAGCCAGGAGCAGGTTGTGCTGTATGATGCGTTGCACCAGATATTGGGTCGGGCTGTTTATGACTGGTGTGGGGTACCGGTAGAGGAAACCGAGATGCGGATGCGTCTTCACGACCTGAGAGCCATGTTTGATTATGCCGGGGCGGTGAACCTGCGCCATTTTGAAGCATCCTTCGCCCGCAGGCGAACCGAAAAGTGGTTATCCGGGCTAATTCAGCAAATCCGGGATGGCAAATTAAAGGTGGATGAAGAGAGCCCCGTTTTTATTATTGCCCATTACCGGGATTTAAGTGGCAGCCCGCTTTCCCCGCATCAGGCGGCTGTCGAATTGATCAACCTTCTGCGTCCTACGGTTGCCGTTTCCGTTTATATTGTCTTTGTCGCGCATGCCTTGCATCAGAATCCGCGCTGTTTGGAAGCGTTGAAGGCGGATGAGGGTTACACGGAGCTATTTGTTCAGGAAGTACGGCGGCTCTACCCTTTCTTTCCGGCCGTTATTGCGAAGGTAAGAGAGGATTTTGAATGGCAAGGTTATGTCTTTAAACAAGGAAAGAAGGTGATGCTGGATCTTTATGGCACCAACCATGATGGCCGAACCTGGCAAAACCCGGATGCGTTTGACCCGAAGCGCTTCCTGGATTGGGATGGAAGTCCGTATAATTTCATTCCGCAAGGGGGCGGGGATCACTACAGGGATCATCGCTGTGCCGGAGAGGCACTAACCATCGATCTCATGAAGGATGCCGTCCGCCTTTTGACAGAAAAGATTCGTTACCAGGTACCAGAGCAGGATTTACGATTGGATTATTCCAGGTTGCCGGCCCTCCCAAAAAGCCGGTTTATCATCAACCAGGTTCATCTGGTATAAGCCAATTTATCAAATACAGGGATGCTGAGTCGGTGTAATTCAAACATCCAGTATCCAATCCGCTGCGTAGCGAATTTGCCGTTTTTCAGCAGATGAGCGCTGAAACGCATTGCCGGGGAGGGCTTTGCCCAGGGCTTCCCTTAAGAACCAGGTAAAGCTATCCAGACCCACGGCGACGCTTAAGCCGGATGCCCCTCCAAACCGGGGATTGCACTCAATCACGTGAAAATGCCCTTTCGAATCAATCATGACCTGGAACATCACGTGGCCGTATAGTCCTAAGGCTTCAGCCAACCGGATACACAGCGCTTCCAATTCCGGGTGACGCACGGTTACCGTGATTTGGGATTCCCCGTTAACCACCACCTCCCGCTTGCGAACGACGCAACCAACGGCTTTTCCCTGTTGACTAAGATACAAGTCAACACTCATTTCCATCCCGCTAATAAACGGCTGAAAAACCGGGGATTTCAAGTTGCAAGCATATTCCTTGGCTTCTGCGGGTTTCAGGTCAAGTCCAATAGAACGGGAGCCTGCGCCAAAGCGCTCCTTTACGACTACCATGCCAGAAGGAATTGAGGTTAGCGTTTCTGCGGTAGGGATTGCCGGATAACCCATTTGACTTAAAGCCTGGAAAAACCGGAGTTTATCAAAGCAAGATTCAACAGCCACTTCAGACGATACCATGACATGTATACCTTGTTCTGAAAGATAAGAACGGTAGGTTGCATAATAAGCCAATTCCCCATCCCGGGTCGGGATTATGGCTTTAACGTTTTTCCGATGGCAGAAGTCCACCAAGGCTTCAATCGAAAGCGTGGATAACGCAGGCATGTCCCAAAAGGCATCAACAAAATACCGCCCTATGCAGTTTGGATTCGTATCCCCGCCAATAATTCCCCCGTACTGAGGCAGTTTTTCCAGCGCCTTTTTCAAAGTTCTAACCAACGGCACCTTTCTGGACAGGCTGCTGACCAAAACCTGGTATTTCATGGGGAACTTCCGTTATCGGCATCGTTGTATTCCCTTAAACAGCCATGCAGGAGCGAATCGACATACTGCCCGTCGATAAAGTTGTGCTGCCTCATGCGTCCTTCCGGACGAAAACCGCTTTGCTCCAGGACTTCGATGATGTAGGGGCGCAGGTCAAAGGTTTCACTAAAGAGACGGTTGAGCTTTAAGTCCCCGAAAGCCGCTTGCTTCAGAAGCTTTAGATAAATCCGGAATTCCTGCTTATAGGGTTCCAAATCCGTTGTTCTATCGGTGGCCAGGAGGAAAGACAATTCAGCGCGGCGATGCTCCCAGTGAATATTGGTTAAACCGCCATAGCCGATGCACTGGCCGTTTAAAAGGTAGCTGAATAACACCTGGCTTGGGAAGGCTTGGGTAAAGGTTGGCAGAATCGCCTCTTGGTAATACTTCAGCTGGCGCTCCTCCGTAAGTGGTTGGCTTTGCCGAAGGATATTCATCTGTTCGTTTCGCCAATCCCTGATTTTCAAAATATCTTCGTAGCGAATCGGGCAGAGTTCGTAACCGTTCTCCACAAACCGTTGCAGCTTGAGACATTGATAATCCATCCGCTCAACCGCCTTCATCGTATCAACAGCATTCTATACACCATTTTAGCCGGTTCCTGCCCAGATAACTTTTAATCTTCTTCGAACAACGCCGTAAAGTCCAGTTCATCCAGGCTGGTGATCTCCCGATGAGCCTCATAATCAGGAGATAAACGCGTGTCCTTGAACGGGCCTTGCAAGATCCGGATGGTTTTGAAGCCCAACGGCTTGATGCCCACAAAGTCCTTATGCGGATTGTCCGCAATATACACCACTTGTTGAGGCGACACATTGTCTCTCTCGCAGATCTTCAGGAAGCAGTAAGGGGATGGTTTGCTGTGTCGTATGCCGTATCGGTAAGTGAGGTAGCAAAACCGCGCCTTTTTGGTAAGTCCCAGGGACTGCAATTTGTTGTATTGCACGGTTTTGTTTCCGTCTGTCACGATGTAAAAGGGTTTACGGCCCAATCGCTTCAGGCAGGCCTCGGCGTCCGGGTTTAACCGAATGCTGGGATGATGCGTACGATACACCCGAATGCATTCCCGCACCCGGGTTGGGTTAAAAATCCCGAAATGCTGGAGTGCGTCATTAAATAGCTGCCCGCGGCCATAGGTGTGGATGCTGGTGAGGTAATCAAAAACTTCGGCTTCCGCTAAACCGAACTGATGTGCCAGATGACGGGATACAGCCCAAAAGCCGCTCCTGACATAAGTCAGTTCATCATACAAGGTGTTATCCAGGTCGAAAACAATGATCATCGAGGTATATCAGGCTTGGCGCTTGGATTAGGCAGGTTTAAAAAAGCCGATGATTTGCCGTCCTAAACCCATCTCCGCCAGAACCTCATAAAGCCGGTTCGTCTTCTCCGGGGAGATGTCATGGAGCAGGTTTTCAATCTTAACGCGGGCATAGTGGCTGGCTTTGCCTATGGAAGGGTTCTCGACGTAATTGCTGTTGGGATTGAACAGATCAAAATCGATCCAGTAATCGGCCATAATCAGAACATCCCGCCAGCCCGCCTCGCTGCATAGGTTAATCAACCCATCCCGGTTAAAGTAGGAAATATGATCCGGCGTCTGGACCCAGAACTGCCTGGAGATATAGCCCTCTTTGTACAAGCGCTCCTGGGATGGTGAAAAGTCATTCGGGACTTCGATAACCAGCATACCGGAAGAATGGACCAGCTTCCGGCATTGTTCCACCAGGGCATAGGGATCGATGACATGTTCCAGCACGTTATCCAACCAGATGCAGTCGAATAATTCGTCCTGCTCAGCAAGCCGATCCAGGTTGGCGTAGATATTCCCGATCATCAGATCGTCCAGGCAATCGGGATTATGGCCTTTGCATCCGCTTTCGCTGTAATCCAGGCCTAATACTTGCCAGGATTGTTTTTTAAAGTACTGTAGCGTCCAACCTTCGCCACAGCCCACATCCAATAACTTCCTTGTCTGCTGGGGTTCCTCCGCAAAATGGGATTGGATAACTTTAAAACGCTGCTCGATTTTATTTAAAAAATACTGGATTTCTTCTGGCGTATATTCTTTGTCATAATACCCCAAGCTTTCCTGGTAATATTTATGGGCATAATAATTCTCAAGGGTTTTCTCGTCAGGCTTGTGCTTCATTTCAAAAAAACCGAAGCGATTTTTTACCATTTCAACACTGTCCGGCTTGGCGGTTGAGTTTATCATTCGCTCACTCTCCTACGGTTGCGGCGTCCGGATTGCCCTGACCCCTATCCACATAACACCATTCTAGCAGCTTGGGCCTTAACGGGCGTCCATTAAATAGTGGTTATCCGCTATGGGTGCGAGGGCCTATAATCATGAGCTACGCAGGTTAGATTAGCGCTTATCCCGTTAATCGAGAGCAGTTTAAAACGTCTCCAGCCAAGCACTAATAGGTTTGTATGAGGTTCGGGCGTTCGTCTACACTTGCCTCCTTTACGTTGTCGCCTGGGAGTGCCCGGTGAAATCCATTGTGACGGCCAAAGATGCTGGAATCTTTTGTGGAATGGGGAGACAGGCTTTGTATTGTCACGGCTGTCTGATTCCAAATCAAAATCAACCGTTTCGTCCGCCGGAACCAACGGTTCAATCTTAGCCCATTCTTCTTTTAATCGAATTCTCGCCATCTCAAGCCTCTCTAACTCTAGCTTTTAAGCCCATCCTAATAAAAAATTACGGGATGACCTCTATCTCAAGACTCTTCTTATGAGGATTGCGTTGAGTGTACGATAGGAGATAGAGTATGTGATACCTGTAATGGTAGGAAAGGCGCAACGAACGAGTCCTCATTAGCGCCTTTTATTTTTGCTTTGTGATTGGTAGAGTTTTACTGTTGCGTAAAAGCAACAGTATGATAGCTTTGCAAACGAACCGTCTGTCCGCCGAATCGAAGACATCACCAAATACAGTCGTCCGAAGGTTTGATACCCAAGCTAGATTGAATTGCAAATATGTAGCCAAAAGCTGGCTGCCGTGGCCGGCAACCAGCTATAAAAGGCACTTTTTACTTGGAGGCCAAGTCGTATCGATCCAGGTTCATGACTTTTGTCCAGGCCGCAATGAAGTCGCGGACGAATTTGTCATTCGCGTTTTCATAGGCGTAAACCTCTGCCACGGCACGCAGCTCCGAGTTGGAGCCGAAGGCCAAATCAACAGGCGTGGCCGTCCACTTTAATTTGCCGGTTACGCGGTCGCGGCCTTCGTAAAGCCCCTCTAATACAGGTGACTTCGACCACTTTGTTGACATATCAAGCAAGTTCACGAAGAAGTCGTTGTTTAACGACCCCGGTCGCGCGGTGAATACGCCATGTTTAGACTGGTCGGCATTGGCATTGAGCGAGCGCATTCCGCCAACCAATACCGTCATTTCCGGCACTGTCAGATTGAGCAGGCTAGCGCGATCCACCAGCATTTCTGCCGAGGTGTAACGGTTACCGTTGGCGTAATAATTACGGAACCCATCGGCAGTCGGCTCCATCACGGCAAACGCTTTTACATCGGTCTGTGCCTGAGAGGCATCGTTACGTCCCGGTGTAAAGGGAACCGTAACATTGTGGCCAGCTTCTCTGGCGGCATGCTCAACCGCTGCCGAACCGGCCAGAACAATGGTATCCGCCAATGAAATTTTGGTACCATCCGTTTTCGAACGATTGAAGTCGCTACGAATTTTTTCCAGGACCGTCAGCACCTTATTTAACTCAGCCGGGTTGTTCACGGCCCAGTCTTTTTGTGGGGCAAGACGAATGCGCGCGCCGTTGGCTCCGCCACGCATGTCGGTGCCTCGGAATGTTGAAGCCGATGCCCAAGCCGTGCGTACAAGTTCAGGAATGGTAAGGCCGGATGACAGGATATCCTTCTTGAGCCGGGCGATATCAACATCACTTACCAACTTATAGTCGATTTGAGGGATCGGATCCTGCCAGAGGAGCGTTTCACTTGGAGCCTCCGGCCCTAGATAGCGTACACGCGGCCCCATGTCGCGGTGGGTTAGCTTGAACCAAGCCTTGGCAAATGCCAAACGAAATTCTTCCGGATTCTCGCGAAAACGCTGGGCAATGGCACGGTATGCCGGGTCAAACTTCAGCGCCAGATCGGTTGTGAACATCATAGGGGCATGGCGCTTGGTCGGGTCATGGGCGTCGGGCACAGATTGCAATTCAGCGGCGTTTACTGGCGTCCACTGCACGGCGCCCGCAGGACTCTTTGTTTGTACCCAGTCGAATCTGAGTAAGTTATCCAGGTACTGCGTGGTCCACGCGGTGGGGTTGAATGTCCAGGCCCCCTCCAGGCCGCTGGTTACGGTATGGCCTGCATTACCGGAGCCGCATTTGGAAGTCCAGCCAAAGCCTTGCTCTTCCAAACCTGCAGCGGCAGGCTCGATGCCAACGCATTCGGATGGTTTATGTGCGCCGTGTGCCTTGCCGAAGGTGTGGCCCCCTGCAATCAATGCAACGGTTTCTTCGTCGTTCATCGCCATGTTGCCAAAGGCTTCACGAATATCTTTAGCTGCCGCAATGGGGTCCGGGTTACCGTGTGGGCCCTCAGGGTTCACGTAAATTAGTCCCATCTGGACTGCGGCCAGTGGGTTTTCCAGCTTTCCGTCCGAGCCATGACGTTTATCAGCCATAAATTCGGTTTCTGGGCCCCAATAAACCAGGTCCGCTTCCCAATCGTCCTGCCGGCCACCAGCGAAGCCGAAGGTTTGGAAACCCATCGATTCCAGCGCAACGTTGCCCGTCAATACCATTAGATCGGCCCAGGAGATTTTCTCACCGTACTTTTGCTTGATTGGCCATAAAAGGCGGCGGGCCTTGTCTAGATTGGCGTTGTCTGGCCAACTATTCAAAGGTTCAAAGCGTTGCTGGCCACCATCTGCGCCACCACGACCGTCCCAAAGGCGATAAGTCCCTGCGCTGTGCCATGCCATGCGAATGAAAAATGGGCCATAGTTGCCGAAATCGGCAGGCCACCAGTCCTGCTTTGTTGTCAAAACGGTCTTAATATCTTTTTTTACCGCTGTCAGGTCAAGGTCCTGAAAGGCCTGTGCGTAGTTAAAATCTTTGTCCATGGGATTCGAGGCTGCGGCATTCCTGCGTAAAGGCGATAAATCAAGCTGATTTGGCCACCAAGCCTGGTTCGTTCTTACTTGCCCTGAGGCATTTACCGGGTGAACCGGAACCGTCGTAAGAGATAACGTCAAAGCCATTAACATCAATAACGCGCTTGTTTTACGCTGCATTGCAATTGCCTCTTCTACTGTATGTAACTGTCACTCTGGACTCAAATAATAGGAACTCTTCAACGCCTTGATTATACTTGAAAATAAACGAGAGCTCCAATTGGGACAGTTTCCAGAAATCGGTTTTTATGGCTAAGGAGTTATGAAAGAGGAGAACCCAACAAGAATGAACTGTTTAGCCAAACCTTGCTTAGGCTGTTTGAACTGGGCTTTACACCTGAATACGTAACTTTTGACACGTGGTATGCGGCAATGAAAAGCTGAATCTGCTCAATGAGCTGGGCTGGGCCTACGTTTGCAAGCTCAGGATTTCCTCTCCAAGTGTTCAACCCGCTCAACAGCAGTTCCTTAGCTTGGCTCAATCACAAAAACTCAAGCGCACAGCTTTTCTATCTCAGGCTGCGTAACTTTTGAATGAATATAAATTTTCAGCGATTAACGTCCTAAATGGAACACTGTAGGACCTGATCCAGATCCGGCTCGCTTAGAATTTTCGACGGATCGATCATGGGCAGATTATTCTCTTTGAGCAACGCATCTGCCCCAAAGCGATCAATCACGTGATCGACGAACAGGATACCGTTCAAATGATCCATCTCGTGCTGAATGGCGCGGCAAAGCAAGCTTTCCGGCTCCGGCGTCATTACGAACGTGCGTCCTTTAATGTCCTTGGCGCGCACCGTGACGCTGGCGTAGCGCTTCACATCGATAAACACGTTGGGGAAGCTCAGGCAACCTTCCCAGCTAATCATCGCGCCTTCCTTCTTCACGATGACCGGGTTGATGAAGACCATTTGCGGCGCAGGCTTATCGTCCGTGGAAACATCCAACACAAAAATGCGCTTGGCTTCCCCAATTTGGGGCGCGGCCAAGCCAACACCATTGTTGGCATACATAGTGTCAAACATATCCTCTACCAGCTTTTGGATTTTGGCGGACACCTTGGGGACTTCCTTTGTTTCCGCGCGAAGAACGGGCTCACCATATTGCACAATCTTTAAAACGGTCATGCTGCAAAAACCTTACTTCATCTTACTTTTCTTCATTATAACCAATTCAAAACCGGGTTACATCCCTTTCTTACCGGAAGCGAAAAAAATTAACCCTATCTTTATGTTTATTTCGGCAGAAAGGCGCTTTTGCTTAAATTTCAACGATGCCACCGACCTGCCATGCTACAATAGAGCCGTTCCGTATCCGTGATATTAATGCTTGTAATTTGAATGATGACCGCTTTAGAAACCTCACCGCAAAGCAGCGAATCCAGGGCACCGATTTCAGCGCGGTATAAGAGCTACAGTTTATCGCACTTCTCGCGGTTTCGCACGGCTGTGCATATGGTGGTGCTGTCGTGTCTGGTCATTCCATTTGTTGTGATCAAGTATCGCCCAATTATCCACAACCAGCAAAACCGCTTGAAGGAAGGCCCGTTTATCGTCGCGTCCAACCATATTTCCATGCTGGATCCGCTGCTCATTTCTTATGCTTTGTATTATCCCATTGCGTACATGGCCAAGCGGGAGCTGTTTAACACACCCTGGAAGGCAGAGTTTTACCGAAATATGGGAACGTTCGCGCTGGATAGGGACAACCCGGATGGCGCAACACTGAAGACCGCGCTCAATGTCTTGAGATCTCCCGCAAAGTGGGCGCTCGGCATTTTTCCTGAAGGCACCCGCAGCAAAACCCACGAGTTGCTACCGTTTAAAAAGGGGCTGGGCAGCCTGGCGCATAAAACCCAAACCCCGGTTTTACCCGTAGGGATTTACAGGGATATTAATGGGCGCATGCATGTCTGCATCGGCGAAGCCATTCGCGACGTCTCCAATGCCGATGCCGTTCAGCAAAAGGCATACGAGGCTATTTTTGAGCTAACTGATCCGGGGCGGCGTTATCTTTCCTAGCTTAGCGTAAAGGGTTGCTGGGCATCCGCTAACAGTGTGCCATCCGCATTGAACTTAAAGCCTATCATGCTCATCAGATGCACCAATTGCCGACGATTGGGATTATCAGCCGCAATGCCGGTTGCCAACCACTTTTGAGACATGGCTGAAAGCGTCGCCTTGGTAAAATTTTCCATTTTGGTGCTGGCCGTGTCCGCCACGCCGTTAAGTAAAAAGCTGGCCAGGTTGTTGTTCAGCTTTCCGTCTTCCATGCTCAGCCCTCTGTCGGCTATATGCCGGCTCAGGATATTCCGGCGCGTTTCGTCCATGGTGTCAATCAGCCTGGGGCGCAGCAGGGTATGAGGCCCTACCACGTCTTCCTGCTCGCACAGGGCACACAAGGTCAACAATTCATCCAGCTTATTGGGGCTGGTTTTGGTCATCATCGTCTGAAAGGCCTTCATGAGATCGGCCTTGGTAAAACGCCTTTCTTCCAAGGCGCACTTTAACCGGGAGACATCGCCTTCGCCAACCACGTAGCCATCACAGTCCGCATCTTCCGCGTTCTGCTCATGCGATTCCTTTTTCAGGAACTGGTTAAGATAGGTCATCGCCTGCTGCTGGCCTTCTGTATAAGAGGCGCCGGTACCCAAGGCCCCATCCCCGCCACCGAGGAAATTGCCCAGGGAGCCGTTGAGATAGTTCAACTGCTCATCGGTTACGCCGGCATTGCTCAAGTTATAGCCACTACCCTGCACCTGCCTCAATATGCCGGTTAACTGCCCCAGCAATCCAATCATCTGGTTCATCTGGAACATCATGCTGCTGTAAAACATCGCTTGATCTGCCGGCATGCCGCCCGGAGGGGGAGCTTGCTGCTGTGGGCTGCCCGGATAGGGGTTTTGCCCCGTTTGTGTGCGCTGCTGGTATTCCCGAATGAAATTCATGTTCTGTGAAATTAGGGAATTGGCGGGGCCAACAATCATTTGGATATCTGACCAGTTACTCATCCGTTGTCTAACTCCTTTCCTCTCCTCCAGGGATTGTGAACAATTTTGTATCGACTGCAAAGCGTAAAAGTTTAATTCCTTAATTTGTTTTTAAGGGTTGCCGGGTTCGTAAACAAAGCCTGTTGATCATGCTCCCCTGTTTAAACGATACGAACAGGTTTAAGATTTGGGATAGTGGGGGTAAGAATCACTAAAATGGAAGTAGACTGGGCCGGACTATGCTGATCGACAAGAATGTTTTTAAATTGCTGCCAAGCTCCGATGTACTGGACACAACCGGGTACTTGTTTCTCCCTTCGGTTATTTACGGCCTGTTTCCGGAATTTGATCTCAAGGACTACCTGGGCGAGGAAATGTACCAGGTATTGATGCAGTACGACAACCGCATTTACGGCCTGGGCAAAGATGACAGCCTGGACGGCGGCACCGGGAACGACTTTATAGACAGCGGCTGGGGAGATGATACGCTGATTGGCGGCGCAGGCAGCGACTACTTATTTGGCAGCTTTGGCAACGATGTGTTTATACAGGATAGCCCGGACGGGACAGATACCATTTTAGGCGGCATGGGTTGGGATAAGGTGGATTATTCCAATGGGGGCAGAGGGGTTGCGTTTAACCTCTTTACGGGTGTTATTTCTATCAACGGGGTTCAGCAGCAGGTTAGCGGCGTGGAACATTTAATCGGCTCCAGTGGCGATACCGACTCGATTGACGCCCGTGAGGCAAAGAATGACATTACTTTTACCGTCGGCCAGAAAACCCGCTTCAACAAGGGGTTTGATATCCGTGTGGTGGAAGGCTTCGAGAGCTTTTTATCCGGATCCGGGAATGACACGTTGAACGGCAACGAGCGAAACAACGCCCTGAGCGGCTTTGCTGGAGATGATACGCTGAAGGGTTTTGCCGGAAATGACACCTTGCGCGGCGGGGATGGCAAGGACTCCCTGTTAGGGGGTTCCGGGAACGACTTGCTGGAAGGGGATAAAGGCAACGACAGGCTGTTTGGCGAAGCCGGAAACGACACATTGAGTGGTGGCCTTGGCAACGATTTCCTGGATGGCGGCAGCGGCAATGATGAGTTGAATGGGAATGAAGGCCGGGATACCTTGCTGGGTGGCGATGGCGCGGACACCTTAAAGGGTGGCTCTGAGAACGATATTTTACGGGGCGGTAACGGGCACGACTCCCTGGAAGGCGACAGCGGTGACGACTTGCTTGAAGGCGACGCCGGGAATGACACGCTGGATGGTGGCGACGGCGATGACACCCTTAAGGGGGGAGACGGTAACGACTCCATGCTGGGCGGAAACGGGACAGACTCCATGGAAGGGGGCAACGGCAACGATACCATGGATGGCGGGGCCAGCGAGGATACCTTGAAAGGCGGCGCAGGCGACGACTCGATGAAAGGCGGGGCCGGAAACGATTACATGGAAGGTGGCAGCGGTAACGATACCCTGCTGGGCGAAGAGGGCAACGATTCCATGATTGCCGGAGACGGTAACGACAGTATTGAAGGTGGCGAGGGCAACGACTCCGTGCAGGGAGGCGAAGGGAACGACACCGTTAAAGGTGGCGAGGGCGATGATAATATCGTGGGCGAGGATGGTGACGATCATCTGGAGGGCGATGAAGGGAATGACACGCTCATCGGCGGGGACGGCAATGACTCCCTGGTGGGTGGCGAGGGCAATGACGCGCTGGAAGGCAACGACGGCGACGATACCTTAAACGGCGGCGCAGGCGACGACTCCCTGGTGGGTGGCGACGGTGACGACCTCTTCTTCCAGGATTCCGTTGACGGGGCTGACAGCATTTACGGAGGGCTTGGCACGGACACTGTGGACTACCGGAATTTAACCAATACCATTACATATGACACCATCAACCGTATTGTGGATAAAGGCTCCTATAACGATATTCTCAACGATATCGAGCGGATTCAGGCATCCCTACTGCTGGGCGATATCTTTGACGCTTCGGCCGAAACGGCTGACCTGAACATTAACCTGACGACCGGGAACGCCATAGGCCTGGCCCATGGTGATATGGAACTTGAACAGTTTGAAAACGTGAACGGCGGCACCGGAAATGATTTGCTGACCGGCAGCAGCCTCAACAATGTCATTAACGGTGGGGATGGAAACGACACGATTGTAGGTGAGGCCGGGAGTGATAACCTGAGCGGGAACGAAGGGGATGATATCTTTATCCAGTCCGATACGAATGGGAATGACATTATAGATGGCGGCGATCAGAACGACACCATTGACTACCGGGCCAATATCGCCGTCACCTTCCGCACCCATAACAACACCGTCTTAAAAGGGGCATCCGTCGATACGTTCTCGAACATCGAAATTATCCTGGGATCAGATGATGATGGCGACACCGTGGATGCCTCCCAGGAAACCGGCAATGTCGGCATCAACCTCACCACTGGCGACATCACGGGTATCTCAAGTGGCGTTAACTTCATCCAGGGCTTCGAGAATGCCTCTACCGGGGACGGCAATGATACGCTGACGGGAAGCGCCGCAAACAATATCCTGAGAGGCGGCACCGGCAACGATACTTATGAAGGGTATACGGCTGCCGGCTTTGGCGAGGATATCATCTTTGATACGCTGGGCTCGGATACCCTGAACTTCCACGATGGCGTAACCGGCTTTAACACCACGGATGTGGTGAGTTGGACCGCGCTGGACCTGTTTGACGGCTCCGGCAACCCCGGCACGGATGGCTTGCTGGATTCGCTGGAAATTGATTTCGGCGGCGGCGACAAAATTACCATCCATTATTATTTTGACAACAGCAGTGCCGCGGTCGGAACGAGCGGATACGGCCAGGGTGAAATCGAGACGCTTCATTTCGGTGATTTTGACTGGACCTTTGCCGACGTGCTGCTGGTTGCAACCACCTAATAGCCTGCGCTTGCGTTTTTAGGCGTTGGCAGCCGTTCCATTGGCTTTGCTATAATGCTTTCATTCCACCTAAAGTTAGGGGTTGGATTGAGAAAGGATTAAAAACAATGGCAAAAGCGGTTCAGCCTATCCCGGAGGGGTTTAACACCTTAACCCCGCATTTGACGGTTTCCAATGCGGCTGCGGCGATTGCTTTTTACCAAAAAGCGTTTGGCGCCACCGAGATGGGTCGCATGAATATGCCCAATACCGATAAGGTTATGCACGCCGCCCTTCGCATCGGGAATTCCATGCTGATGCTGAACGATGAATTCCCCGAGATGGGCTGTACCGGCCCGGGCAATGATGGCCGTGGCGCAGTCACCATCCATCTGTACGTCGAGGATGCCGACGCCGTTTTTCAGCAGGCGCTGGATGCGGGCGCGACTGTTAAAATGCCAATCGGTGATATGTTTTGGGGCGATCGATATGGCATTGTGGCCGATCCGTTTGGGCACCACTGGTCCATTGCCACCCATACCCGGGATGTTGGCCGGGATGAAATGATGGCTGAAATGGCTTGTACACCTTAGTCGCAGGTTTTTGGTAAGCAATAAACCTAAATACCGGTCTTTAACAGGTCGTGCAGGTGAATAATCCCTTCCGTAACGCCATCGGGCTGGTTAACACAAAGCACGGTAATCTTGTGCTGCTCCATCAGAGACAAGGCCGTGGCCGCGAGGGCTTCCTTATGGATGGACTTGGGATTCCAGGTACACACATCCTCAACCCTCAACTGGGCCAGGTCCGTATCTTTGCCCAGCGCCCGGCGCACATCCCCATCCGTCACGATGCCGCAGGTCTTGCCTGCTTCATCCAGAACCAATGTCATGCCTAGTTTTTTGGAGGTAATTTCCACAAGGGCGTCCTTAAAGGGTGTCTCCAGGAAGACAACGGGCAGCTCCTCCCCGGCGTGCATTACCTCTGCCACGGTCAGCAGGAGGCGTTTGCCCAGGCTGCCCGCAGGATGGAACAAGGCAAAATCGTTAGCGGAAAAGCCTTTGCGCTCCATCAACGTAATGGCCAGGGCGTCCCCCATCACCATGGATACGGTCGTGCTGGCCGTGGGAGCCAGATTTAACGGGCAGGCTTCTTTCGATACTGAAATATCCAGCGTCACATCGCTACGGGTTGCCAGCGTCGAGTTCGGATTGCCGGTCATCGCAATCAATGGAAGCCCAAAATGCTTGACCACAGGAAGTACGTGAAGAAGCTCCGAGGTTTCCCCGCTGTTGGAGATGGCAATTACCACGTCGCCGGGGCGCATCATCCCCAGGTCGCCATGCATGCCTTCCGCCGGATGGAGAAAGTAAGCCGCCGTACCGGTACTGGAAAACGTGGCTGCCATTTTACGCCCGATAATGCCGGATTTGCCCATCCCGGTGATCACCACGCGGCCCTGGCATTGTTCGAGGATGTCGATGGCCCGCTCGAACTCGCCGTTGAGGTTGGATAATAAGCGCGCCAAGGCATCCATTTCCTCTTGTATGACTTGCCTGGCAAGCGAGATGGCATTGGGTTTCGAAAGGGTTTCCGGCATTGATGCTTGATCCTGTCTGCGGTGTAAGGTTACAAGCATCATAGCACAAGGATTGGTTCGCTTCGATGGCGGGTGTGCTGCCAGGCACAAAATTTAGAAAAATAGACGAACGAACCCAATTTGAGCCGTTTGTCTTGTTACAGAAATGCCGTTTTTTATTTATCCTCAGCCGCCACGGGAGTTGGTTCCACTGGGGTGTCGACTTCGGATTCCACAATTTCCTTAACCTCTTTGGCCTCGGAAGGTTTGATGAACGAAATCATCCGTGTTTCGGACATTTGGGTGCGCGCTTCTTTCAGGGCAACCCGAACGTCCTCGTCAATTTCCGTGTTGTCAATCAACCGATCAACCACCCTGGTGTTGAGTTTGAACGCTTGCCCATCCAGCCCGGCCGCCTTGATAATCTTGCGGAGCGCGGCCTCGTTGTACTCGTAATTGCGGCGATAGGAGGACACCATCAGATCGCCGGAGGTGGTGAGCAATGGCTTGCCGCCCTGCTGAAAATACAGCTTAAAGATGTCCCGCAGATCGTTCATCTCGGCCTGAAGCATCTGGATGGTGCGCTGCATGCGCAGGTAGCGCTCCGCCAGGTAGGGGATGTTCGTGAGTTGGGACAACTGCCAGGATAGCTGTTGTTCGTATAAATCCAGCAGTTGCGGATACACCAGCGCCAGGTTACGGGCATCATCCAGTGCGCGGTGCTTCACTTCCTGCGGAAGGCCAAACCGGGTCAGCAGGGAGGTTAGCCCATGGCTCTGCTCTTCGGGGAAAACGGTTTTATAGATCTCGAACGTATCAATCCGCAGGTTGGTGAGCCGTTTTTCGTACAGGCGTTTGCTGGCTTCGTTCAAAAAGGTGTAGTCGAAAATGGCGTTATGTGCCACCAGCGGATGATCGCCGATAAACTCCAGCACGGTAGGCATCACCTGGTCAATGGTCGGGGAATCCTTGACCATTGACCAGGTGATGCCATGGATGTTAAAACTGCTATGTCGGATTGGGACTTCCGGGTTCACCAGGGTTTCGTAAGTCTCAACAATCTCCGTTCCCTCAAGGCGAACCGCGCCTATCTCCAAAATGCGTTCAGAGCGGTGATCCAGCCCTGTTGTCTCTAAATCCAGTACGATGACCGTTTTGTGATCGGATAGCATGAACTCTCTTTTTGCTTGCTCTAAAAACACGTTGAGCCTATTGTAACCAAACCGTCCCATTTTGTCTTGCAATGTTTGCTGGATTTCGGTGCATGATGCTCAACTTGTTCTATCCTAGCCATATTAGGCCCAAGGCAATTAATCGTGGGGCTCAAAAGCCAGTTGATCGCCCATTTGGGTCGCAGTCGCGGCGATGACCCCGGCATCCAGCTCCAGGACCGTTTTGGCCTTGCGAATGATGGGGCAGACGCGCAACGGCTTCATCCGTTCGATGAGATGCACCACGCGATTGTCCTTGTCCAGAAAAACCGCATCGAACAGGAAGCGCATCCCAATGGAATGGATTTCGTTGCAGGGAACAATCCACAGCCCCTCGCCCGGCTCCAGGGACTTCTTCGGCAGCAGCCCCAACAGCCGGGTCAAATAATTATCGGCCTTCCGGATTTTGTCACCCAGCAGCGTCTGTCGGGTTGTGTTGGTGCAGTGATACAGCTTGGGCTTTCCCATTCCATCAAAACCAAAAGCAGGTTAATACAGGCAGAACCAGAAGAAAACGCGGATCAGCCTCACAATGGAAACCGCCACGATACAAAAGGCCAAATCATAAATCAGCACCGGCCAGGAAAGTTGATGGATCCATTGCCCGGCCTGGATCATGTTGATGTGCCCCAGCGCCCAATGGATACCAACGCCAAGCACACCACATAAATGCACCGTGAGGACGGCCAGGATGGCGGCAAAAATCAGCCACAGGGAGCGCCCCTTGAGCCAGCCGGTATTGCGGAAGGCCTTGCACAGGAAAGGATGAATCGCCCAGGGCACCAACACAAAGCTCAGCAGGTACCCGATAGAAGGTTGGGAAAAATATCCGGGACCACCGCCACCGGCGAAGACCGGCAAGCCTGCAAAACCCGCAATTAAATAAAGCAGCACCGCAAGCGTGCCGAACTTACGGCCCAGCATGGCGGCAACCAGAACCACCATGGGGATTTGAAAAACGTAGGGAATCAACCGGGTCTGATGCTGCATCAAGGCAACCGGATCGGGGAGTTTGGCAACCAGCATGGCGGCGGCAGCCATAAAAATGCCGCACCAGATGACCACCAGAAACGTGGTGAGGTAAAAGCGCTTCGGCGCCCTGGAAATTTGATCCAGGAAACCCCTATCGGCGGCCTTTTGCCGGTCGATATGGTTGAGAAAATGAATGACATCGGGGTTGGTGGCTGGCGAAGTCATTAGTCTAGTCGGCTCCTTCCGGCAATTTTCCACCCAGGCGTTCCATCAACTGCACCCGGTTCTCACGGAAAACCTGGCGAAACTCTTTTGACAGAATGTTGTCCGTCGTCATAATCAGGGCATCCTCATCCGTATCCTGGTAGTAATGCGGGCGCGTGCCCATGCTTTTAAAATGGTACTTGTAATACAACTGCTGTGCGGAGAAATTGCTGGCCCGGACTTCCAGCGTGGCCCACTTGACCGACTGGGTTCCCATCCTGTCAAGCATCTTAACCAGAAGCACCTCGCCCAGGCCGTTGCCGCGAAAGGCTTTATCCACGGCAATGGTGGTAATGTGAGCTTCATCAAGTATGAGCCAGTAGCCGCAATACCCAATCAACCGGTTGAGCCCCTTGTGAATGAGGGAATAATAACGGCCAATCTGGTTCTTGATCTCAAACCCAAAGGATTCCGCGGACCAGTGGTGCGCCCCGAAGGAGACGGACTCAATCAACATCACCTCCGGGATATCGGAGGTGCGCATCCTGCGGATGAGCAGATCCTCTGCCTGGACGGATTGCCGGGGTGGGTTGGACGTTTCGGTCACGTTCGCCTGACTTGGTTTCGATTGCTGCTTTGGTTATAATTGTATCTTCAAATCCCAAAGCACACCAGTCCAAACGTAACAGCACTTTTAAGCAGGCGGCCCCTTTGGCAGAAATCTCCGTAAAATCGGTCACCATACAACCGGATGTGATGCTTCCGGGGCTGGAAAACACGACGGAGCTGCAAATTCGGCCCCTGGAAGCCATGACGCTTTTTTCCGTAGCCAACCGGCTGCTTCGGTTCAAGTTTCCACCCCATCGCGATTACGATTTACACTTGCAAATCCTGGGAAAAGGGCTGTTGTTTCCGCAGCTTTCCCGTAACCAACTGGCGATGCTGCCAATTAAGACGATAGAATTGCTGGCGCAGATGGTGGCCGAAGTGTCCATCCAGCAGTTGCACCCCCAGCGTTTGCCGCACCAGCAGGCGATGGATTGCCTGCTCACCATGATTATCGCCGTGGAAGAATCGCGGCAGTTCGCCATGGAAAGCCTGGTTTCGGAAGACCTGGCCTTGCTGGAGGCGCACCAACAGGGCAGCTTGCATGGCTATTTCTTCAAGCCCAGCAAGGACTGGGAACTGCTCGCCCATGTCCTCCAGACACAAGGGTTTCAGACGGGCCTGGCCGGGCATGATCCGCAATCGGTTGACCTTCATCTGGCGTACTGGCTTTGCCGCCGCTTGACGGTCTGTTTCCCCTGGTCTGGAATCCTGAACCTTTTTCCAGTGGAGTACGCGGAGACATTTCCGTATCTCTTCCGGCTTTACCGTATCTACCAAAACCTGCTGGAAAAGGAAAAAGCACTGGATGACGGCAGCGTGGCGCCGGCCAGGCTGCTGGAGAACTGGCTGGGCCGAATAGAAGAATGGGAAAAAAACGAATTTCCAATCTTTTCGCAACAAGCACATATCCCTGCCCCGGTAAGCGTGATGGTGCTGGCGGAAGGCAGCACGGAAGAGCTTCTGCTCCCGGCACTGGCTCAGGCGCTGGATACCGACCTGGACCGGGAAGGCATCCTGATACAGCCGGTTGGCGGCAAGAACCAGATGCTGCAACAGTATGTCAACTATTCCGAATATTTAAGCGTGCCGATCATCGTGCTGATGGACAAGGACGCCGCGCCGCTGCTGCCGGACCTGAATTACTACCGGCGTGAGCAGGATCAGATCTTCATCCTGGAAGAGGGAGAGTTTGAGGATATTTACGCCCTGGAACTCATCGTTAAAACGGTGAACGAGCAATATATGCCGGGTAAGCCGCTGACGCTGAAGATGCTGAAGGATGCGGAAGCGGAAAACGACAGCCGCGTGAAGACCCTGCAATATTTATGGGCGGAGCTGGGGCTGGGCCTGTTTGACAAGGTGAACTTTGCCCAGGCCATGGCCCGCACCATCCGGGAGGAGAAGCGGTTGTCCCCGCCGATGGAACAGTTGATGCGGACGATCATTGCGGCAAAACAGGCGAATGCAGCACTACAGAATTGATCATGCGGGTTCAGCCATCTTAGCGGGGCTGCCGGACGGGCTGTTTTACGGCACTGGCGTTTTTACGACCTTTAAAGCGATACCCGGCGAAATCCCATTTCGACTGGAAGCCCATTATGAACGGTTGAAACGGGACAGCGCGTTTTTCAGCCTTGCTTTTCCCTGGGAGGAGTTTACAGCTTTTAAAACCACTCTCGAAGCGTTTTGTCATGCCCATTTGAGCGATTCCCAGGTGTTGCGGGTCAGCGTAATCCCGGACACTTTCGGCGGGCATGATGCTTCCGCGAAGACGGTTTGTTACGTCTCGATGCGGGCGTGCCCGGCACCCGTTGAGGCCGTGGCGCTGAAAACCGTCCGGTTTAACCGGCTTTTCCCGCAACACAAGCACGGCAGCCATATAGCGGAATCGGTTTATCTCCCGGCCGTAAAGCAGCAGGGGTTTGATGATTACCTGAGGCTCTCCGAGGTAGGCTCCATTGCCGAATCCGCGTACGCCAATGTCTTTCTGGTTTTGGACGGCCATCATCTGTTAACGCCGGATATTCACCAGGTCGGTTGTTTGCCGGGTATTATGCGGCAAGCCGTGATTGAAGCCTGCGCCGATTCTGGAATCCAAGTCGAGGCGGGGCAATACCCCTTGGAAAAACTATCGGAATGCCGCGGCCTTTTTCTCACCAATGCCGTGCGAGGGATAATCCCGGTAAGCCGCGTGGATGCCTACCATTTCAATTGGGAAGCCCTTCAGCCGGTCATCACGGAAATCAGGAGAAGTCTTCGTTCTCGTAATACGCCTTTACCGTGGCGCTAATTACGCCGGGCAGGCGGCAGAGCCGTCGGGAAATCTCGTTGACGTCGTTTTTCCGGCCCATTGTATTGAGGATAAAGTTCATTTCCATCCGGTCGGTTTCCGCATCGCTATGGATGCGCACCTCAATCATATTGTCCTTGAAGTGATCCTCAATCCAGCTTTGGGACGGGTTTGCCGCCTGTGCCGTACTCACGATATGGATTTTGAGGCGGTTGGCGCTGCGGATGTTTTTGGTGAAGAAATGGCGCTCAATTTTCCCGATTGTAAAAAGCACTAGAAACGTGAGTAACGTCGCGATAATCGCCAGGCGGGTCTGCCCAATCCCAACCAGCATACCGATACTCGCCATCGTCCATAAGCTGGCCGCCGTGGTGAGGCCACGAACAGTGGCGCCGTAGCGCAACACCGCTCCGCCGCCAATAAACCCAATGCCGGTCACTATCTGTGCGGCAACACGGGAAGGATCGCGAACAATACGGTTATCCTCCGTGGGATCGTACGGTAGATGCGACAAGCCGTAATAAAAATCCGACATCGACACCAGTGTAAAAATCGTCGAGCCCAGGGTCACCAGGATGTGCGTGCGCAACCCCGCGGATTTTTGCGTAAATTCGCGCTCCAGGCCAATAATCGCGCCCAGGACAAAGGCAATAAAGATACGAGGTAATATATCTTGAAAATCCATATTCGTATTATGTCAAACTCACTGGCAAATGGGAATACAGGCAACAGAGGACGCTTGCGCAAACCAGCGCCAGGCCCGCTAAAGATTGGACGTTCAAGCAGTAGCGGATCGCACATTTTCGATCTACGATGGGGCAGTGTAGATGAAAATAATGAGTGGGTATAATTTTATGCGCAATGCAACTTGGTTTTCAGGCTTTTTGTTGGCGCTGGCCGTTTCCGGGATGGGTTCCCAGGTGCTGGCCCAAACAGCCCCGCCGACTTTTATCCCGCCCGCCATCGATCCGGGTGCGGTGATGATGCGAGAGTACCGCGATATTACGCTTCGCCGGGAGTTCCCTTTTATTTACCGGCCCATCGTAATCCATGACGTGGTCCGTCCAGTCCCACCCGCAGAAATCGATGTCATGCCGGGCGTCATCCCCGGGGAACGCTCTATCCAGGGTAGCTTAAGGACGCCGGGCGGCGCAACCATCTATAGCAATCCCCAGGAATAAAAGGGCAAGTTATCCGCGCGGTTTTTCGGAGTTCATCAATTGAAAATCCATTGTCATTGCGGTATGGTTACAGCAAATCGCTTGATAAGGAATCACCATGTTCACGGGCTTGATTGAGGAAGTCGGAACCGTCGCCGCTGTTCAGCAAACGGGAGGTGGCAGCCGGCTCACCATTCGGGCGGAAAAAGTACTGGACAAGGTTGCCCTGGGCGACAGCATCGCCATTGACGGGGCCTGCACCACGGTGATTGCTTTTGACAAGACAACCTTTACCATCGAAGCCTCGCCGGAAACGTTGGACAAAACCACGTTTAAGAATTTTAAAGCCGGTACGCCGGTCAACCTGGAGCGGCCTTTAACCCCGTCCAGCCGGATTGGCGGGCATTATGTCACCGGGCACGTGGATGGCCTGGCGCGGATTGTGTCTATCGAGCCGCAAGGGATCTCCTTCATCTTTATGTTCGAGGTGGAGCAGCCGGAGCTGGCGCAATACCTTGTGCCTAAAGGCTCGGTTGCGGTATCGGGTATCAGCCTGACCGTGAATACCGTGGACGCCAACCGCTTTAGTGTTGCCATTATTCCCCATACTATGGCCCATACCACCCTGGGGCACGTTAAGGCGGGCGATAGCGTGAATATCGAAACGGATCTGCTGGGCAAATATGTCAAAAAGTTCCTGTCACCCGTTTTCAATTCAGTATCCCGCGTGGACGAGTCATTTTTGCAACAGCACGGGTTTATGCCCGCAAGCGCCCAAGGAGGCTAGTGTGAACCAATCGGAGCCGCTTCAGCAGTTTGACCGGGTTGAAGACGCCATTGAAGCCATTCGCAATGGCGAAATGGTGATTGTGGCCGACGACGAGGATCGCGAAAACGAAGGCGACCTGGTTTGTGCCGCGGATAAGGTGACGCCCGAGCTGATTAACTTTATGGCGGAAAAAGGCCGCGGGCTCATCTGCCTGGCCTTGTCCCCGGAGTTGTGCGACAAGCTGCAACTGCACCAGATGACCTTTCAGAACACGGAGATGCTGAACACGGCCTTTACCGTCAGCATCGACGCCCACCAGAAATATGGCGTCACCACGGGCATTTCCGCATCGGATCGGGCAACCACAATTAAGGTTGCCGTGGCGCCGGATGCCGTCCCGGCCGATTTACGCCGTCCCGGGCATATCTTTCCGCTTCGTGCGCGTCCTGGCGGTGTGCTGGAACGGGTTGGCCAAACCGAGGCCAGTGTTGACCTGGCTAAAATGGCCGGCTTGACGCCTGCCGGCGTCATTTGCGAAATCCTGAACCCGGACGGTACCATGGCCCGCCGTAATGACCTGTTTGTTTTTGCCAAGGCCCACAACCTCAAATTTATCACCGTGGCGCAAATCATCGCCTATCGGCTTCGGACGGAGCGCACCGTGGTGCGCGATGCGGAAGCCACGCTTCCTACCCGCTTCGGGGACTTTAACGTTTTTGCCTACACCAACCTGCTCGATCAGACGGAACACCTGGCCCTGGTGAAAGGCAATCTGGGCGAGGAGGGCGAGTTGCCGCTGATTCGGATGCATAGCGAGTGCCTTACCGGCGATGTGTTGGGGAGCTTGCGTTGCGACTGCGGCCCGCAGCTCCATACCGCCATGCAGATGATCGAGTCCCACGGCAAGGGCGCGGTAGTCTACCTTCGCAACCACGAAGGGCGCGGCATCGGCCTGGCGAACAAGATTAAGTCCTATGCGCTCCAGGAGAAGGGCGTCGATACGGTCCAGGCCAACATCGACCTGGGGTTTGCCCCGGATCTGCGGAATTACGGCGTTGGGGCGCAAATCCTGCTGGACTTGGGCGTCAGTTCCTTTAAACTGCTGACGAATAACCCTCGCAAGATTCGCGGGCTGGAAGGCTATGGGCTCAACATCATCCAACGGGTGCCCATGCCGCTCTGTGTTACCGATCACAACGAGTTATACCTGGAAACCAAGCGCCTCAAACTGGGGCATATCATGTAGCCGCAAGCGGTCGCCGCTTTTAGCAAGGAGAAGCTTCGCACGATGTTGCATCAAACCATCCAAGGCCAACTTACCGGCAACGGTCTCAAAATCGGGATTGTCGTCAGCCGCTTCAACGAGTTTATCACGGGCAAACTGCTGGAAGGATGCGTGGATACGCTCTCGCGCCACGGCGTTTCCAGGGAGGATATTTACGTCTTCTGGGTTCCTGGGGCGTTTGAGATTCCCTACACCGCAACCCGCCTGATGAGCCTGAACCGTTTCGACGCCATTATCTGCCTGGGCGCCATCATTCGCGGCAGCACCCCGCATTTTGACTTTGTGGCAGGCGAATCCGCCAAAGGTGTAGGGCAACTCAACGCCAAAGGGCAAATTCCGGTTATTTACGGCATCATCACCACGGAGAATATCGAGCAGGCCATTGAGCGGGCAGGCACCAAGTCCGGTAACAAAGGCGCGGATGCCGCCATCGGAGCGATTGAAATGGCGAACCTCTCCCGCACCATTGATGCCATGGCCGAAGAGCCGGTTACTCGTCCCAGCCGGGCAACCGGGCGCAAGCAGAAGACCCGCTAGCAGTCAACTACATCATCCTGTTGAGCTGCTGGTAATTGGCGGCATTGCTGGCTGCCGCCAGGTCGAACAGGATTTTGGGATCCGCCGGGGCCTGGTATTGCTGTATTCTGCGTTCGTAATCGGTCAGGTAGTTGCTAATCTGCTGCTGGATGCGCAGGTTATTGGTTAATTGCAGGTATTGCACCTGGCTGTTGATCTGGGCCAATGACGGCGGCTGCATCATAGGGTACATCATCGGTGGCATCTCTAATCCTCCTTTGTGGGTTATAAAACCGTTGAAGCCGGAAATATGCCCACAATTAAAAACAGAACGAACGAACCCATTTTGGAGAAATTGTCGGCGATTCCATTGATATATCAGGTTTTCCGGCATATTGGGTTTGTTTGTTCAATGGCCGTCAAACTGTGCTTCAATAAGGATGGAGGCAAGCAAGGATCAAGGCATGCGTAAGCGAATTGGGATTTTAAACCTTTTGCTGGTGCTGGGCATAGCGATGCCCCTGGTGAATGCGCAAGTGCCTGAAAGCCAGGCGGCCCTACAGCAAGGTATCCAGCAGAACCGTATTGAGTTGCCCCAATGGCGGTTTAAGCCGGGCCTGCTTAATGCCATTACCGATGTGCCGGGTGTGAAGGTCGGGCATGTCACGATCCTGCGGGAGCATCCCCATCGCACTCGTACAGGGGTAACGGCGATTGTGCCGCATCCGGGCGACCTGGCAGGAAAAGGCGTTTGGGGAAACGGCGCCATGCTCCACGGCAACGGCGAGCTGACCGGCCTGCATTTTCTCAATACCACGGGCATCCTCAGCAGCCCTATTTTGCTGACCAATTCGTTTGCCGTTGGGGCTGTCCATACCGGGGTGATGCAGTATTACCTGAAGCATTATCCCGGCGACAAACCGGGCACCACTCGGTGGAGCGGCCTGTTGCCCATTGTGGGTGAGTGTTACGATGGCTACTTTAACCATATCGAAGACCTGGCAGCCATCCAGCCAACCCATGCCGTTAAGGCCATTGAATCTGCAACAGCGGGGCCATTGGCGCAAGGACGGGTCGGGGCCGGCACCGGCATGCGATCGTTTGGGATGCACGCGGGCATCGGTAGCGCCTCGCGCCAGGTAAGCTATGAAGGCAAACGGTATACCATCGGGGTGCTGGTGAATGCCAACCACAGCCGGTTTGAGCATCTGAACCCGGTGATTGCGGAAAAACTGGCCGACGCATTGCAAAAGCCGTTGGAAGAGCTGAAGCAGCAAGCCGAACGGGACAAGGTGGCGTCTGCACCCACGGCAAGCCAACAAAGGCAAGGGTCGATCATCGTGGTGATTGCAACCGATTTACCCCTAATACCCCATCAACTGGCGCAACTGGCCAAGCGCACCGCCTTGGGCATCGGCGCAACCGGCAGCATCATGGATCCTTCCAGCGGGGATGGCGTGGTGGTATTTAGCACGGCCCAGTTGATTGATGTCTCGGAGGACAAGCCCGTGACGATTCCCACGATTGAAACCCTTCACCCGGACATGTTGGCGGATGCTTACCGCGCCACGGTGGAAGCGGTAACGGAAGCCCAGATTAACGCGCTCCTATTCGGCAACCGATCGGACGGTAGCGGGATTCTCCCGTAGCAGGCGCATCAAGGCATCAAACAGCTCCGGGTATTGAAAAGGATAGCCGGCATCCAGCAACTTCGCCGGGTACACCCGCTGGCTGGACAGCAACAGCGCTTCCGCCATCTCCCCAAAGAGCAGCTTGGTTACAAAGGCCGGGATCGGCGTAATCGCGGGCCGGTTCAGGACATCCCCCAGCACCTTGGCAAACTTGAGGTTTCGGGCCGGGTTAGGTGTCACCACGTTCACCGGGCCGCTTAATCCGGGCGTATCCAGTATAAACTTCAGAATCGAGACAACGTCATCCAGCGTGACCCAGCTCATGTATTGCTGGCCGCTGCCGAGCGCCCCGCCGGCACCCATGCGGAAAGGGGGCAGCATCTTTTGCAGCGCGCCGCCACGCTCGCTCAGGATGAGCCCAAAGCGCGCGTTCACTACTCGGATGCCAGCAAGTGAGGCTCTCTCGGTTGCCGCCTCCCAGGCCGCGCAGAGTTCCGCCAGAAAGTCGTGGCCGGACGGGCTTTTTTCCGTCAGCAAGGCTTCCCCGCAATTGCCGTAATACCCAATGGCAGAAGCGCAAATGAAAACCTGGGGCGGTTGCTTTAAATCCACAAGCGTTTTGGTCAGCAACTGCGTGCTTGCAATCCGGCTGCTGCGAATCAGGCTCTTCTTCTCCGGTGTCCATCGCTCCCCGGCAATGCTTTCACCCGCCAGGTGAATCACTGCGTCAAACCCCTCCAGGGATTCTGCGGAAAGCTCGCCCTTGTCCGGGTTCCAGGGCAGATCCGTGCTTCCGGCAGCCGGAGCCGACCGGACCAACCGGCAAACGGTATGATGATGGCTGGCCAAAAAGGGAACCAGGGCGCTTCCAACCAACCCGTGAGACCCGGTGACCAATACTTTCATCCGCTTAAACTCCATTTATCGGGATGCTATTTCTATGGTATAGCACGCATCCATAAGGAACAAATATGTTATCGTCCGATTCCGCTTTTCACCTGAATCTTCATCAGAGATGAAGCTTTTCTGTCTGCGACGAGAGTAAAATAGAAGTAGGCGATGCAACTTGGAATTGATAAAAGAAGGGAAGGATTAAAATGGCCGTTGTGAAGGGCAATAACAGCGATAATACACTGAAAGGCACCACGGCAAGCGACACGATATATGGCTACAGCGGCGCGGATAAGCTGGCCGGCGGCAATGCAAACGATATTCTCTACGGCGGCAACGGCAATGACACGCTCCACGGGGAACTCGGAGACGACGCGTTACGAGGGGACTCGGGTATAGATGTGCTTTATGGCGGCGCCGGGCTGGACACGCTTTGGGGCGGAACCGGCGCAGACCGGCTGTATGGTGACGACGGACACGATTATTTGGACGGCCAGGACGGGAATGACCGCTTGTACGGCGGCAACGGCAACGATCGGTATAAGCCCACGTTTATAACCGGCGATGATGAAGATGATCACGATGTCATCTATGATCTCTCCGGGACCGACCTGCTGGACCTGCGGCAATATACCTTTAACCGGCTGGACTCCCTAAATGCACTGGATCTCTTCCGGGCGGACGGCTCCGCCGGCGCGGACGGCAAGGTGGATACCCTGCAGCTTGAAACCATTTACGATGATGAGATCCGCATCCACCATTATTTTGACAACACCAGCGCCACCCCGGAAGGTAGCGGAGCGGGACGCGGCGCCATCGAAATGATCCGCTTCAGCGATCGCGGCTTGACGTTTGAAGGCATCCAGGACCTGTTTGCCGCGGATATTTTCTAGCTAAAGGCTTAGGGGTGCATAGGAAAGCGCTTTAATGAGTTATCGCCTTCCTTGTCCAAGATAAACCGATCCCGTGTTGCTGGGATATCAACGCCGGATGCTTCCGATAACATGGCCTCCAGAGATCGGACCACGGCATCCTTCTCTGCTGCATTAAGACCTAGATCCCCATATTGCAAATGGACTAAAGCCACAATCAAGGCCGCAACCTTCTTTTGTTGGGGTGTTACTTCTAAATTGGAAGTTAGCTTTGCCGTATTGCTTAACCGCATGCTATCCAAATCACCTTTTTTATGGAAAACCAACTCAACAACGCTGTTTAAAAAGCGGGTTCTCTTCTGTTCTACGGTTTCGCGGGCTGCAAAAGCAAACTGCAAGTGCTGTGCTTTAAAGTTAGTATTTAACTGTACGGAATTCATGAGATGCCTCCTTTTACATTTACCTTTACGTTCGAATAATCTATTTAAAACGCTCAATTACAAAGTTTGCTACTATTCGCAAAATGGAATTCCTACCTAACGGATTTGCGCAGACGGTGTTTGGTTTACAATACCGTTATGACATTGCGTGTTGTATTTTTAGGAACCCCGGCCTTTGCCGCCCCCAGCTTGCAAGCCCTGCTGGCAGATAATGGGATGCAGGTGCTGGGCGTGATGACACAACCGGACAGGCCGGCAGGACGCGGGCAAAAACTGACGCCGCCCCCGGTTAAAGTGCTGGCCGAAAGCCATGGCCTGGATGTGCGCCAGCCGGTGCGGCTGCGAAAAGAGCCGGATATGATTGACTGGCTGCGCCAACAGCAGCCGGATTTTTTGGTCACAGCGGCGTTCGGGCAGATTTTACCGCAGGAAGTCCTGGATATCCCCAAGCACGGCACGGTGAATGTGCATGCGTCTTTACTGCCGCATTATCGGGGCGCAAACCCTGTGCAATGGGCCATCCTTAACGGGGATGCCAAAACCGGCGTGACCACTATGCTCACCTCGCTGGGTGTGGATGAAGGCCCGATGCTGCTTAAGATAGAGACCGACATTGATCCGGATGAAACGGCTGCCGACCTGGTGACGCGCCTGGCTGTGCTTGGGGCTTCCATCCTCCCCGGGACATTGAAGGAATACGCATCCGGCCGGTTAAAAGCCACAGAGCAGGACGCGTCCCAGGCTACGCACGCCCCCAAGTTGGACAAGGATGCCGCTATGATTGACTGGCACATGTCGGCGGAGCTGATTCACAACAAAATCCGCGGGCAACAGCCTTGGCCAGGCGCGGCAACGATGATTGAGAACCAGATCGTTAAAATCCATAAAAGCCTGGCCCCCCAACGCTGGGCGGACTCTAAAGAATTTATGAACAATGGAAAACCGGGTGAGATTATCGCTATAATTAAAGCGGGTATTGTCGTGCAAACCGGATCTTCGCCGCTTCTCATCGAATCCGTGCAGCCGCCCGGCAAGCCCAAAATGGCCGCGCGGGACTGGGCGAACGGCGCGATAAAACACGATACCCAGCCATTATTCCATTCGCCAGAAAAGGTGGAGATATAAACCATGTTCTACTTTGATCCGCTCTATATACTCTTGATGCTTGTCGGCTTGCCACTCATCCTGATTCCGCAGTGGTGGGTTAAAAGCACGTTTAACAAGTATTCCAAGGTGCCAGCTTCTTATGGCCGCACCGGGGCCGAGCTGGCCCGCGACCTGCTGGCCTATAACGGCATTACTCATGTGGATGTGGATATCTCCCACGGCATCCTTTCCGACCATTACGACCCGGTGCATAAGGTGGTTCGTCTGTCCGAGGAGAACTACCACGGCCGATCCGTTGCCGCCGTTGCGGTGGCCGCACACGAAGTAGGCCATGCCATCCAGCACGCCCGTGGGTTCTTCCCCGTGGTGCTGCGATCTGCCATGGTTCCCGCCGTTAACATCGGGAGCCAGTTTGGCCCCTTGCTTATCTTCTTCAGCATCCTGCTGATGGGAATGCGCGTCCTGGCTCCGGACATGGGACTTCTGCTGGCCTGGATAGGCGTCATTTTATTTGGGCTCGCCGTGGCCTTCCACTTTGTCACGCTCCCGGTCGAGATTGACGCGAGCATGCGGGCGGTCGGCGTATTGAATTCTACGCGTTACCTGTCCACGCAGGAGATTCCGCTGGCGAAGAAAGTGCTGACGGCGGCGGCGTTTACTTATATCGCCACGGCGCTGTACTCGCTGATGCAGCTGATGTACTACATCATCCAGCTCAACCGCGGCCGGGAAGAGTAAGATTATAAGTCTTTCAGCATCCGTTGCAGTTCATCTGGAGATACCGGACGGAAGGCGCATTCCGGCAGGTAAGCCAGCATGTCATAGCTCGAAAATGCGGCTGAAGTGATTTGATTGTCCTTCACAGCCAGCAGAACATCTGTTATTGGGTTGACTCGTCCTAGGTTGATCAGCATGCTATTCTGGCCGGTCTTGATAGCACGGATGGGATAAGGCGGATTAAAAGCGAGATGTGAAACCTCTTGGCCCGGTAAGGCCTGGCTGGCTTTGGCAACCAGCGCCTTTAAGGGCGCAAAGTCATCAATCGCAGGATACTTCGCATCCCGGCCAGACGTGTTGGGAAGCTGATCGGGATCAACCAGGTTCGGCAGGCCGGATTGTTGTATCGCAGCCATCACTTGCTCGGTAAGGCGATAATAGGGGGCATCTTCTTCTGGGGCGGCTGCCAATACAGTGAGAGGGTTTTGGTCTGTAACCTGGCCATCCTGAAAATTGACTGTCACCGAGAAAGATGAATTATGGAGGCCAGGTATCGATTTGCCTGCGCTGAAAAGTGAAATGGCGCTGATGCCAGATGGCGACTCCCTTTTGTGCAAGACAACGCTCACCGGTTCCGAACCAGGGGGGGTAAACGTAATGGGCAAGGCAAACATTGCAGGTAGTTGTTGGAGAAGCCGGGGAAGGAACTGACGGGCTTGCGCGGATAATTGCGGGGTTTTGGCGCTTTCTCCAAAACGCGCTTTAACAGCAGCTTGATGGCGCACCGGATAAAATTGAATGTTCATATTTGCAGAGCCTATTTTCATCATGACATGGCTATGAAAAAACCGGGCCGGGATTGAAATTGCCTAAGAAGCCGGTTGCGGGTTAAACAGCTTCAAGAAGTCGAAGGAGCTGGCGATGCCCAGGACATGTCCGGACTCATCCACAATAATGGCATGGTGGTTGCGGGTTGCGATCATCTTGAAGCTGACCATCTCGATGCTTTCATCCGGCGGCACGAACAGCGTCCTCACGGACATGACTTCCCGGGCCTGGAGGTTGATTGGCTCATCCAGCGCAAAGCTGGCCTGCACCTGCTCCCGGATATCCGGCTCCATTCCGGCGAGGATAATTTGAAGGTACTCTTGCAGATCGAACAACTGGCGGCATTTCTCCAAGTCCCTTACGGAGATGGATCCCTGAAGCCGATCATGCTCGTCCACGACAGGAATGCAGTTAAGGTTATACAGCGCAAACAGCTTAAAGACTTCCTGAACGGCCGTATCTTCCCGCACCCGCAGCGGGTTCGGGGACATGATGTCCTGTATTCTGCGATGGGGTTGTCCGTCTGCTATCATAAAAACCATTATAATTCAGATTGGAATACTGTAAGATAGAGATTGCGCTTTTCGTTAAGGTCTCAATCGGGAAAACGCGTTTTTCCCAGCGCAATGCTTGATCTTGAATGTTAAATTGGCCAGATAGAAGAGAATGACGGACAGAATCGAAATCGATACAGACGACGCCATGCGGGAGGCTTTGTTTCAACTGTTTTCGCTGGCTGGAATGCCGCGGCCGGTTGTGAGCATTTCGGCGATTGATGTCCTGTTTGCGGTGCGGCAAATCCAGAGCCAGTTGGAAATAGCCCGAAAGCAGGTTGCCGCGGCGCCCGTTGTTCCCAATTCGGCCTTTACCGCGCCTTCAACACCGGCTGTTCCTTCTCCACCTGCGCAGATGGAATTTATCAGCACGGCGTCGACATTTCCTTCTCCTGCCGGTAATGCTGCGCCATCGGCCCCTAGTGTTTTTGCCCCGCCATCCGCGTTTCCGGGGGCTACTCCGGCATCTCAGCCTGTCCCCTCGGTTTTTGGCAACCCGCCCCCTATCGCGTCCGATGGCCCGTTGCCCATCGCGATGGATTTTGCGGGCGCGTCGCTCGAAGAAATGGCAGCGATGCTCCAGGGCGGCGGTTTTGCGACATCTGCGCCGAAGCCGACATTCCGCCTGGATGACACCAATATCCTTATCGTAAGCGAGTTGGGAATCGTAACCTACCAGGTCAAAGCGTCCTTAATCAAGCTGGGCGCGACGGTAACGATTGTCCGCGGGATTAACGAAGCGATTACCGAGTACCAGAAACGAAAATACACCGGGGTCCTGATCGACATTTTCGTGCCGACCGAGCGGGAAGGCTTGCTCGTGCTGAGTGAGATCAAGCGGCTCTCGGATGAAACGGGCAATAATAGCAGTATTGCCGTACTCGCCACCACGGTGAAGGAAACTCGCCAGGATTTACGCGATCTCTGCCGGGAAAAAGGCGCTTCCATCTTTTTAGAGAAGAATGAAGGCTGGCACCAACGCGTCGTCAACTTCTTCTCCGGTAATTACGAGTTTTAAGCCCGTATTTTTCTAATGACGCTCCTCGGAACGAGGCATTTTTAAAAACCCGGATCATCGGGCATAATAGCAATAGCCGTTCCATATCGGATGAAGCAGGTTCGCAACCCATGACGCATTCCTTATCCATCGCCGAGCAACTCAAGGCCGTTCCGTACAAGCCGGGTGTTTACCTGTACCGGGATGAAGCCGGGGCGCTGCTGTATGTCGGCAAGGCCAAGACGCTGCACAACCGGGTGTCGAGTTATTTCCACGCGCGGGCCAACCATTCGCCCCGCATCCAATCGCTGGTGGAGCATGTGGCAAAGATCGATTACATCGTCACCAAGTCCGATCTGGAGGCGCTGATTCTGGAAGCGAACCTGATTAAGACCCAGCGCCCCAAATATAACATCCTGATGCGGGACGACAAGAAGTATCCCTGGCTGATGCTGACGGACGAGCCTTTTCCCCGGCTGCAAATAACGCGTGAACCAACCAAGCGGGGCAAAACCAAGTATTTTGGGCCGTATGCCTCGCCCGGCGCGCTTTATCAAACGCTTCAGCTGGTTAAGAAGATTTTCCCGCTGCGGCAACGCAAAACGCCGCTGTTCAAGGATCGGCCCTGCATGAACTACCATATCGGGAGCTGCTTGGGGCCTTGCCAGGCGTTGATTACGCAGGAAGAATACATGAAAATCGTGCGGCAGATGGAGTTGTTCCTGCGCGGCCACGCGGAAGACCTGCTGGCCGAGTTGCAAAAGGAGATGATCCTCGCCAGCGAGAACATGGACTTTGAGAAGGCCGCCCTGCTGCGCGATCGCTACCAGTCCATCCAAAAGGTGCTGATGCGTCAGCGCGTAATGTACGATGACGAAACCATTAGCCAGGATGTGCTGGGCATGTGCGAATCCGATGGGGTGGCTTATATTGCCCTGCTCAAAGTTCGCCGGGGTAAGCTCATCCAGACGCAGTTTTTCGAGATGCCGATGGAAGGGGAGGCCCAGCAAACCGAGGCCTACGAATCCTTCCTGCTCCAGTACTACCAGGAGCCGGAAGATCGCGAGGATTTACCGAACGAAATCATCCTACAGATGCCGATTGAAGACCAGGACCTGCTGGGGGAATGGGTAAGCGCCAGCAAAGGCCGAAAGGTAACGGTTAACGTTCCCCAGCGCAGCGGCCCCAAGAAGGATATCCTGGACATGGCCATCAAGAATGCCGAAGAATCACGGGATCGGGCCAAAATTTACCAGGAAACCCGCCTGAAGAACGATCCGGCGCAGGCCTTGATTTTATTGCAGGAGCGCCTCGGCTTGCCCAACGCACCCCGTCGCATCGAGTGCTACGATATTTCGCACACTGGGGGCAATTTCACGGTGGCCTCCATGGTGGTGTTTACCGATGGCATCCCGGACAAGAAGGAATACCGCCGGTTTAAGATCCAGACCGTGGAAAACGGCAAACCGGATGACTTCCAGAGTATGTACGAGGTGATGTCCCGGCGCTTTACCAACCTGGAGGAAAAAGGCTGGCCCGACCCGGATCTCGTCATAATCGACGGAGGAAAAGGCCAGCTAAGCAGTGCTGTGAGGGCGCTGGAGAAAATCGGCGTTACCGATCAGCCCATTATTTCCCTTGCCAAGAAGTTCGAGGAGGTTTACACGCCCGCCTCGCAGCGCCCCGTCCTGTTCGATCGCGACAGCATTGCGCTGTTCCTGCTGCAACGTATCCGGGATGAAGCGCATCGCTTTGCCATTACGTATAACCGTAACCTTCGCGCCAAGGCCCAAACCCGATCTTTTCTGGATGACGTGCCGGGCATTGGCAAGGTGCGTAAACAGCGCCTGCTGGAAAGCTTTCAGTCCGTCCAGGACATTCGCCAGGCCAGCCTGGAGGACATTGCCAAAGCCACCCAAACCCACGGCAAAACCGCGGAGCAACTGTACGATACCCTGCAGGCCGCCTTCAACCCCGCCGCTCGGAATGCTTAAACCACCGATAGTTTTTGGGAAACTGAACTTCCTGGCGTCATTTCTTGCGTTTTCCTTAAGCCTACGGCATTTGGATGAAACGCATGCTAAAACAAGGTAAAAGGCGCAATATTGCTTACAATGAAAGTATCGCCCCACATCGGAGGATTCCTTGGCCATGGTTACCGAACATCCCCAGCAAAACCTGATTCCCCAGGATCGCCTGGAATCCACCCGCGACCGCATTCGCGAAGTCCTGTACTCCGAGGACCTGTGCCGCTACAAAGGCCGTGTCTCCAAGCTGATGGGGCTGACCGTGGAAGCCTACCTGCCCCAGCTCAAAATCGGGGATCTCTGCTTTATCGAAACCAAGAACGGTGAGCCCAAGGCAGCCGAAGTGGTGGCCTTTAAGGGTGACGTGGCCCAGATGCTGCTGCTGTATGACGGCACCGGCATTGCCCAGGGCAGTTGGGTCACCACCACAGGCAACCCGATAAACTTCCCTGTCGGCGACTTCCTATTAGGACGGCTGATTAACCCCCTTGGGGAGCCGATGGACGGCCTGCCGATTGACTACTCCAAAGCCACTTGGATTAACGCAGACGGCCCGCCGCCGGATCCGCTGGATCGGCCGATCATCAAGAACAAGTTTTCCACCGGCGTCCGCGCCGTGGACTCCCTGCTGACGATGGGCGCCGGCCAGCGGATGGGGCTTTTCGCCGGTAGCGGCGTCGGGAAATCGACCATGATGGGGATGATTGCCCGTAACTCCGAAGCCGACGTGAACGTCGTCGCCCTCATCGGAGAGCGTGGCCGCGAGGTCAAGGAGTTTATGGAGCATGCCCTCGGCGAGGAGGGCATGAAGCGCTCCGTACTCGTCTGCGCAACCGGCGATCAGCCGCCCCTGCTGCGGATGAAAACCCTGCTCAGCGCCACGGCCATTGCAGAGTACTTTCGCGACCAGGGCAAAAAAGTGTTTATGATGACCGATACCGTGACCCGTTGCGCCATGTCCGGCCGCGAAGTGGGCTTGTCCATCGGAGAACCGCCCACCATGAAGGGCTACCCGCCCTCCATTTTCTCCTGGCTGCAAAAGGTGCTGGAGCGAACCGGCGTCACGGACAAGGGCTCTATCACCGCTCTCTATACCGTCCTCGTTGAAGGCGACGACATCAACGACCCCGTGGTTGACACCGTCCGCGGGATTATCGACGGCCACATCTTCCTCTCCCGGAAGGTTGCGGCGCAGAACCACTTCCCCGCCATCGACATCCTGGGCAGCGTCAGCCGTCTGTTCACCGAAATCTGCGACCCCGAGCATATCCGGGCGGCAGGCAAAATGCGTGAACTGCTGGCCGTCTACAAGGATGCCAAGGACCTCATCGACGTGGGCGCCTACGAGCCCGGCTCCAACCCCAAAATCGACCTCGCCCTGCAAATCATGCCCGATATCAACAAGTTCCTGCGCCAGTCCGTCAAAGACATCGTCAACATGGACCTCACCATCAACACCCTCAAAGACATGATGCGCGACGTCGACATCTAGGTCCTCATGCCGGACGGGCAACATGCAAGGGCTGCCGCCCTTACGCTGAATCGGGCTGGCTCGACGGGAATGCAGGTTTTTTCGCACGGACCCGATTCAGCTATCCCGCGGGGGGGGAGGCTTTGCCTCCCTGGTTTGATTTTTGGGGGAATGAGCCTCTGTTTCTGGAAATGAGGGATAATGGAGGGGATGAAGATTTCGATTCAAAAAGGGACGGCGGTTTCGATCCACCAGCAGCTGATGACGCAGATTGCCTTGCAGATCGCGTCCGGCACCCTGGCGGAAGGGAGCAAGCTGCCCAGCGTGAGGGGCCTTTCCCAACGGCTGGATATCCATTACAATACCTGCCTGGCCGTTTACCAGGAGCTGGCCGAACTGGGCATGGTGGAGATGCGCCGTGGCAGCGGGGCCTATGTTAGCCGATTCGCCAGGGAAAAAGCCATTTCCCACGATATGCCGCAAGGCCTGCAACAACTGGCCCGATACTTCCTGGGGCTGGCTTACCAGCAAGGCCACACCTGGGAAGCCATCCAGGCGGCGCTTGCGGAAGCGAACGCGGCAAGAGCCTGCCGGCATACCCGCTTCGTGTTTGTCGATCAGCATGCCGATATCCTGCCACTGTTTCAGGCGGAACTGACCGAGGTGCTGGGCTGCCCCGTTGAAGCCGTGACCTTTGATGAGCTGCCCAATGCCCCGAACGATGAGGCAACCGCCTTCCTGGTGAGCCGCTACCATCATCGCCGGTTGATGGGATGCCTGGATGGCGTGGACAGGACCGTTTTGCTGATTGACGTGGGCACCGGCCAGGAAGGGGTTGGGCCCATAAACGCGCTGCCGGAAGGCGCGTTTGTGACCGTCCTCTCCCAAAGCCAAACCATACTGCACATGGCCGAATCGATGATCAGCAGCCTGCGAGGCCACGACCTCCTGGTGCGATGCGTCTTGGCCGATGAGGGGCCAGAGGAGATTACGCGGGCCGTTGGCCACGCCAGCCTGGTGATTATGGATGTGCTGTGCGCCCAAGCCTGGGCAAACCGAGCCGACAAGCCATCCGCGGTCTTACGCCTGATACCCAGTCAGGAAGGGGAGCGGATTCGGGGATGGCTTCGCGCTAATACCGCAATGCAAAGCGCTTCAGGATTAGCCAGTCCTGCACCCGATCCGGCAGGTTTTTCAGCAGAAGCCTGATTTTGGCGTCGCGGCCGATGACATAGCGGGTTTTGGGTGTTTTGGCCGTAAGCGCATGCACCACGGCCCTCACCACCTCATCCGTATCGACGCCGGTTTCTGCGGAACGACGCAGGGCGGCCTTGACACTATCAAAGTTCCGGCTGTAGCGGGTCTTCGCCTCCTCGGACAGGGTGGCAACCAGCTGATCCGCTAAAACCAAGGACTTCTGCCAGATGGGAGTCTTGACGCTGCCCGGCTCAATCAGGGAGACCTGGAGTCCCCATGGCGCCAGCTCCATCCGTAACGCATCGCTCAGGGATTCCAGCGCATATTTGGAAGCGGAGTAGGGCCCGCCAAACGGCAGCGATCCGCGCCCGGCGATGGAACTCATATTGACGATGCGCCCCCGGCCTTGGCGCAACAGCGGCAGGAACGCCTGGGTTACGGCGACCTGCCCAACCACGTTGATCTCAAACTGCCGTCGCAGTTCGTCCAGGTCGAGATACTCCAGCGGCCCGCCGATAGCCACCCCAGCATTGTTGACCAGCCCCCTGAGCGGGGTATCTTTCGCCTCCTGCCGAAGAATCGCCATGGCCTCCCGGATGGTGTCGGCTTGGGTCACATCCAGTATCACCGGACGGATCTGGCCATTCGACCGGCTTTGCAGCGCTTGCCCATCCTCCGGCTTGCGAACACCGGCATAAACATGCCAGCCCATGTCGGCCAGCGTGAGGGCACAGGCCGCCCCAATCCCGGTGGAGGCCCCTGTAACCAGTACGGCGGATTTTCGTGGCGACGTCATTTGCAACTAAATCAGGCTCCATTTTTGAACGAACGAACCCATTTTACCCGGACCATAAGCGCAATCGGATCTCTTTTTAAAAAATGGACGTTCGAAGCCAATTTTGCGGAATGCCTGATATAGCCTGAATATCCGGCTTAAAATGCAGTCATGTCAGTGAGTGCAGTACTTGGATTTGAAAGCAAACCTCCTCTATTTCTTTTGTACCTGCGGAACATTTCCCAGCGCCCATGGTGACACTATGCCCAAGGGGACGAAGATTCAAACGAATGAAACATTAATCCTTCCTTAAGAAAAAGGGCATCGGAGGGTTTACACTTTGTAACAAAGTGCCAAAAATCACAAAATTTGTTTTTTTATACCTACATAGCTCTCTTTTCGATGTTTTGCGAACAGGCAATCAGCCTGCCACGAATTTTAGGAGAAGTTTCGCGCCATGAGTATTCTCTTTCCAGGATCGTTCGGATTTGGGCCGTTTGCCCAGGGCTCTCCCTTTGCACAGGGCGGCTATCCCATTTATACTTCCTTAGGGGTTACCAACACCCCTGGTGGCTTCTCTGGCCGCAGCTTCGGCACCCCGGCCCTGCCCGGCGGCTTCGGGTTCCCGTCCTTCGGCGATCCGCGCTTTTATTTTATCCCGGCGGCCAGCAGCTTCTTTATCAACGATTTGCTCGGCTTTGCCAACGGCTCCGCCGTCAACATCAACGTTGGCCCTAAGCCTTCCCATTTAGGTTTAGGCCCCTTGCTCCTCGGCATGCCATTTTTCGGATAACTACTTTTCGTCTCTCTTATCCCTATCAATTCGGATAAACCGGGTTTTGGGTCTTGTAGGCTCAACCGGTTTAGCTGCCTGCTTTTCTTCTGCGAGCATTTGTCGGATGGCCGGCTTAAGCGGCTCCATATCCGGCACAAAAGCAAACGGTTTAATGGCGTCCCAAAAGGGCATAATAAAGCGTCCCAGTTCAACCGTAATATCTCGGCGTTCGTGCAAAACTTTTAAAATAGCCTCAAACCCTTCCGGTTTTTCCAGATGGGGTGCTAAAACCCGGTTGAGCTGCTGATGCTCCTCGCCTGTTGTAATGTATATATCACCACCTAATTGAAAGGCAGCTGCATCGGAACGATGGGGGCTCCCTTCCAACTGATACTCATACACATGCAAAATAGGGGACGCCATCGAATCCCAGGCATCTGGGTGCCAACCCGCCAGATTCGCCTCATCGACCACCCGTGTGAGTTTGACCTCTTCGGGTTTTATTCCCTTGTCTTCCGCAACGGCAGCTTGTACGAGCATCTGCCTGAATGGCGGATCCAGGGCTTCGATAGTATGGCGCCTCAACCGCATCCCCGGCTCCCACTTGCGAACTGCCTGAAATCGGATACCTTCCATAATTTTGTTTCCCTATGCATATCGTTATCTCATTTAAAGCAATAAGTTCCTAAAGAGTGAAAATTGCTTTCATCAGATTAAGGTTAAGAAATGCAAAATCCACTTACTAAAAAAGGCATTTTTTATTTTTGAGCGGTGTTTCATCTTGAATCCAGTATAAATTTGGCATAAAGGATGATTACATGTTCAATCGCGTTGGATTTAATCCGGGTTTAACTCGTTTTAGTGGTGTCACACTTGTCCCCAGGCTGGGCGGAACAACATTTGATGCTGGAGTCCAATTCAACATAAGTGACACTTTTGAGGGTGTTCGCGTTGGCGATAAGGGTGAGACAAAACCGAGTACAGCAGCTGATGCCTTGACACGCCAGTCTTCAGGGCCTTACTTCTCAGATAATATTAATAAACATAGAGTTGGTGGCGAAAGACAATATCAGGATTTATTTTTACAAACGATAGATGATTCAGACTTGCCAGAGAATGATAAACGCAAAGCAAAGTCTGCTATTGAAGACTCCTATTTTAGAGATGCCGATATTGGTGTTATGGGCGGATCAGTGAAAGGTTATTATGAAGTAGCCTTTCGCCCAACGGGTGCTTTTTAAGGATTAAATAAATTGATTGAAAGCCTCTTCTTTAATTGATAAAGAGGCTTCATTTTAGCCCTAAAACAAACTTTGGTTCTCTTTCATTCAGAGAGCAACATATAAATCTTTCTCCAAGACATAATCGTGGCGCATGTAGCCGTTGCCGATATCGCTGTTTATCTAAAGGGTATAACTTTTGCAAAACACGCAATTTCAATCTGTATTCTGTTTTATGTAGGATGGTCTCAATTAGAACTCATCCGGTAATTCTCTTCAGAATCAGAACGGCAGAAGCGAGTTGCCAAAAGGCTTCATAGAACTTGGCATATCGTTCATAGCGGATTTCCAATTTTCTAAATTTTCCCATCCAGGCAAACGTCCGTTCGAC
>CALAJO010000091.1 GCA_937922745.1 uncultured cyanobacterium
CACAGCATCTTATCAGAAAATTACCGGATGAGTTCTAGCTAATTCCCCTGACGATTAATTCAGAAGGTTTAGAAAATTGGTTCAAGGAGATACTGCCGAGCATATCAACAATCATCTGTTTTATTTCTCGTGTTTTACTGGGGGGTATATCGCCGACAATGCCTTCATCCCTACTAAGCTGGCTCAGAAGGGTGTTGTTTCTTTCACTGTGCTGGCCATCTTCAACCAATTTCTCAATAAATTGAGCCCGTTCGGGAGAAAGGACAAATGAACCTATTTCTACGGTTTGGATTTCCCCATTGATATCATCAATTTCTGTGTAGACAACTCTGTTTTGTCCATCATCTTCAATTATAATGCGAGGTTCGTTCTTTGGTTTGGCCACTTCTTCTATAGGTTCTACAGGAGTGCCAAACTTGTGAGTTATAATCCAGGGCACATAGTTTGGGGGGGTACCTTGTTCGTTGGCTATAAAGTGAATCGAGCGAAAGCGAGGGGATAATATTTTATTAGTAAGCATGTACACTTCCTTAACATTAAAAATAATAATTCATGTATTGTGGCAAAAATGATACTGTTTAGTAAAGTTGTTTTTTTATAATGCTTGTAGGAATTACAATCCGGGGTTCGTTAGAAAATAGCCATTGCAATTTGTTTGATTTAGCCTGGTTTATGATTGCACCCCGCTCAGAGATAAAGGACGAATAGTAATTCGACATTGCCGTTATGAAACCAAGTCGATAGCAATCGCTTTTGGCCCCCAAGCAAAATTAAACTGGTTTATTCCTGGTACTTCGTTGCCTTGATGCAAATGTAAATCGGTATAGCGAGGAGATAATGTTGTTCCCGACATGTCCGATGCGTCAGCCAACTCGATCTGATTCAAATATCGTAAAGCATCTGTTCTAGTTCTGCTTGCCGGTGTACCATCAACAGCTTCAACCAGGTTTTTGCGGATATTGACATCGTTTAGCAGAAAAGCCAGTGTTTGGCGTGGATCGAATGAAGACTGAGGGGACTGAGAAGAGGCGTTATTAAAGCGGGAAATGCCTTGTTGTAAATGGTGTTGGAAGAAGTGTGCCAATTCGATTAATTTTTCCACACCGGTTGAGGATAAATGGCCAATCCGGATGTTAGACAGAAACTTGCCTTCCTTATCAAAGCGGGTGAGTAAAATGTCTGAATCTGAATTCGGATCCAATATAATTCTCGGTTGATCGTTTACCATACGGTAATTGATGTCTGTCACAAGATGGAGGCTGCTAAATTTAGGATTAAAATGGGGAACTTTCATTACGTTTACCTACACTTATTCATAACGGCAAAACTAAATCCATCAATCGGTCAAATTGCCTGGCAATTTCTCATGAGCTTTGCAAGTTTGGTTTCGGTTACATACAACCAGCCATTGCATCACGTCAGATTGTGCCTGCGATAATATGTTTCCTCGCTCCGAGATGAAGGCGGAGATGCCGGTATTGGTGGCAAGGATCAGGGGCACACCGGCTTCTGCGGCGCGGAATTGATTGATGGCCAAAAACTGTTTTTTCAATAGGTCGTTGCCTTGGTACCAGCCCAGGTTGCTGAATGTCACCAGCATATCCACGCCTTTTGTGCGGTAAACCTGGTTGATGTTGGGGTAAAGGGCCTCGAAGCAAACAAACGTCCCGATGCGCGCGCTGCCCAACTGAAACAAGGGCTGATCCATCGGTGCCCGTGAGAACCCGCGGAAGTAGGCAATCCCTAAACGGTTGAGCGTCGGAACGAGCCAATCTTCCGATATGAAGGGGGTTGTTTCCCCAAACGGCACCAGGTAGCGTTTGGCCATTTTTTGCACCGGCTTGCCAGGTTGATAGAGCAGCGCGCCGTTGTAACTCAGGCCTTTATCCTGGTAAGTGCCACCAGTGAATAGAGCGATCGTATCCGGCATTTTAAAGGGCACTAGCGCATTCTGTCCTTTGAGGCTGACAATCCCTTCCGGCAGAACGATCAATTGGGTTTTCGGGATTTGCTGAAGGGCTTGTTGGATGAGTTTTTGGTAATAGCGCTCTTTATCGGCCTGCGTCATCAGCCGCCGCTCCACATCCAGCGGAATATTGCCCTGGATAATAACCGGGTTTAGGTCCCTTAGTGGGGATTTGGGTAGCGAAGGAGACCCCATTGAGCCAGACAGCCAAAACGCCAATGCAAAAAATAACCAAACGAAGCCAATTAGGAACCGCTTGGATTTAAAAGCGAGCAGGTAAAAAAACGCGACATTGGTAAAAAAGATAAAGTATTCCACGCCCCAAAAGCGCAGTGGGAAGGCTGCCTGGCGAACCCAATCAACAGGCGCTTGCGAATACGTCAGAAATCCCCAGGGTAGCCCGATCGGGTTGAGGTTGATGAACCAGTAAAGGGCTATCCATAGCACTGGGGCTAAAAATAAAAACAGCCAGAATTTTGTGTAGGACTTAAGGACATAAAGGCTTCCCCAAACCAGCCCAATAATGATGCCCTGAGTGAGCCACATCACAACCCAGCCTGCGATCGTTATCGCCAGGCTAGCGCCCTCCGAAAAGCCAATCCAGGTGATGGGGTGGAGCCCAAAGAACCAGGAAAAGAGGACACCGAAATAGACACTACCCCACAAAAGCCCTTGCCCAAAAGCCTGCTTGGCGCTTTGGCATTGTAAAAGCGCCCATAATGCGGGTATCAGGCCAATCCAAGCCAATGGCCACAAACCAAAGCCCGGTGCAGCCAAACCCAGCATCAGGCCGCTTAAAACGGCGATGGAATTGCCCTTTTTCAAATCACACGGTTTAATGGATATCATGAGAATTCTCGGCATTGACCCCGGTTTGGAACGGATTGGGTTTGGGCTTATCGAACAGGATGCCCAGCAACGCTATCATGCCAGCGACTGGGGTGTAATTACAACCTCCAAGCACGATCCGGAGCCCAAGCGCCTGCAAGGGATTTACGAGACACTGACTGCGCTGGTGGATGAATTTAAGCCGGATGTTGCCGCCGTCGAGAAAATTTTCTTTTTTCGGAACGCCACCACGATGGTGCCCGTTTGCCAGGCCCGCGGCATTATCCTGCTGGTGCTTTACTCCGCTGGCGTTCAGTATTGGGAATACACCCCGATGCAGGTGAAGCAGAACGTGACGGGTTCAGGCAAGGCGGATAAAAAAGAAATTCAGCACATGATTAAAGACCTTTTAGGCCTGAACGAGATACCGCAACCCGATGATGCGGCCGACGCCCTGGCGATCGCCCTTTCGTGCGCGTTTGAACAAGGCCCGTTACGACTTTTCTCTGCGCGTTGATTCCCCGCCACCTTTTGGATACCATTGCCAATACGTCGAAGTGGAAGCCCCAAAGGGGCTATTCTAAACGGTAGCAACGGCAGGACTAAGAGGAGTGCTGAAAATGGCAAAACCATTAAGAATCGCGATTTTAGGTGCAGGCGGCCTGGGTAAAGGAATGGTGCAGCGGGTTGGCCTTTCCCCGGATTTTAAAACCGTTGCCATAGTCGACCGGGATGCTTATTTGTTCGATCCTGCCGGGCTTTCCTACGAGGCCGTCCAAAACCTGAAACACGTCAAAGATCACCAAGACGGCATTCCTTCGCTTCAACCCATCAAGGATCTCTTTCAAACCCATGCCGATGAGATTGACGTCGTATTCGTCGCGCTTCCCAACTTGCCGGTCACGTTTATCCCCGATGTCATCCGGATGATTGCGACGGAAACCCCTTTTCGCGGCGTAATGGTGGATGCGCTGAAACGCACCAGCGCCGTTGAGCGGGTATTGGAACTGGATGAGCTTCTACAGTCCAGGCAAATCCTGTATATCACCGGCGCCGGCGCAACCCCTGGCTTCTTAAGCACTGTCGCTGCCGTGGCGGCCCAATCGTTTGTGGAAGTCACCGGCGTGGACATTCGCTTTGGTGTGGGCATTGCCCACTGGAGCGCCTATCGCGCCACCGTGCGTGAGGACTTTATTCACTTGCCCGGTTTTGATGCCGAGCGTGTGGCGGCCATGAGCGATGCTGAGATTGAAGCCGAACTGGAGCAGCGCAACGGCATTATAGAGCTGGTGAATATGGAACATGCCGATGACATTATCCTGGAGCTGGCGGGCATTTGCCGAAAAGAGCAAGTAACGGTGGGCGGAATTGTGGATACCCGCAACGCCAAAAAGCCGGTAAGCACCCAAGTAACCATTTTCGGAAGAACGGCTGCCGGCGTTGAGGCCAAGCACGTTATGACGTTGGATGACGCATCGACCATGGTGGATAATGTTTGTGGCCCGGCGCTCGGCTTCCTGCGTACCGGCTATCGCAATTATTGCAAGGCGCATTACGGGGTTCTCACCTCCGCGGATCTGATTCCGCGCGGGCCGGTTGAAACCCGGGCAATGGCCTCCGTATAAGGGCCCATTACCTTGAAACTGTTTATCACCGGCACGGATACCGGTGTTGGCAAAACCTGGATAAGCGCGGCGCTTGCCCGCCAGGCAATCGAATCCGGCTTGAGAGTGGTTTATTATAAGCCTGTTCAAACCGGCACGCCAAAAGGCGAACCACCGGAGGACGCCCATTTTATCCAATCCGTCCTGGGCAACCAGGTTCAGGTGGCTTGCCGCTATTGCTTTGAGCCTCCGGTTACACCCGCAGTGGCGGATCCTGAACAAACCATCCAGACGGGGCAAATTTTGCAAGATGTTGATGAACTGGCGGCAAAGGCTGACGTGCTTTTGGTGGAAGGGGCAGGTGGCTTGGCAGTGCCTGTCTCTCCTACGCTGTTAATGATTGATTTGATTCAGTCTCTCAACATACCGGTGGTTTTAGTGGCCCGTTCCCGTTTGGGAACAATTAACCATACGCTGCTGTCTGTCGAAGCGCTTCAGCGTCGCGGCATCCCGATTGCAGGGATTGTGGCTAACTTCTACCCCGAAGAACCTGAGGAAGCCGAATTGTGCGTGAGTACCCTTATTCCGATGCTTCGGCATTTTATCCCACAGGATATCCCGATATGGACTGCGCCAGAGCTTCAGAATGCATCTGCACCTCCACCCGCCATTGGGAGTACGCTTTTTCAGACGCAACTGGCTTTGATGTAACAAATCCTTAAGAATTGATATCACTTAGGCAATCCTACCATAACGGTTGTTTTTATTTTTATATCGATTAGAGAGAAGTATAAGGGTTTTTCCATGTCGATTGGTAAAATCGCAGTTACACCTCAAGTTAGTGCGTTAAGCCCGCTCAACGATCCAAAGTTGACTGTAGAAGGTCGACTGGATACGACCGGCTTTACGTCAAAGGATTTTTCAACACTGTTTAAAGCCCAGAACGGTGCCTACGACCAATTCGCCATGCTCCCGCTGGATCAGCAGGTGCAGGTGCTGCAAGTGGCGCAAAAAGAAAAAATCAAGGACGTTGGTGATATCCTCATCAGCCCTATTATTTCAGAAGCAAAGGATAACGGCACTTACGATATGGTAAAAGCACAGACCAGGGGTGCGACCTCCAAGGAATTGTTGAGCGCCGCAGTTGACCCGACTGTGCCATTGCCGCAGGATGTGAAGGCCGCCTTGTATGCCCGAGGCATTGCAGTGCGCAACGCCGGTAACAAGTTTAAGACCATAGTTAAAAGCTTCGTCGAGTCTTCTCAGGAGACGCCGGCAGCCAAAAAAGCCCGGGAAGACCGGGAGAAACAGGATAAGCAAACCGCACGCACGCTTGCCGGCCTGGATGGCGAAGCCGAAGGCGGCGGCGAATCCACCGAGGTTTCTACAGCTTAAAACGCCAATACAGTTTTCTGTTTCCCTAAAAAATCCAGCTCCATACAGAGCTGGATTTTGTCCTTCAAAAAGCTATTTGTTTTGTTGCGGGCATTGCGTGTGTTGCAAGGGTTCCGGCATGCTTGTCAAATCAACCTTGTCTTGGGCAAGGTGTTATGATTGAGACAATAACAATTGAACTGGCAATTGATGTCCAAGGAACTGCAAACCTTCATCGAGCGCTCGCTGGAGCGTGGCGTTGAGAAAGATGTGATACGAGACACGCTGGTTGCTTCCGGCTGGTCGGGAAAAGTGGTAGATAAAATCCTGATGCAGTATGCGGGTATTAGCGCGCAAGGGCTCGTCATCCCGGCACCCCGGATGCAATCTCACCAGATTGCCCAGGATCTGTTTTTATACCTGCTCTCGCTTGTTACATTGGGTATTACGGCATTTGCAACCGGCAGCCTGCTGTTTGCGCAGATTAACCACCTTCTGGTTGACCCAACCCTGGCCATGAGAGATCGCCAGAATGACTGGTCGATTAACCTGGCCATTGCTGAAATTTTAATTGCCTTCCCCCTTTATACCTGGCTGGCCGTCCACATCGGGCGGGATGTGGAGCGAAGCCCCCAGAAGCGGGAATCGCTGATTCGCAAGCTAATGATTTATTTAATTCTGGTCATTTCAGCCATTACGGCCATTGGCGACTTAATCGCAGTGCTGACGCAACTGTTAAGCGGCGAGATGACCCTGCGTTTTCTGGCAAAAGCGCTGGTTGTCCTGGGCATTTCTCTTATTATATTTATATTTTACCTTTACGAAGTGAAAAAGGACGATGCATTGGTGCGGGAGCGGTTGGTATGACGGTTGATTGTCCAAAGCCAGGCTGTCCCTTGCCGCGCCTGCTCTGGTGGATTGCATGCATCGTGTGTATTGTCGCGATTGCGGGCGGCATTGGGATTACAGGCGGCCCGCAGAGCCAGCGTCTTAAAAACCAGGACTTGGAGCGCGTCAACCGATTGCAATCCCTCAGCCAAGCAATTGAACAATTTGCCGTGCAGCACAGGCGCTTGCCTGAAAACCTGGATGAACTAACGAGGGAAGAAACGCTCTATTTGGCGCCATCCATCCTGACCGACCCGGTAAGCAGAAAACAGTTTACGTATATGCCGCAGGCCAACCGGTACCGACTGTGTGCCGTTTTTGCCACCAACACCCAGCCTCGCCAAGAGGCGGATCACCAAGCTCGGGAGGAGTATAAATGGACACACCCGCGAGGCAAGCATTGTATTGCCTTTGATGCACCCTATAACATAAACCGCCGTGAACCTTCACCACGATAGTTGGCGCTATGGGGGAATATTGGGCTAAAAAAGGAAAAACCTGCCGTGGGATTAACTTCTGACAACAGGACACATCAATACGGAGTAAGTATCAGATGCTTCAGAAATCAATTTTCTTTGGCAGGTTTGGGAGAAGATCTTTCTTTCATCAAGGTAACGGTATCGGAGTGGGGGTTTTCGTCATGTCAAACTGCATCTTCTCCTATAACAGGAAAATAGGTGAGAAAAATTTTTTCTGCTGAACTCCTTTTTTCTTCAACGATGTGAATGAATAGGAACCCTTTAATTTAACCAGGGCAAATCCCCCCGGAAACCCCGTCGAAGTGCCTTCCTTAAAAACTCTCAATATCCTAAGGATCGACGGGGTCCGGATGGAAATGTGAGTAATTACAGGAAATAACGTGTAACGGATTAGGGGAGAGTTGATCTGCCGAATGACAAACAATGGTTACTCACAATCCCAAGGGGATAAATATGAAGCAATGAAGCAGAGACTGCTGCCAAGGACGGCAGGCCATTACAGCATTGCGGATAGCGTAAAATTATGAACACATCACAACACAGTATCAGTTATAGCTAACTCCGTAAGAAGGGATTCAACTCTAGCGTTGCTGGAAACCGTTTCCAGACATCATTTGAGAGAATAACTTGAACAAAATGGACATCAACATATTCTGGAAATTTCCGCCATTAAAGTTGGGGGGCGGAAAACCCGTCTCATTATCACTGGGGAATTTAGTGGTCGTAAAACCACCGCCTGGCGGGCGAATGCCCGTTTCATTATCACTGGGAAATTTAGTGGTCGTAAAACCACCGCCTGGCGGGCGAATGCCCGTTTCATTATCACTGGGGAATTTTTCAGTAACAAAGCCACCACCCGGCGGTCGGATACCAGTTTCGTCATCGCTGGGAAACTTTTTAGTCTCAACTATCCCAATAGGTGGGCGAATGCCCGTTTCATCATCGCTGGGATATTTCAAGGTGACGAATTGCCCTGGATCATGTCCGCCTGAAGGAGGACGGATGCCGGATTCATCATCGCTAGGGAATTTTAACGTAACGGCTTGCCCGGGGTCACACCATATTGGCGGACGCTGGCCGGTTTCATCATCGCTGGGATATTTTTTCGTCTCAACAATGCCAACGCCCGGCCGAATACCGGTTTCGTTATCGCTGGGAAACTTCTTGGTTTGAACGGTACCCGGAGAATACGAATTTAGCGAAGTGGCATAATTGAGGAAATACGACGACATGGGTCATCCTTTCGCAAACCGATAATTAATTCTTATATTTTAATAAACAATTAACAGATACAGGAATTGCCAAATATGAACAGTTTCTTAAGTAAATGTAACATTTTCCATCTAATCCCTCAGCATTAATAGATCAATCAATGCATCGCTAATGGAAATGTTCGCTCTTTGCTCAAATATCATGAATTGCGGGCTGGGATTGGCTTCAAAAAAAATATACTCCCCCTCAAGGGTGCGCCGTAAGTCGATCCCGGCAAGCAAAAGGCCCAGCTGACGGGCAACATCCAAACAAAGCTGGGCAATTTCATCGGGAAGGGTTATCACTTCAAATCGCATGTCCGGATCGGTCTTGTACATGCTGGTTTCCGTTAAAATGGCTGTTGGAAAAAGCTGGTCGCCCACCACATGGACGCGGATATCTTCACCGGAGATATATTCCTGAAACTGCACGGGCATTTGCTTTAATCGTTGCAACGCTTCCGGATGGAGTTCCAATTGCTGCAACCGGTACGGTAAAAACCCGGAAAACAAAGGTTTACACAATACATCGCGCCCATGCTGCTCGAAAAACGACATCAGGGTCTCCGGATGGTTGGATACCAGCGTATTCGGAATGCGGCATCCCAAGGACT
>CALAJO010000092.1 GCA_937922745.1 uncultured cyanobacterium
AGAAGCCCTCACCCGTAGACGGTGGGAGAAAGAGAGGCCCGGGATGGCACATAAAAAGAACAACAAGCGTAACAAGGCCAACAAAAAGAACGCCCAGCACAGCACCGGCCCTACCAGCCAACAGGGGCTGGCGGTGTCCTCCAAAAACGCCCTGAAACTGGGGGCCTACAGCGAGGAAACCCTGGTGAAAGGGGAAAGCCAAAGCGACTTTGACGCCTTTGCCGAACCGATGCTGAGGGATCTGGATCCCCAAGGGGAAGAAGAACTGTACTTTGCCAAGCGCTATATTGCCAAACTGTGGCGACTGGAGCAAATGGCCGTTTATGCGGCCCAGATTGACCTGCAACTGACCGATGTGACCAGCCGGGTGAACTGCACCCATAAATTAACCCGCGCAGAAAAACATGTGGAAGACGCCATGTGGCGCGCCAAGAAGGAACTCGACCGGCTCCAGGCCCAGCGGGAAAAAATCGAAGCCTACCTGCGCCAGCAGGAGCAACTGGCCGCATGGCAGGCCCACCAGCAAGCGGTTTACCAGCGTGCCATGCAACTGCGCGAAGCGGCTGAACAGGCGCAAGCCCAAAACACCGCTGAAACGGCCCCGCAAAACCCGTCGGAAACCCAGGCTATATTGGAAGATCCGCCTGAAATGGGTTCGTTTTGTGAACAGGATTTTGAAAGCACACCAAGCAGCCAACCCCTCTGTCCCGTCAGCGGGTAGAAAAGGAAAAACCCCGCAATCGGCAAGGCCGGGCGCAGGGTTCTCCTAACGAATCTGTCCGTCGTGAGACTACTCAATATACTCTTTGAGCCGACGACTGCGGTTCGGGTGGCGCAGCTTGCGCAGGGCCTTGGCTTCAATCTGGCGAATCCGCTCGCGGGTAACGCCGAACAGTTGACCCACTTCTTCCAGGGTGCGCTGGCGGCCATCATCCAGGCCGAAACGCAACCGGAGGACATCGCGCTCACGGGGGCTCAGGCTGGAAAGCACCTCAGTCAGGTCTTCCCGAAGCAGCTCGTGGGCAACGGTGGTTGCTGGGGCTTCCGCCTCGCGATCCTCGATGAAATCGCCCAAGCGGGAATCTTCTTCCTTGCCGATGGGGGTTTCCAGGGAAAGCGGTTCCTGGGCCACCTTGATGATTTCGCGCAGCTTCGGCACGCTGATGCCCATAGCGTGCGCCAGTTCTTCCTCGGAAGGCTTGCGGCTCTTCTCCTGGGCCAGCTTGCGGGTAATCTTCTTCAGCTTGTTGATGGTTTCCACCATATGCACCGGGATGCGGATGGTGCGGGCCTGATCGGCAATGGCGCGGGTAATGGCCTGGCGAATCCACCAGGTGGCGTAGGTGGAGAACTTGTAACCGCGCTCGTGGTCAAATTTCTCCGCCGCGCGAATCAAGCCGAGGTTGCCTTCCTGGATCAGGTCGAGGAAGAGCATGCCGCGTCCAACATACTTCTTGGCGATACTGACAACCAGGCGAAGGTTGGCCTGAACCAGCTTGCGCTTGGCGTTGGCCCCTTCCGTGCCACCCTTGACGATCTTGCGGGCCAGCTCGATTTCCTCTTCGGCCGTCAGCAGGCGAATGCGGCCGATCTCACGAAGGTACATCCGGACCGGGTCATCCAGGGCCAGGCTGGAGGAGGATACTTCCATCTCCTCGTCTTCGCCAAAGTCGTCTTCCTGCTGCTCCAGCAGCGAAAGGCCACCACCGGCCCCGCCAAAGAGGCTGCCGATATCCTCCGCATCGGTTTCCTCGGCGGCCAGCAGCTCATCCACGCCGCTTCTGCCGCGTCCCGGAGACTTCTCGATATCGAGGATGGTCTCGTCTTTTGAAGTTCGTGAACGTTTTGTCATCGGTTCGCTCTACACTCCTTGTTCTTCTTCTATTGGGTTTAAAATCGGGTTGCCTTGAGAGGCGGATTTCTTTTGTCGCCGGGCCAGTAACTGCTCCCGTAGTTTCAACTGAACCTGTAAGGCCGATTCGTCATCTTCCTGCTGCTCCAGCTTCCTCCCATCCTTTGCCAAACTCTCCAGGGAAACCCGCTTGCGCGTGGTTTCAATCGTACTCAACACATCCTCGATATCGCGGTTTAACTTGTCCCGAGAGGCGTATGCCTTTTCGCCCTTGCCGCTTGCCTGGTAGCTCTCCTGGATCTTCTCGGTGTCAATTACGCGATGGGCCAGAAACTGTACCATATCGTCCTCGTTTAAACCGCGAAAGCTATCGGTCAATCGGTTAATCAACATCTCCATGGTCTCCCACTGACCATCCAATTGCTGGATTGCCTGAGTCAGGCGGCGCGCCTTCTCCGATTGCAGGTCAAGTTGGGACAGGGTATTCATCACGAGCTGATAACCATCCTCGTTAATAAAGAGGTAACTTAAGAGATGATGTTCCTTTTCTTCGAGCGGGATTTTCTCGGACAGGTTCCTGCGAAAAAGGCTCAAATCCTCAGGCTTTTGCCGAAACGGCATCTTACTTCTTTTTGTTCTTCCCTTATAACGTTCGTGGTTTTGAAAAATTGCGCCCGTTTCATAACTTTTTTTATTTTGATAGGAATCGTTTTTATGCGCCAGTCGTTTAACTTCAAGGATCAGCGTCTCTTCTGCCAGCCCCAGCCGTTCGGAGAGGAGTTTCACATACTCGTGCCGAATGACGGGTTGCTGGATGGCGGCCAGCATCGGGGCCAGTTTCTGCACGGCCTCAATCCGGCCTTCCGGCAGGCTCAGGTGCTTAATGGTCGCCAACGTTCGGTTGAACTTAAAGGAGAGGAAGTCTTCTGCCTGCTCCAGGCAGGCCATAAACGCCGCCTGTCCGTTCTGCTTGAAGAAGTCGTCCGGATCCTTGCCTTCCGGCAGGGCGATGACACGGGTATTCAGCCCCAGCTCCAACAGTTGGTTCTCCACCAGCTCCACGGCGCGCAGCGCCGCCGTTTGCCCGGCCTCGTCGGAATCAAAGCAGAGGTACACGGTTTCGGCCCCGGCCCGTTGCAGCAACTTCAGGTGGCCCTCGGTCAGCGAGGTGCCGCAAACGCCCACAGCCTGGTTGACGCCGGCCATATGCGCCGAAATTACGTCGAAATACCCTTCCATCAGGATGGCGTACTTGCTGGCGCGGATGGCTTCTCGGGCGTGGTTAAACGCGTAAAGGATGCGACTCTTGATATAGATGGACGTTTCCGGGGAGTTGAGGTATTTGGGCACGTCCTCCGGCGACAGGCTGCGGGCGCCAAAGGCGATGACCCGGCCACGCTCATCCTGGATGGGGATCATCAGCCGGTCGCGGAACCGGTCGTACAAGCCAACCCCGTCGCTCCGAAGGTTGGCCAGCCCGGCTTTCTCCAGCAACTGCGGCATGGCGTTCACGTCGGCAACCTGCATCTTCAGGTGCTTTGCCAGGTTTTCCCAGCCCGCCGGTGCATAGCCAAGGCCAAAATGCACCCGCCACTCCGAGGGGATCTGGCGCTCGGCCAGGTAAGTGGTTACGCGCTCACTGGCCTGCAACTGGGTTTCGTAAAAGCTGCGGGCCAGGCTGTGCAGGTTGTAGAACAGCTCGTTCTCGCTGGTGCGGTTCTGCTGGTTCCCGTCCCGGATGATGTCGATGCCACGCTCCTCGGCAAGGTCGCTGATCAGCTCCCCAAACGTCTTATGCTCCTGCTTCATCAGGAAGCTCAGGGTATCCCCGCCCTCCCCGCAGCCGAAGCACTTGTACATCTGCTTTTCCGGGTTTACATAAAAAGACGGGGTCTTCTCCTGGTGAAAAGGACAAAGCCCCGTATAATTCCGACCGGCGCGCCGAAGGGCCACGTAGCGCCCAACAACGTCAAGAATGTCCAGCGTGTTCTTAACCGCTGTCGCTGCATCCTGGAAAGTCATCCGGTTAGTGGACATGCCAGCCCTCCAGAAGGGCGGATGAAACAGGGAAAGGAGGGAATGCAAAGCTGGAGACAGCCAGCCCGGCTATCGGCATAGCAACATCAGTATAGGTACGCGTATCCCCAAGCCGATTTAACATAAGCCTCTTCTTTTGGTAAACTCCGGTCCCAGTCACTTCAACGTCGCAAACAGATAGAACTTAACGCTTGCTTGTGCGTTAGAGACATTATGAACCATCTTTTTAAAAAAGGGTAACGTTCTGTCCGATAGCAAGCGCCAACTTTTGGAGGTATCCCGTCAGTCCAGAGCGCTTTTGGAAACCGGCTCGGGTTTTGAAATTCACATTCTCCGATGACAGGATAAAAAAAGCTGATTCTAATCTAGTCTTCTAACACAAAAAAATAAGGAGGTGAACCCATGGATTAAGAAATGACTCACATGTCTGATCAGGACCGCTTTTGCGCGTTTCCGGTTGAGTGAAGGCGGGCAACGCTATACAATGGTAGATGAAAATGCAGGCTGGATTGCCTGGATGGTGATATGCAGGAAGAGGGCAGAGGCCGATGACAAAAGAACATATCCTGAACCCGTTACGCCACAACGTCATTGTTTCCGTGCAGGCCGAGCATGGCGAGCCGCTCAGCAAGCCGGAGTGCATCCTGGCCCTCTCCCAAACGGTGGTGGCCGGTGGCGCAAAAGGGCTTCGCCTGGCCAACCCGGAAAACATCCGAACCGTGAAGGAATACCTGCCGGACATCCCGGTGATTGGGATTACCAAGCCCAACCATCCCCACCCCGACCCGGAGAACCATGTCTATATCACGCCCAGCCTGTGGGCGGCGGAATCGCTCTGCCAGGCCGGCGCGGATATCGTGGCGATGGATGCCACCCTGCGTCCCCGGCCCAACGGCGAGCCGCTGGAAGAGATCGTGGTCTGCCTGCGGGAACGCTTCCCCGATGTGTTGCTGATGGCCGACATAGCAACCCAGGCCGATGCCGATAATGCCGCCCGTCTTGGGTTCGATGTCATCGGGACAACGCTTTCCGGCTATACGGCGGAAACCTTGGACAAGGCCAAAGATCAACAGCCGGATTTCGAACTGCTGGCGATCCTGACGAATACCCTGTCCGTCCCCATTATCCTGGAAGGCCGCATTTGGGAACCGGGACAGGTCAGCCGCGCATTCGACCTAGGCGCCTTCTCCGTCGTCATCGGCTCGGCCATAACCCGTCCCCACCTGCTCACCCGCCGCTTCGTAGAGGCCGCCCCCGCATTAAGGACGGTTTAAAATCTTCGTTATTAAGAGTTAATTTGAACTCAGAATTGTAAAGAAAATTATCACTTTGGATTGAGCTTCGCTCATTCTGCCTTTTAGCTGTTTATTATATAGAGTCGATACTTGCTGAATTAAGGCGAAAAGATATAGTTAGGTTGTCGGATGACTGGTATTAACACCGAATCTCTCCGAGGGCCAACCAGCCTTTTAAAACAATGGTTGCCCGGTCGAGTTGAATCAAATAAACCGCCGCTGCTTGCCGGCATGGCGCCTAAAGCCGATCGGTTTATAAAAGGCGCTAGTGCAAATGTAGGCAGGCCACCTTTACCACGCTTTGGCACAACTGCCGTTGTTGCCAATATACCACCCTTACAAGCCTTTCAGAAAGAGCAGGCCTGCCGGTTCTTTCTGGGAGCCGAAAGAGATCCTTTTTCACGGCTTCTAGCCGATATTATCGGCCATGCAAACGGCGTTGCCGGATATCCTAAACTGTCTCCCTGGCAACTTTTTCAGCGTTTGCAAGGAAAGTTTAATATCAGCACCGAACAGGATGTTATTGTACTGGGCCAATATGCTGAAGCAGTCTGGTGGCAATCCCGTGAAGACAGGGTGCTTACGCCCTCTCCCAGGCAGCCTGCGCCAAAGCCCAAGAAAAAAGACGAACTCGGTACTTTACCGCTTAAGTCCGCTCAAGCGGATCCGCCCCATCACTTAGAAGTCCTATCTCAGTCCAGTCGTCCAATTGACCAGTTTTTTGCAGGATTAATTAATGGCTTAAAGGAAAGGCAAGGTGAGCTTTATAAAACAGAACTTGAGATCCTGCGGACTCGCTTTACTTCTGATCCCGCCCGTATTTTAAAGTTAGCCGAGGTTGCCGAGCAGCTTGGGCTGAAAGTGGATAATGTACAGGAAACCCAAGCGCGGACATTTAAAAAACTCGGTATTGATGGCATCGCGAAAAGCGTGTCTAACGACTTGTCGTATAGGCCAGTAAAAGAGCTGTTTTCGCCACCAACCCGCGCATTATTAGAGGAAGTATTGGATGGTTACACGACTTACACGCAAGCGGTCAGAAAGGCTTTTGCCGCCCGTGCGGACAGGCTTTCCTATCGCCAGGCACAAGTTGTGCATCAACGGTTTATTGCCTCGCAGGAGGGTTATGAGCCTTCCCTAAAGGATATTTCCAGAAACCTTGGGTTTGTTGAAAATTACGGCTCCATACTTGAGACGGAGGCGTTAAAGGTTTTAGGTGTCAAGAAGATACTGATTTACCCAAGGCCACGACCCGTAAAGGCGGCAGCGGAGGAATCGTATCATTCTCCCTTTCAATCGGCGCGAGAGGATGCCAGGCGATTTTTCATGCAATTGGCTCAGGCCTTGAGTGAAAAGCAGCTTGTACTGAATAACAATGAGTTACAGGTTTTACGCACACGCATTGGTGCCGGAAAACTGCAAAAATTTGAACAGGTTGCTGAACAATTGGGGATGCAGGATGGCATAACCCGTTATTACTTCAATCAGGCCATACAAAAGTTAGGTTGTAAAGATGCGTTGGAGCGCGTTAAGCGATATATTGCGACTAAAGGGGTATTTTTATTTTTACAACCCGACGAGCTTACAGATTTAAAAGCGGCATTGCAGCAATACATCACTCCGCAGCAACTTAAGGAGATTCGTGCGGCTTACCAGCAGCAAGGCGCTACCTTAAGTGCCGAGCAAAGGGCATTGATTGAAGCGCGTTTTATCCGTCCTGCCTCACCACCAATTGCGCCATTGAGGCAGTTGGCCTTTAAGCAGGGAAAATCTGAGCATGAGCTATTTTTGATTGAAATAGTTGCCTTGAATAAACTGGGTATTAGCAATTTACCTATACAACTGGTTGAAGTAGAAAAGCCGATGCCCGAGCCTCAGCCTGTCCAGGATGCTCAACTGGCGCAAACAGCAGCTCCAGAGTCTGCTTCCCCTGATGAGGAACTGGTTCTGGATGAGTTTGAGGCAGTTGATTTAAATGAGCCCCTACCCAGCGCATTTGAGATGTATTTGAAGGAGATGGGCGCAGTACCTTTGCTTACGGCAGAACAGGAAATTGACCTGGCGAAACAAATACAGGCAGGTGGTAAGGCGAAAGCTAGTATTGAAAAGCAGCTTTATTCATCCCTTACGGAAAGGGCACAGCTTGAGCGGGCCGTTATGGCGGGTGAGGCTGCACGAGAGCATATGATTCTGGCGAACCTGAGGCTTGTTTTCAGCATTGCGCGAAAGGCTGCAACCCGTAACGGTTCTCTTAACCAGGGAATTGTGCTGGACTTAGTGCAGGAAGGCAATATTGGCCTTGTAAAAGCAGTTGATAAGTTTAAATACGAGAAGGGCAATCGTTTTTCTACTTATGCCACCTGGTGGATATGGAGTACCATAAAGCGCCAATATCCCGATTTGGTGCGCAGTATCCGTCTGCCTGAATCTTTCCAGGCAACTTTAAAACCGATTTTAGATGCGAAAAGGCGCTTGTTAAATCGAATGGAACAAGAGCCTACTGAACTGGAAATTGCTTATGAAATGGGTTTACAGCCCGATCCTGAGGCATTGGAAGCGCTGGTTTCAAGGTATCGTCAAACGGTTAAGAGGGAACTCAATACTGGAGAAGTGGATGCGATTAGAGCAAAGTTGATGGATGAGCATGTTGCGCGGATTCGCACTGCGCTTCAGCAAAGTCAGGATACTGTCTCGATGGATACACCCATTGGCGAGGAAGAGGAGGGCACGCTTGCCGATCTGCTTGATTCTCAGGCAACAACGGATAATCCGGCAATGCACACGATTTTGAAGGAACAGATCAACAAAGTTCTCCTTCGGTTGGAGGAACTCGTTTTACTGGGTGAAATTCCGTACCGGGGAAAAAGCCTGGAGCGTGATATTGCAATCTTTCGCTTCAGGTATGGCCTGGATGATGGTGATGTTAAAACAGGCGCAGAAGTTGCTGTTGATTTTGGCACAAATAGAGAGAATATCAGACTTGCGCTGAAAAGAATCAAAGACATGCTAAAAGCGCCTGCAATAAAAGATTATGTATACGAACAGTTGATCGATTTTTACGAAGATTGATACAGGCATTAAATTGAGATTTAGTTCCTTTACGAGGAGTAGATCTGCTGGGTACTGGAAAACTTTGCCTTTAGCGATGATGCCGCTGTTAATTTTGCCTAGGTATTAACCTGGGTTACGTAATAATCAGATTAATTTGAGGATAATCTTCTTCAGATGCTTTGAAAAAACGGTTTACAGCTCTCAGTAATATTGAGAGACAAACAAGGCTAGTTGAGCAAGAATGGCGGACAGGGCGAGATTCGAACTCGCGGTGGCTCATCACCACACAGTCTTTCCAGGACTGCACCATAGACCACTCGGACACCTGTCCATAATATGCTCGGTATTATTCCATAAGGAAAACCAATAAACAATCCTCTTTCCCAAAGCATTAAGTGGTTGTCTATTTGCAGTTAGAGTTAATCGAAACAGTTCGGGGTGAATGCTAAATATCTTTATGAAGTGTAAAGCGTTGTTGCTATTACCTGATTATACGCTTCAATCATTCTAAATGAGTTGCTATACTAATATTATGATGACAATTAAAGAAAAAACTGCTATAGAAGCTCAAATTGAGTGGCTTCGGAAACAAATAGACTACCATGATTACATGTATCATGTGCTTGCTAAACCTGAAATTACTGATGAGCAATATGACATTCTTTATAGAAAATTAGTTGACCTTGAAAAACAATATCCAGAGTTAGTTACAGATACTAGCCCTACTCAAAGAGTAGGTGCTAACCCACTAAAAGAATTTAATCGAATTACACATATTAATAAGCTTTATAGTTTAGAGAATGTTTTTACATACAATGAACTTCAAGCATGGGAAGATAGGATAAGAAGAGGAATTCCACAATATAGATATAATGAGTTAGCTTATGTTGCAGAATTAAAACTAGATGGTCTTGCGATTTCACTTATTTATGAAGACGGTTGCTTAGTGCAGGGTGCTACACGTGGAGATGGAATTCGAGGAGAAGATATTACCCAAAATTTGAGAACAGTGGATAGTATACCTTTAAAAATTCCAAGAGTTGATTTATCTGTTCCAGTGCCAAAGAAAATAGAGATTCGTCTCGAAGCTGTAATGCCTATTGAGCAGTTTTACAAATTGAATGAAGAACGTAAGTTATGTGGTGAAGCAGAATTTGCTAATCCTAGAAATGCATGTGTAGGTTCTTTAAGAAATTTAGATCCAAAAATTACTGACTCTAGAAAGATAGAGGCTTATGCTTATTCAGGAATTGTTATTGAAAATGGTAATCATCCAGATGTGACAACACACTGGGAAATGCTGGATTACTTGAATCGCTTAGGATTTAAAGTTAATCCGGCCCGCAAGCGTTGCCCTTCTCTTAAGGAAGTATGGGAGTTTATTGAATATTGGGGGCTTCATCGAACTCAACAGGGCTTCACTACGGATGGGGCCGTGGTGAAGGTGGATTCGCTGGCATTGCAGGAAACCTTGGGATATACGGCCAAAAGCCCGCGGTGGGCGGTGGCTTACAAGTATCCGGCTGAAATCAAGGAAACGGTGGTGCTGGAGATTGAGCAGAGTGTTGGCCGAACCGGCGTGATTACGCCCATTGCGATTATGCAGCCCGTTCAACTGGCGGGAACTACGGTGCAGCGAGCCAGTCTGCATAATTACGATGAGCTGTTACGCAAGGATGTGCGCGTTGGGGATACGGTGCGCGTGCAGAAAGCCGCGGAAATCATTCCCGAGGTGCTGGAAGTTAATTTTGAAAAACGCCCGGCCAGTGCCCAGCCGGAAACCCCACCGGCGTGTTGCCCGGTGTGCGGATCCCAAACGGTTAAAGTTGAAGGGGAAGTGGCGCTGCGCTGTTCCAATGTCTCGGGTTGCGGGGCCCAACGCCGTAACCGCCTGGAACACTGGGTCAGCAAGCAGGGCATGGATATCGATCACCTGGGGCCTGCACTGGTAAACCAACTGGTGGAAGCCAAGCTGGTGGACTCCCCTGCGGACTTTTACCGCCTGACGGTAGACGATTTTATGGAGCTGGAGCGGATGGGGCAGAAATCCGCCGATAACGCGTATCAATCCATCCAGGGCAGCAAGGAGCGGCCCCTTTATGCCTTAATCAACGCCATGGGGATTCCGCACGTGGGCAAGGAGACAGCGATACTGCTGGCGCAGCGTTTCCATTCCATTCACCGCCTCTCCAATGCCACGGTGGAGGAGCTGACAGATATCGAAGGGATTGGCACCAAGGTGGCAGATAGTATCGTCGGGTTTTTTGCGGAAGTGGAAAACCAGAACTTGATTCACGAGCTGGAGCAACTCGGGGTTAAAGTGGAATCCGCCAGTGCCCAGGAAGCATTTGCCGAAGCCAATCCGGAACATCCCTTCTTTGGCAAGTCTTTCGTGATGACGGGCACCTTACCGACCCTGACCCGTGACGAGGCGGAGTCTCATATACGCCGTGTTGGCGGTAAAATCACCGGCTCCGTCAGCAAAAAAACCGATTTCCTGTTGTTGGGCGAAAATCCCGGCTCCAAGTACGACAAGGCGATGAAGCTGAACATTCCCATCCTCAGCGAAGCTGATTTTCTGTCACAACTGGGTCGCTAGCCTCTTCGGAAGCCCGTCTGGGCAGTTGAACCAGCACCTTGTCGATCCGGTTGCCGTCCATATCCACCACTTCAAACTGGTAGCCTTCCCACTCAAAGTGATCCGCGGTCATGGGAATCCGCTCCAGGCGCGCCAGAATGAACCCGGCCAGGGTTTGGTAGTCCCCTTCCTCGTCTTCCGGCATTTCATCCATACCTGTAATTTCCATAAAGTCCTCAATCGGCATCATGCCATCCACCAGCCAGGAGCCGTCTTCTCGCTGCACGGCTTTTGCGCTGCCATCATTATCAATCGTCTGGATGTCGCCAACAATTTCCTCCAGCACATCGTGCAACGTTACCAACCCTTGAAGGACGCCATATTCGTCGCTCACGAGCGCGATGTTGTTCCCGCTCTGCTTAAACATTTCCAGCACACCCAGCACAGACATATTCTCAGGCACGTAGAGCGGTTTTTTGAGGCAGTTTTGCAGGTTCAGCCCTTTGCTGGAGATGACGCAGTTCAGCAAGTCCTTGTCCTGGATAATGCCGATGACCGAATCCAGGCCGGATTTGCAAACGGGAAAACGCGTATGCGCGGATTCCTGGATAACCTTCAGGTTGGTCGCCGGATCGTGTTCCAGGTTGAGCCAGATGATTTTGGTTCGTGGCGTCATCACGGAGCTGACGGTGCGATCTCCCAGGCGAAAGATGCGCTCCAGCATTTCTTGTTCCGAGGCTTCCACCGTGCCGGACTGGGCGCCCTGGCGGATGAGAATCTGAATCTCCTCTTCCGTAATCTGCGGTTCTTCCGATGTTTTAACATTGGCGATCTTCAGGATGAAATCGGTGGAATGGCTCATTAAGGTTACAAAAGGCGATACGACACGGGTGAGCAGGTTCATCGGCCCGGCGGCAAAGACCGCAATGCGTTCAGGGTCGCTCAGAGCCAGGCGCTTTGGGACAAGCTCGCCGATAATCAGGGATAGATAAGTAATGATGGAAACCGTAATGATGAAGCCGGCAATATCACTATAAGGCGCCAAGCCAGGGATGCTGCCCAGTTGCGCGGCAAGCCGGTTCGATAATGTCGCGCCGCCATAGGCGCCCGCAAGGATACCGATCAGGGTAATGCCAATTTGGATGGTGGCCAGGAAGGGCGTTGGTTTATCCAGAATAGCCAGGGCAACGCCGGCTTGCTTGTTTCCCTCCTCGTGCCAATGTTCCAGCCTGGAGCGCCGGGAAGACATCACGGCAAGTTCCGCCATCGAGAACAAGCCATTGCCGATAACCAGGACAACGATAACCAGAACTTCAATGGTCAATTGCATATCGCATCAGCCAGCGGACACACACTGCAAGGAAGTTCCTCCCTCATGTTTGGCTTAACCTCCAATTGTAGTATAGCGGCTTGCCTCAAAAATTGAATTCTTCTTTCAGACAGTGTTTGACCAAAACTTTGCGTGTACCGAAGTGAAAAGTAAAATGTTTGGTGCTAAGATGAAAGCAATGAACGCCTATAGCGGGAAAATTATTCCGGAAAGAAGGAGTGGTTGATGAAGACGTTTGAAGTAAAAGGGTTTTGGGGCTTCCTGTTATTCTCCATTGTCAGCATTTTGCTGGTTTCTGCGGTGGTGACCCTGCCCATCAGCTTTACCTGGGTTGCGTGGAACGCCATTGTGGGCGAAGCCTTTAACGGCCCCTTGATTGAGTTTTGGCAGGCCATTATTTTAACCGCCGCCATTGGGGTTGCCTTTAAAATTATCTTCCAGCCGCAGATTTCGATTCAGGTCAAGCGCGTAAAATCGCCGGATGAACTGCGCAACCTGAAAAACCAGGGTTCCACAAAAGATTAACTAGCTCTCTCTAATCGGAGAGGATGTCAACCAGATCCATTGCATCCGGGTAAATGGCCCCGATGGTGCGTTGGCTTGCCGGGTTGCTCTGATAATTGCGGTACATTTCCAATTCTTTGGCATCTGTTGGTGGTATCGTTGATTGGATAATCCGATTTATCCAATCGATGGTTCCACCGCCCCAGCTATTAAACGTTCGCTCGTAATAGGCAGCATATTCTCTTTGCACGGCGACGTAATCCTGCAACGTACGGGGCAGCGCCCGACAATACGTTGAAGCATCTTCCATCAAATTGCGGTATTTTTCAGCCTGTGCCATGGTTTTTGTCCAATTTTCGATGGCGTTGGTCGGCTTACTAAAAAACATATCTTTGTGCGCCATGCCAAAGTTGTGCATTAATTGAATCCGTTCCGCCTCCCAATAAAGAACATCCTCTGGATTTTTTAACGCTTCGGCCATCACTTTTTCATATCGAATCCGCTCTTGAAATGTGGGTAAATGGTTCAATCCACGCGCTTTTAAAGTTTCCTCAAGCTGTATTGCCCGCTGGCGGTGGTACTCGGATTTCGCTTTTAAATAGGTTTTAAAAAACGCCTTTGCCTTATCCGGTTGTTCAGTGGCAACCTGAACCAGATAATCGGACAGCCCGGTGGTTTCAAAGGACCATAAATTACTTGGAAACATCACCTCGGTAGGAAAACATGCATCCTGTTCAGTAAGTGGATCAAACGGCTGCGCATAGCCATAATCAATGAGGTGGGCCGTATCCTCCTCGGTATCCATCAAGAGATTACCTGCGCCGATATCATTATGCTTGATCCCGGCCAAATCAAGGGGCAGGAGATTATCCAGAAAAATCGAGCGTAACTGCCTTTCCGTCGGGAGTTGATTGGCCTTTCCCTGGACGAGGCTGGTTACCGTAAACTCATAACCGGCTTTATTTCGGCCATAAGCCAGCAATCTCTGTCCGGTTGGCTGCATGGTGGCCGGTAAGCGTTCAAGCATATCGGCTTCCAGTTGCATCCCTGTGTCCTGCTTTTTCTTCGCAATTTTAACCACCAACTTTTGCCTGTCTGCTACAAGCAGATAAGCATCCCCGACAGCCCCGCTGGAAAGGGATTGGCTGGCTCGCCTGGCCTGGGGCAGGTTAACGAATTCCCACACCTGGGTTCTGGCGGCATTTGTTAAATGGTCTTTCGGGAAACGTTGTTGCCTGCCTGAAAAACAAACTTGATCGTGCTTAAAAGGGGCGATTGCCGCAGCGCCAGCATACTGGCCCTGCATGGCATTCATCGGGCGGAGTCGTTTATAGGAGGGCAAGATCAAGGCTGGAATCATGATTGAAGTAAAACGAATCCGAACCCGAAATTGACAGGCTATTCCCTAGAGTGGCATGAGATCGGTGCGTTTAAATATATTCCCGTTGCCGGAGCCACTTGGTGGACACCCATTTTTCGCCGCGAATGACAGGGATGGAGCCATGGAGCGAATCCGGGTTGGGCTGGGCGTTGGAGTAAACGCTGTAAAACAGGACGCCATTGCCGCGCTCGGGTTTCACATCGATGCCCACGGTTGGGAAGGTGGTTTCGCCGCCCTCTTCAACCTCCGATAAATACATCAGGACGGTTGCGACGCGTTGGCCGCCTTTTTCCAGCGCCTTGCGGCCGCCGGGGTGTTCAGGGTCAAAATAATCGAAGTGGGGTTTATATTCTTCCCCAATGCGGTAGCGCAATATCTGGATCGCTTCGCCGTTTTCCACCGGCAGACGGGTGAGTCCGGCAATCCGTTCTTCAATGCCGGTCACAATCGGGTCATGGCGAAGGGTAAGGAAGGTCAACGAGCTGGAGCGTTCCTTGACCTGGATGTATTCCCCGGTTTCAGGGTCGACCACGGTGGAAGGTTGAAGTTTTTCCTCCGCCAGCTGAATCAAATGATCGCACTCCGAGAAGCTGAGAAAGTTTTTTAAAACCCAAATCCCGGGCGATGCAGCCAGTTGCTCCATTTCCCCAGCCCATTTCTTTTCGATTGCTGTTTCCACGTGTCATCCTTTCTTGTCCCTAAAATGTTTCCGTGGAGGTTATCGGTTAACAGGCCAGAAACTTAAAGCGCCGGTTAACAGTCCTTTATGTCCAAACCCTGTCTCTTACGTTAAAGTCAGGGTGTTGTACTTTTGGAGAATAAAACTTTTCCCATCATAATTAAGATTTTCAAAAGCAGGAATCCTTTTCCCGGTTTCCTTTGATAAACTGATAAGTGTTTTGGTATCGGGAAGATGGGAATATGCAAATTTCATCCTTCAACGCGTACAGCAATTATTACGCCGCCATGCCCATGCAGTCCGGTTTATCTGCCGGGGCCGCCAGCCTTTCTGCCGAATCCGGTGCATTGTCCGGTCAGTTGGGGGAATTGCGCAAGATGATTGCGGACGATATCAAGCGAACCTTCAATACGTTTGCTTAATGCCTTAAATCTCTTTTCTTTCGTGGATAGTTCCCAGGCCACTCGGCTCAACCAATGCCGACTCGCGGGACTCCGCAAAGCGCTTGAAGTTTTCCAGGTCTTCTTCCAGCATATCGCGGGGGTTTTCAACCAGTTCTGCAACAAACTCGCCTAGTAAGCCACCTGGGGCTGCATAGCTCATACTCACTTCCACCTTGGTCTGGTTGGGCCCTAGCGGTTGGAAGTTTACTGAGCCGCTTGTATCCACGTTTTGCCCGTTAATGCTGTGCCAGGAGATGATTTTATTGGGGATCATCATGTCCACAACCGCATCCCAGCTCACATTCTTGCTGTTCAGTGGCCCTTTCATCTCCCAGTGCCAGAGATTTTCCTGGCCTGCCACCGGTGTAACGCTGATGAGTTTATGCATAAAACGGGGAAAGGCTTCAAAGTTCGTCCAGATTTGGTAGCAAACCTCAACCGGGGCATTCACTTCGATTTTACGGGTGATTTTGTACACGGCATTGTCTCCTCAAACAGTTCCAGGTATGTTCGCTCAAACCGAGTACGTTTGGTTTACGCATAACCGGTTTGAGGCGCGGATTTCGGCACTAAAAAACCGGAGGGGTTTCGTATAAATTGCCCAAATACAATTTATCAAGCCGTCTCCGGATGCTTTTATTATGGGGCTTTTGGGTTCAACCGGGTATTCTCGATATGGTTAGTTTTATCGGACTTAATGCAATGCCGGTAACAATTGATCTTCCGGCAGGTGGCGGGCTAACAGGCGTTCAACCGGTTTGTTGCCGATTAAGTGTTTCTCGGCAATTTCTTCCACATCCTGCGGTTGCACGCCGTAATACCAAACCCCATCGGGGTAGATTAAGACAGCAGGCCCCACTTGGCACAACCCAACGGAACCACAGGTCGTCACTATTACCGAGCCCTCCCAGGAGCCACGCTTACCATAAAGCAGGCCTTTCTGTGCCAGCACCCCCCAGAATGTTTCCAATACGGCTTCGCTGCCAAAGGAGGAACACGATTTCCCGGTGCAAACAAACACATGCCGCTTTAAAGGGGCAACCACCACCGGGGCTTTATCAATCAGTTCGGCTCTATCCATCTCATCCATCCTTGCCAACAAATTTCGCAAGTTTTATTATGGGGCCAAAAGTTGGCGGATGACAATTGACGCCCTTTTGTGGGGAAGTAGTTTGGTGGCCTATTTTACAAGCCCTCGCTTTAAGATAAACTTTTGACCGTAGTGATATTGTGTTTGATAAGGGGACGTGAACCATGACGACCGCCACCGCGAAAGAATCTATTGGAAGGGCCCTGGGACGCATTTCCAGCGGGTTGTATATTGTAACCATGGGTACGGGTGAGCAAAAGCAGGGTATGCTGGCCTCCTGGGTGATGCAGGCCGGGTTTGAGCCGCCGGTTGTGACGATTGCTTTCCAGAATGACCGCGATATGCTGGCAAAGCTGGAGAGCGTGGGCAAAGTGGTCATCAACGTCCTGAGCGATGGAAACTCCAACCTAATGGGACGCTTTGGCCGATACAAGCCCGATCAGTTCGAAGGGCTGGATATTATGGAAGACGATCACGGCGTGATTTTGAAGGACACGGTGGCTTACCTGTGCTGCCGCATAACCCAAAAATGGGAAGCCGGTGATCATACGATTGTGCTGGCCACCGTGGAGGAAGGGGATATGCTGAACCCGGATTTGCAACCTTGGAGTCACCTGCGAAAAAACGGGTTTGTCTACTAGCGGCCTGAATGACCGTTTATCTCCGCAAAGGCAAGGACACAGCCTGGTTACTGCCGCTGAAAGTAACGCCTAATGCTGCCAGGAACGAATGGCTGACGATGTCGGAAACGGATGAGTGCTTAAAGGTGAAGCTTAATGCCGCGCCTGAAAAAGGAAAAGCCAACCAAGCCCTGGTTGCCTTTTTATCCGCGTCGTTCGGTTTGCCTAAATCCCAGGTAACGGTAATTCGGGGGGAGACGGCTCGCCTGAAGCAGGTTGCGGTGATGGCGCCGTGGTCGCCGGATGAATGGCGCCTTCGGTTGTCAGCGTTGGTGGCAGGGCAACCGGAATGGTTTCAGTTCCCGGAGTAAGCCAACCTGCGAGCTGGGTCAAGTCTAACGCTAACTGCCAGCTTTGGGCGTGGTTAAGCACCTGGTTGTAAACCGAACCGTTGGGAGACAGCACGAGATAGGCCGGGAAGCTTGAAATTCCCAGTTCACGGGCCCATTGGGAAACCCAAGGGGTGGTTGCGTCCAGGCTCAACAGCTCTGCCTTTTCAGGTGGGATGCCGGACAACCCGGCCATGGCGGCATCCATCAAGGATTGCTCTTTCGCATCATAATTCGCTCGGAAAACGATGAGACGGTAGGCTGCGGTTATCTTGTCGCCAGAGGTCATCGCCCTTAAATTGGCCGGGATGGCCAGGGATGGGTTCAAGCCCAGGCTTTCCTTCACTTGCCATATCAATACTTCCGGCTCGATTCGCCCTTTCAGGTTCAGCAGAATTTCCTGGTTGGGGGCCACAACCAGGTATTCCGGCAGTGCGGTTACCTGGTGCTGGATAAAAGCGTCTCGGGATTCCGGCTTTTCCACGACATATCGCACCAGGTTCAATTTGCCGGGCGTCACCTGCTGTTGAATCTGGTGGAGGCTGTCGTATACGGGCCGGCATTCCTCGCACTGTTCAGATTCGAAAAGAAGAACTGTTACGGAAGATGAACCGGTTTCCGGCGGTGTTTGGGCATGGATGTTCGCACCGGATAATAATCCTGCCAGAATGAGTAACAAGGTTATGTGTGTTTTCTGACTCACATCGTTTTCCTCGGCTCAAATCACCCGTGGATAAAGGTATCGGCCTAACAGGCGAAATCTTGAATGCCGATGCAATTCCCATTAAGATGAAATAGTGGAGTATGGTGGAAACAAGGAGCGCCAGACTATGCCGGATAGAGTGCCAATGAATGATGACAAAAGGGTTTACATCTTCGATACCACGCTGCGCGATGGTGAGCAGTCGCCGGGCGCTGCCTTGAAAAACCATGAAAAGCTCCAGATCGCCAAGCAACTGGCCAAGCTCAACGTCGATATCATTGAGGCCGGGTTTCCCTTTAGCAGCCCTGGAGATTTTCAATCGGTGCAGCAGATTGCCGCCGAGGTGGAAGGCCCGGTGGTCGCCGGGCTGTGTCGTGCCACGCCGCAGGATATCGAAGCGACCTGGGATGCGGTCAAGATCGCCAAGCGTCCCCGTATCCATACGTTTATTGCCACCAGCGACATCCATATCGAAACCAAGTTCAAACGCAGCCGAGATGAAATCCTTCAGATGGCGCGGGACATGGTGGCGCTGGCAGCCTCCAAGTGTCCGGATGTGGAATTTTCCGCAGAGGATGCCGGACGCAGCGATCGCTTCTTTTTGTACAAAGTGTTGGAAGCGGTGATTGATGCGGGCGCGACCACGGTGAACATCCCGGATACGGTGGGGTATACCATCCCGGAGGAGTTTGGCCGTTTAATCCGCAACATCAAGCTCAATGTGCCCAATATCGATAAGGCCATCATTTCGGTCCATTGCCACAACGACCTGGGGATGGCGACCGCCAACAGCCTGGCAGGCGTGCTGAACGGCGCGCGCCAGGTGGAATGCACCATTAACGGTATTGGCGAGCGCGCCGGCAATGCCGCCATGGAAGAAGTCGTGATGGCGATGCATGTTCGCCCGGCGTATTTTGAAGGGTGTTATACCAACATTAATACCCAGGAGTTTGTCAGGACCAGCCAGCTGGTATCCGAACTGACCGGGATGCCCATTCAGCCGAACAAAGCCATTGTGGGCCGAAACGCCTTTGCGCACGAATCCGGCATCCACCAGGACGGGTTTTTGAAGGGTCGCGATACCTACGAGATTATGCACCCGCAACAGGTGGGCCTGGAGAAATCCAGCTTGCCGCTGGGGCCACGTTCCGGGAAGGCCGCGCTCAAGTCCAAGTTGCAGGAGCTGGAGATGATTATTCCGGATGAGTCTATGCCGGCCTTGTTTGAAGCGTTTAAAGTGCTGGCGGACGAGAAGAAATTTGTCACGGATGAGGATATCCAGCAACTGGCCGGGAAATGGGCCGTTGAGAAACACGCCGTATAGTTAGCTAAAGCCAATATTACTTATTATGAACCATTCCTTCTTGCATCACGCCAAAAATCGCTGGTCCGAGGCGTTGTGGTTTATGGTGTTGTTTGCCTTGCTGGCAAACGTGGCCTATCTGCTCTGGCCAAGCGTGCCGAAACACATGGTGATTACGCCGCACCCGGCAACCCTTCGCGAGTACGAAAGCGCCCCGCCGATTCTGGTGAAGTCCCAACCGGACGTCGGGTATAACATGATGCTGGTGGAGGCGGACGCCAAAACAGAGAAGCCTCGCGTTATCCGTCAGGTTGCATCTTCCTCCAATCGAAGCCAGGCAAAGCCGCCGAAGAAAGCCTTCCAGGGGAAGGTCAACATTAATACGGCTTCATTGCAGCAGTTGCAGTTGTTACCGGGTATCGGGCCCAAAATGGCGGAGCGGATTGTGGCGCATCGGAGCCAGTTAGGCCGTTTTACCTCGGTGGAGCAACTCCTGGATGTCCCGGGTATCGGGCCTAAAAAGCTGGAAAAACTGGTTGCGTTCTGCGTATTGCAATAAGCTTAAGCTAGCTGACCTTGGCCGAAGCGGGCAGGTGGAAGAACTGATCGGCTACAACGGTTTCCGTCATCAAGGTTTGGTGGACAGGGCAGCGCGAGGCGATCTCCTTTAAGCGTGCAAGTTGCTCTTCATCCAGGTTGCCGGTAATGGTAATCTGGCGTTCAATGTGGTCAACCTTGCCATCCTGCGTAAGGCAGGTTTCGCAATCCCTGGCGTGGATTTTGCGGTGCGAGAGTTCAACTTTGATATCATCCACCGGCCACTGCTTGCGACGGGCATATAACATCATCGTCATGGAGGTGCAGGCGCCAAGGGCTCCTAGTAACAGGTCGTAGGGATCCGGCCCGGCGCCATCGCCACCTACGCTTTGGGGTTCATCCACCACAAAACGAAATGACCCTGCTTCCACTTCGTGCTGTAGGTTTTGTTTATGCCTTACAATTACTTGCGGTTCCATCAAATGCCTCCTATCCATGGTTATTCAGATGCGTTGTCATCATATCCAAGAACAATCTTCTTCAGATGTGAATCTTTGTAAACGGAACCGATGATATACGCAATCCGCTTCTTTAAATTGTTTTTATATCATAAGAATATTCTTTTTGACTTGAGAGAAGAGGAGATAATTGGAATGGTATCCAATCCTATGGCGTTTCAGCCGATACCCATCGCGGGCGTCCGTTATCTAAGCCAAATCGTCGATAATTTTTATGGAAACAACGATGGGGCGCTCAGTGCGCAGGAAGCCCAAAACGGCGCTCAGTTGATGCAGTTTTGGAATGCAAATTACAGTAACGCGTTTAGCCAGATTGCAACGGCTTTGCAGCAGGGCAACACCCGCGTGGATCCCAACCGGGATGGTCGGATGACCTTTAGGGAGCTTGGGTTTGGCGGATTTCCCACCAGCCCCAGCATTCTTTCGGAACTGAGCCAGTTGGGGCAGCGCTCCGGGCAACCGGATATTCTGGAGCCGTCGGACTTGATTGCCCAGATGCCGCCGCCACCCCCAACGAATACATTCAATCCCGTCAACCTGGAATCCGCTCGCCAGGCCAGCCAATGGGTAGATTTTAGCCTGGGGAACCGCGACGGGATGATTGACCGGCAGGAAGCAACCTTTGCCAGCAACTACCTCAGCCAGTTTAGCCCGGATTTGGGCAGGATGTTCGGCAGGATTGCGGATGCCTTCAGCACAGGGAACCGTGCCGTGGACCCCAATGGGGATAACCGGATGAGTTATTTTAATTTCTGGTGGACCGGGACGACATCGCCGGATGAATTGACACGCCTGGCGGGGAATTCCGGAAGCCCGAACCAGATAGAAACCTCGGATTTTAATTTAATGATGCCATTGGGCTTCTAATCGTTGGAAATTTAATGCTTTAAGGCCGATACCGACAAGGTATCGGCTTTGCCACTTTTTTAATAATATCCTGCGACATGCAATTTAAAACAGTGAAAAGGCAGTGGATTGCCGGGCATGCCTTTAAGGGGGATTGACGTTAACCCCTTGCATTACATATAATAATCCTGCGTCAGTGTAACTGGGCTGGAAAATGAGCAGTATTTATAGTACAGGCGGATTAAAAACCCCATCGTTCCAAACCGCGAATAAAGAAGACGGCGGCGGAAACGGTCAAGCTGGCTATGATGGGCCACCCCAGCAGCAGGAGCCGGAATATCAACCGGATTTTAATTTCAGCCGTTTCCGTTTCGGCGGGATGGATTTGGGGGATATTCCCTATACACAGCCGGTATTTGGCCCCACCAGCGCCTCGCTGGAAGTGTGGAAAACCGCGATTGCCAACTTGCTTTATCAGGATGTCGCAAAGAAATAGGCCTCTCTATCCGTTCCCTTGCGGTTAGGCGGTACGGAGCTGGGAAATATACTTTTGGATGGTTTCCTGTAAGGCCAGTTCCTTTACGGAAATTTCGCTGGCTTTTGAGCTGAGGGCACTGCTGGGCAAGGGCGGAAACTGGTTATTTTCCATCTGGCTGATAATGGCCTCGAGCATGGCGTTCATCGGCAGGGACAGGTATTTTTTCCGGTAATCCTCCCACAGCAGGAGCAGATCCTTTTTCTTCATCCCCAGCGGGCAGCGGTATAAAAGCTGCAAGGTCTTAATATCGCGCTGGGTCAGGATTTGTTGTTGGGGTGTCCATTCCTTAAAGCTGGTGTCGCCTGGGTTGGCGCTATGGCCATAAATGCCTAAGGCATGGAGCATATTATGCATAATTGCAAGATAAATGCGGCTGTGGCTTAAATTACTGCCAACCTGGCTGCGGGATATGTGGATAATAAGCTCGGCGTTTTTAATTTGTCTTTCGCGCCCGATTTCCGGATAGCAGTGGTTGTTGAGGGCGTTTTCCGCCCGCCTGAATTTGATAATGATATCTGCGGAAAACCGATCCGGCGTGATATGAAACTGGAAGCATTCGGGATCCACGCTTTCAATCCGATTGATTACGTTTTGAACCACTTGTGTCAGCTGTTTTATTTCAACAGGCGTGAATAGATAACCGTAATCCGCGCCGATAAAAATCTTCAGCGGGAATTTATTCTCTGGCCACCGGCTGATAAAGGCGTTGTCCTTCACTTCGCCATCCACATAATACCCGCCTGCGTAGCCTTGGCCGTTATTCAGCGCAGCCAGGATGTAAGTTTCCTCTTCCAGATGACTGATGCCCTTATTAATACCTTTAAACAGGTACGCACTGTTAAATTCCATAAGCGACCCTTTCCTCACTTGCGCGCAAAATCATCCTTGGCGCACGCCGCTATTGCCCTGTCCCTTTAATAAAGGCATATTAGCATTTGATTTGAAAGAAGGTTTCTTTTTTTAGTATTAATTTATAGTGTTTTATCCGTAAAAAGACAGTTTCTCTAATTGAGTGAGGGATCAAATTCGAGTGACTCATCATCTTCCTGCAAAACGGTGATTGGAGAGCCAATCAAGGCATTAAATACTTGTGTTAACCCTTGTGTGATTGCTGTAGCGGACAACCCCGCCTGATGCGCCGCGATTGAGATCTCATTAATGTTATCTGCCAGCGTTTCGAAGATAACGGCATGCTTTCCGTTTAAAATATATTGGCTATCGGACGCCTGATCCGGGATAAGAGCAATGCTACAGTCCTTTTTGGATTTTAAAGTGACAGGGCTGCTAAACCACTTATCCGTCATAGGAGCGCCCAGTTGGACGCCGCTTGGCGCAAAGGTTTCGTGTAAAACCAAGGCAATAATATTCCGCAATTTCTCTGGAATACTTTCAAAAAGCTTTAGTGTAAGTGGAGGGGACTGTAGAATCGCCCCTTTTGTTATTTCCAATAGAGAGGAAACGGCGTCTCGGTTTTTCATTTGTTGTGGTAACTTCGCCTGATACTCATTGACGGTGCCTAGCAAAACCGCCACATCTGCAGGTTGATCCGGATGTTGGGCAACATAAGCTGAATGTTTACGTGCATTTGCTCTCTCATTCAAATTATTATAAATTGCTTCGGCAATCAGTTCGTTTTGGGGGCCAAAGTTCCTGATAGGGAGAACTGCACGAAAACGGATATTTGAAATCACCGGCTTATCCTTTTTTCCAAGCAAGAGAACACCTTGCTGAGTGTACTTTTATTAGTATTATTATTTGAATAAAAATACTAACTTATCAATGGTTGATATGGAAAGGCCCTGGCTGTGGGCGGCTCCATTTCAATAACCTGCACCGGGGAGCCTACCAGGTTGGAAAACACTTTATTAAGGCCTGACTCAAGTTCGCTACTCGCTATGCCTGCAATGGCGGCTTTCTGGCAAATTGTATCCAGGCTTGATTCAATTCGGGCGCCAATGCCGGCATGCAAACCGTTTAGGATGTACCGGTTATTACTGGCCTTATCCGGCAAAAGCATAATTTGGGCATCGCGATCGGTTGTGAGAGTTACTGGGTGTCTAAACCAGTTTGCTGCAACCGGCGTGCCCAAGGGCGTTTTTGCAGGCGCGAAGCGACCGTTTAACGCATCTGCGATAATCTGCCGGAGTTGGGGCACAACCCCATCAAGAAGTGTTCCATTTAATACGGGCGAGTGCTTAATAGCCTGGCGGGCAGGGACGAATGCTTGAAGGATTTCCCGTTGGTTGGGAAAGCGGCTTTTCGACCGGAGGGGCGCGCGATAGTCGTCCAAAGTGCCCAGCAGTACGGCCACATCCGGAGGATGTTCGGCATACTTCTTTAAGTAAGCGAGCTGTGCAGGGCCGCTTTCTGGCGCGTTTAACCTGGCATGCAGCTCGTTTGAGATGAGCCGGGTATGCCCGCCAAAGCCCTTTAGGGGTAAAACAGCGCCAAAGCGAGAGTTTATGAACATGTTGGGTTTCTCGCTTCTTACTTCTGATCTAAAAAGCGGAGCATATTTGATACGGTTTGTTCTTGAGCCGGGTCATCCAGTGTGTTACCACCCACTGGCGCTTTAGCGGGCTCTTCACCTTTCCAGTATTCCGGACTGTCGTTTGTCGGCTTCTTTAATTGGGTGGGGCCATCCCTCTCCGGCAAGGCAAGCTCGACATCCCTTAAAAAGCTGCGTATTTCATCCAGTTTGTCAGGCGCTTCCGCCGAGGTTAAGCTTAACTTGGCCGGATCCGAATCTGGTCTTGTCCCAAATACCCGGCCGAAGGCCTGTTGATAATCCGCATGCGCCATGCCGGGATTCATTCCGTCTAGCCTGAACCAGGTTACTTTTGCGTTTTCCTTAACCGTATCCGGTGTGTCACCATCTTCAAGTTGGCGCGTATATTCCACCCATTTCGTTGGATAATCGTTTGCCACGCTTTGCAGCGTAATGCGGGTTTCGTTATCGGTAGAGGTTCTTTCGTAACGATAAACCGTCGTATCCGGCAGGCTGATGTTGCAGGCAATCCGGCCAGCAGACTTCTCATCAAAAATGACATCGGCATCTCCTAACACCGGGTTCTCAAAAATAATGCGATTTAGCCAGCCAAGGAGTTCATCAAGATGTTCCTTTTTTTGCGCAAGGTTCAGCCCGTAACCAAAGCGAACAGTGTCGGCTGCAAGGGGTTTTAACAGATTTTGTTGTGGCGTCCTGTCAGCAGGTGCAACTGGATAGCGAGAAGGATTTAAACGCACAGGGAAAATTTTCATGCTCTCAACTCCAAACCTATTTAAAACGAATGATGGCTGATTAAAACCCGAACCAGGCGAAACATGAATGAATTGGCGAGATACATCGAAAAACTGTTACAAATTTCAATAAACAAGCCTGTGGAGCCAGATCTATCATTCGGACGGTTTTTATGTGCTGTCGTGCCTGTTCTGCCAGACAAGCCTGTATAATGGGAATCAGGATAGTATTGGAATCACTGCATTGGATCAACCGCTTACGATTGTCAAAACCACCGATCTGCGCACGCGGATGAAGCAGAAGGTGCTGTTTTTTGACGGGGCCATGGGGACGAGCATACAGACGTATGAGCTGACGCCTGGAGATTTTGAAGGCAAGGAAGGTTGTAACGATTATCTGGTGTTGACGCGTCCGGATGTTATCCAGGCGATTCATGAGTCGTTTCTGGCGGTGGGCTGCGATTGCCTGGAAACCAACACCTTCGGATCCAACCGCATCAAGCTGGAAGAGTATGGTTTGGGACATCTGACAAAAGAGGTGAACACGGCCGCGGTCAAACTCGCAAAGCAGGCCATCGCCGCTTACGCGACGGAAGAACACCCGCGCTATATCGCAGGCTCCATCGGGCCGACAGGCTATCTCCCTTCCTCCAGCGATCCGACGCTGAGCAATGTCTCCATCCAACTGCTTTACGATGTGTTTTACGAGCAAGCCCGGATTCTGATCGAAGCCGGAGTTGATGCCCTGCTGATCGAAACGGGCCAGGACATTCTGGAGATGAAGCATGCCGCTATTGCGGCAAGGCAAGCCATCAGCGATATTGGAAAGGATATTATCCTGATGGTGCAGCCGACCCTGGATACGTCGGGGAGGATGCTGTTAGGGACGGATATTGCCGCCGCGCTGCCCTTGTTTATGGATTTAGGCGTGGATGTGCTGGGCTTGAATTGCAGTACCGGCCCGCAGGAAATGCGGGAATCCGTGCGGTACCTGTCCATGTATTCTCCCATGGCCATTTCCATCATTCCCAATGCTGGCTTGCCGGAAAATGTCGATGGCCGCGCCCACTATGTCCTGGCTCCGGAGCCGTTTGCCAAAACGTTGAATGAGTTTGTGACGGAATTTGGCGTGCAGATTGTGGGCGGGTGCTGCGGTACAACCCCGGATCATCTCAAGGTGCTGGTCCATGAGGTAGGCGTCCGCTTGCCGAAGCCCCGCGCTATTGAACCAATTCGGCACGTTTCAAGCTCCATCCAGGCAGTGAGTTTGGATATGGACAACAAACCCATCATTGTCGGGGAGCGATTGAATTCGCAGGGGAGCCGCAAATTCAAGCAGCTGCTTCTGGCGGATGATTACGACGCCATGGGGCAAATTGCCCGCGCCCAGGTTGATGAAGGGGCGCACCTGCTGGATATCTGCGTGGCTTTGAACGAGCGGGAGGATGAAGGCGAGCAGATGTGCCGCCTGGTGAAGGATTTGTCGCAAATGGTTCCTGCGCCGCTGGTAATTGACTCGACCGAGCCGGAAGTGATTGAAGCCGCGCTCAAGCTGGTTCCGGGCCGGGCGATCGTCAACTCCATCCACCTGGAGGGCAATGGCGAGCGGGTGCATAAAATCGCCCCGATGCTGAAGAAATATGGTGGTTCGGCCGTGGCCATGCTTATTGATGAGGATGGGATGGCCAAGACGGCAAAACGCAAAATTGAGGTGGCTGCCAAGCTCCATCGCATTATTACGGCAGATTACGGCCTGCCTTCGCATACGCTCATATTCGATCCGCTAACCTTTACGCTGGCCACGGGTGAGGAAGAGTTCCGCAATTCCGCAGTTGATACATTCGAAGCCATTCGCTGGATTAAGGCCAATTTACCCGGAACCTACACCATCCTGGGAGTCAGCAACGGCTCGTTCGGTTTGACGCCGCAGGCGAGAAGGGTGTTAAATAGTGTGTATCTTTACCATGCCACAAAAGCCGGTCTCGACCTGGCAATTGTGAATCCCAAGGAGATAGTTCCCTACCCCATGCTGACCGAAACCGAACGTAAACTCGCGGATGCCCTTGTGTTAAACGAAAACGAACAAGCCCTCGCCGATTTTATCGCCTACTTTGAAACCCATGATGCCACGCAGGCTAAAGCCTCTGCCCAGGCCGAGGAGGACAACGTGGTGCGCCCAGTCGAGGAGCAGATCCACTACCAGATTTTGAACCGGAAGAAGGAAGGCATTGAAGCCGTTCTGGAGAAGGCGCTGGAAACCTATGCCCCGGCGGAAATCATTAACCAGATTCTCCTGCCGGCCATGAAGGAAGTCGGCGACAAGATGGCGACGGGTGAACTCATCCTGCCCTTCGTGCTTCAGTCCGCCGAGGTGATGAAAAAGTCCGTGGCCTACCTGGAACAGTATCTCGACAAGGACGACCAGGTTTCCAAAGGCACGCTGGTTCTGGCCACCGTCTACGGCGATGTTCACGACATCGGCAAGAACCTGGTGAAGACGATTTTCAGTAATAACGGCTACGTGGTACATGACTTGGGTAAGCAGGTTCCCTTGCCGGATATCCTGCGCAAGGCCAAGGAAGTGAATGCCGACGCCATTGGCCTGAGCGCGCTGCTGGTGACGACCTCCAAGCAGATGGCCTATTGTGTTGAAGAGTGCCATAAAAGCGATCTGCACTACCCTATTATTATCGGTGGCGCAGCAATCAACCGGGATTACGGGTTCCGGATTTCATGCCTGGGCGAAGAAATGGTTTATCCGGGTGGTGTGTTCTACGCCAAGGACGCCTTTGAAGGGTTGAAAGTCATGAACCGGCTGATGAACCCGGATGAGAAGCCCAAGCTGATCGAAGAATACGAAGCGGATATTGTCGAGCGCCGCACCCGTGCCGAACGGTACAAGGAAAACGCGCCAGCGCCGGTTGTAACCACCCAAAGCCAGGTTCGCCCTGCTGATGTAATTCCCGAGCCGCCATTTTGGGGGATGAAGCGGATTGACCCCGATGCGATTGACCTGGATGAGGTTTATCCGCTGATGGATTTCCCCTCCCTTTTCCGGCTCTCCTGGGGCTTGAAAAATACCGCCAAGGAAGAATATGACCGGATGCTGAAAGAAGAGTTCCACCCCTTGCTGGCGGAACTGTTGGAAACCTGCAAGCGGGACCGGATTTTGCAGCCGATGGTGCTGTATGGCTACTTCCCTTGCTACAGCGAGGGGAATGACCTGGTGATCCTGGCGGAGGACAAGCAAACCGAACGGGCCCGCTTTACCTTCCCGCGCCAAACCAACCGGGATTTGCTCTGCCTTTCGGATTATTTTGCCCCAAAAGGTCGTGGCCAGATGGATGTGCTGCCCATGCAGTTGGTCACCATGGGGCATGAAGTCAGCAAGGTCTGCAATGCCCTGGATAAAGCCGGTGAATATGCCCGCAGCTATTACCTGCATGGCCTGGCCGTGCAAATGGCGGATGCCCTGGCCGAGTGGGCGCATCGCCATATTAAGAAAGAACTGGGAATGGCGGAAACCCAGGGCAAGCGTTACAGCTTTGGCTACCCTGCCTGCCCGGATTTAGGGGAACAGGCCAAGCAGTTTGACCTGATGGACGTGTCGCGGTTGACGGAGATTAAGCTGACCGAGGCGTTCCAGATTGAGCCCGAGCAATCGACATCGGCATTGGTTGTCCATCATCCGGATGCCAAGTATTATTCCATTTAGCCTGTCGTCGTGAGATTTCTCCCGACCAAGCCCTGAAGTTCATCCTTGAAGGCGGTTACCGGCTTCAATTGATCTTCTAACAACTTTGCCACAGGGTGTTGGTTGTGGAATTGCAACCGTTGCGATGCGGCTTTCATTCGATCAGAAAGGGTGATCATCATCTCCAGGTAGTGCTGGTGGATTTGCCGGATCTGCGTGTTCATCCGTTCCCGTAAAGCTTGCACATCCGGCTTCTCCATTTTCCAGGTCTTCAGCAATTTCTTGTAAGGATCCTGGAGGAGTTCGATTAGTTCAGCCTGTTTATCCTGGTTTGCCAAGGCGGAAGCCAAGTCTTCCTGCGCCCTATTATGTTGCAAGGTGTCGGGGAATCCGGCATACCGATCATAAAAAGCCCTCAAGCCTACCTCCGCTTCCGCATAACGCCCCGCCTTTAAATGGATTTGCCCAATTGCGCCGAGGATATCTTTTGCCTGGGTGGTGGTCGGGTTGACCAGGGTGTAAGCTTCGGTATAAAGCTGAAGCGCTTCTTCTGTTTTGCCCAGCTTTGCTTTTATATGCCCCAATGCGCTTAAAGGCGTTGCCAATTGGTCTTTATTTTTACCACGGTATACTTTGCGAGAATGCTCAAGTGCTTTGGCAAATTCTATTTCCGCTTGAGCCAGGTTCCCGGCTTGGGAATACCTTTCTCCCAATTCTCTTGCATTGTACATGAGTTCCACATGGTTTGGCCCAAAGAGCCCATCGAATCGGGGTTTGGCGGTGTGTGTCGGCATTGCTGAATGATAATTTCCGGCCAAAAGGTGTTTTGTTGGAATCGTCGTCATTTTCCTCTCCTTAGTTTGATGGTGCGTTTATTTTAGGGTAAATAGGGCCGGGCCAAAAGCTGGGAATTGAAAAAATGAACGAACGAACCCATTTTTTGACTTTTGGGAAACGGGCTGATAAGCGGTTTACTTAAGATATATCAGGTTTTTAAGTGGTTTTTGCTGAAAAATGCTGATATAGCAAGGTAATATTCTGAAGCAAGTTGCCAAGCGTTGAAGTTGCTGTTGCTGTGATAATCACATCCATATCAAAGTTGCTACAGAATCAAATTTCTTTTTTACATTTCTTCATGTTTTGTCATCAAACGGGCGCAGAACGTTTTTATGCAAACAGATTGGTTTTCTTCTTCTCTTCTTCTACTTCTCTACTCGATGGGACCCTCACGCTTAAGTGAGGGTTTATTTTTGCTCCAATTTTATAGCAGCATGCCATACGAACCTGTTTGCCTTTATGCCAACGCCGGGGCTCCTTCGTGTTTCCTACAAATGTATTGGTATAAAAGGTTCTCAAGCATGTCTGGAAGACATATTTCATCCTTTTTGTTACAGTGTAAACATTGTTTGGTAACTTGGCATGCTGCCGAAAAGGTTGATTTGTCCACATTTATGCTAATCTGTATACTAGCTTCCATGTTAAAAGGTTAAGCATGGTTTGGAGTTCCTGGATGATTTTGATATACTGTGTAGACCATTCAGATCAGGTTAAGGGTGGGATCGATCGAGGGAATCACAAAGGGAGAACTGTGTCGTGGAATGGGAAGTCAGGCCCGCAGTGGTTATGAAGCCACCAGAACAGCAGGAATTTAGTATGGATGGCTGGATAAGGGTTCTCTTATCCCAGGAGGAGGCTTTGACGAGCCGCCTGGATGCCGCCAACCGCCTGGCGGAGATGAATGACCCGCAATCCGTGCATGCCTTGTTGTCCATCATTCAGCAGGAGACGGAAGCGCGCCTGCTCATTCACGTTATTGGGCTATTGGCGCGCAAAAAGATTTACAGTGCGGTGATGCCGTTGATTGACCTGGTGCTGGGAACCGGCGACTTTTGGGAAGCCAAGCCGCAAAAGGACTTCTTGCGCAGCGATACCGGCATCCGTGTCCGTACGTCTGCCATCCAGGCCTTGGGCCGCATGGGAGACGACAGGGCTATTGTGCCGCTGATGAGTATTTTGGGCGATATGAGCGAGAATTACCGCATTCGCCTTTCCGCGGCAGAGAGCCTGGGGCGGCTGGGCGATGCCCAGGCGCTGAACCCGCTGATCAGCATTGTGAAGGACGACCACGAAACCAGCCAATACCTGAAGGAATCCGCCGTTAAGGCGCTAGGGATGCTGGGGGATATTCGGGCACTGGAGCCGTTGCTGGATATTTTCGAATCCAAGCGCGGAATCAAGAGCAAGTTCAGCTTTCTCAAGGAGCAGATTATCGAGGCCATCGGCAGATTGGGGGCCCGGCATAACCGCGCGCAGGAAGCCCTGCTGGAGGCCTTGGAAGACGAAGCGCCTTGTATTCGGCTTTCGGCTGTGGAATCCTTGAAGGAAATCGGCGATGCGTCCTGCATCCCGGAGGTGAAGAAGCGGTTGATGGACTCGGATGACGATGTGGCCTTGGCCGCCATTTCAACCCTGTATCATCTTGGCGGAGAATCCCTGATTCGGGATATCCTGGCGGAGCAGGAGAATCTGCCGCAATTTATCAGGCAGGAGATGGAAAGTTATGTCCCTTAGAAAAGAACGTGCTGTTGTCCTCTTGTCCGGCGGGCTGGACTCTACCGTAACCCTTGCGGCAGGCGCACGGCAGTTTGAAGTGGTTTTGGCCCTGACGATGAACTATGGCCAGCGGGCCTTTGGAAAGGAAATCCGGGCTTCGCGACAGATTGCCGAGTATTACAATGTGCGGCACGAAATTATTGCCCTCCCTTGGCTTTCTGCGCTTTTGCCGCAGGCCATGACGATGCGCAAGGAAGGTCGCGATCCTGAAATCCCAATGGCATGGATAGCGGACGAGGAGAAAGGGGAATCCTTTTTCGATGCCCAGCCGGTTTGGGTTCCCAACCGCAACGGCTTATTCCTCAATATTGCCGCGACTTACGCCGAAGCCAACGATGCGCAGGCCATTTTGTTTGGCGCCAATGCGGAGGAGGCGGAGCGCTTCCCCGATAATACCCAGGCGTTTCGGGATCGGATGACGCATACGCTTGAACTGTCAACGCTAACGCATCCTCGTGTTGAAACGCCGGTTGGCGAGATGACCAAATCGCAGATTATTGATCTGGCCAAGGAATTGGAAGTGCCCTTGCATCTTATCTGGAGCTGCTATACCGACGCCGAGAAGCAATGTGGCTACTGCCCTTCCTGTCACCGCTTGAAGCAAGCTTTGCAGGACGCGGTTTCCGGTTCGAGCTACCTGAAGCAATTCACGTTTATTAAATAACAGGGTTGTTTTTCTGCCCCTTTTCCATTTTGATGAAGCGGTGTGATCGCTGAGGATGAGGGTGGTTTGGTGAGAATAATCGGTGGTGAAACGGCGTATGCGCATATCGACGGGCCGGGGGCCTATGGCGGGCGGGCGGCCCAGCACTATTTCGATAAGCTTGGGCAGGCCAGGCAACCGCAGGACTTTGTGGATGTGTGGGAGAGTGCGGTGCGTTATGCGCCACAAGAGTTAGCCAAAACACCCCAAGCCGATACCTTTTTGTTTAATGCGCTGCACTTTAACACCGTTACTGCGCAACGTTACCAAACAAACCCCAAAGCGGGAGAACTCCCTCGGCTGACGAAGCGAGAATTTCAGAACGGGATGATGGCCCACCTGGTTCGGCTGGGGGAGATGATGGGCCTGGAAGGCGCCCACTTCAGGCAGCAGTTGCCCTACTATCGCGGGATGGCCGGGACGATGTTCGATTTGCAGGACAGGAGTAACAACGGTTTGGGCGACGGGGTTTTAGACGTGGTGGAGCTGACGGCGGCAACTTTATTCCGTGATGATCCCAAGACGCTGATCGCGCAAAAATGGCGGGAGCAGGCTGAAAGGGAGGCGGATGAAAAAGAAGCGATTACATTTGCCCATGTGGGCCCAAAATCCAGACTGGATGGCTTGATTACCCCACAAGAACAGGATATTGCCAGCGATGAAGGGTTTATGAAGCGCCCCTTGCTGGTGGCCGCCATTTTGGACGATTTGATAGAGAATTATAGCCTTTACGACGTGTATGATCGTTTTAAAGCCGGTTTGGCAGCGGATACGGCCTAATAATACTGGATATGCTCTTCCTGAAGAGGCTGTAGCGGTTCGCCCGCCAGAAAGACATGGTTAATGTTCAGCGTCTGCTGATCCCATAATAAAACATCGGCCACGGCGCCTTGCGCGAGTTGGCCGATATGCGCTTCTTCCTTCAGGTGGGTTGCAGGGTGTAGCGTCGCCATTTGCACGGCCTGGGGAAACGTAACCAGGCCCCAGTTTACCATATTGCGCACGCAGTCTGTGATTAACGTGGTGCTGCCGGCCAGTTTGCCTTCTTCGTTTAACGCGCCGCTGGGTTGGATGGTGACCGTCTGTTTGCCGAACTGCATGCTGGCCCCGGCCGGCAGGCCGGTTAAGGCGTTGCAATCGCTGATGAGGATGGTTTTATCAAACGGTTTGCACCGCAGGGTCATCTCCAGCGTAACCGGGGAAAGGTGCTTACCATCCGTAATCAATTCCACGTAAAGGCTGTCGCCCAGCAGGGCGGCCATGGCAATGCCGGGATTGCGATGATCCATCCGGCTCATAGCGTTAAACAAGTGGGTCGCGCATCGGGCCCCGGCATGGATGGCCTGGTTTGCAACAATAAAGTCCGCGCCGGAGTGGCCGATTGAGCATGCAATCCCGTCACGGGTCAGGCGCTCGATGGTTTGGATCGCGCCGTTGAGTTCAGGCGCCAGCGTAATGCGTTTTAAATTGGGGGAAAGCAATCCTTCCAGGTTCTCCATGCTGGGCTCCAGCAAGTCCTCAATCGGGTGGGCGCCTTTATAATCGGGGTTGAGGAAAGGCCCTTCGATGTGGATCCCCACGATATGGGCTTCGGTCGCCAGGTTGGTGTGAATCACCTCTTCCAGCTTGGAGAGGCTGGCGATCATATCCAGTTTGGGAGCTGTCATCACGGTGGGGATGATGGATGTGATGCCGTACTGTGGCAGTAACCCCAGCAGATGATGAATTTCCTCCACTGTGGATTGGTTGAAGTCAATCCCAAAGCCGCCGTGAAGATGCTGATCGATCAAGCCCGGCGTGATCCAGTGCCCCGAGGCATCCACCACGCTGACATCCAGGTTGCTGAGCAGCAGGGAGGCAGGCGGTTTTTCCAGCACATCCTGGATAATGCCCTGGTTAATCAGCAGCGTCCCTCTCTCCAGCACCTCGCCGCCGGGGAGAACCAGATCCCCCTCCGTAATCATGAGCCAAGGCGTTTTATATTGCGTATACATAAGTCGATTATATCAGCTTTGGGCGTAACGCATCAGTTCCACCGCGGCAATCGCCGGGAGCAGGCTGGATAAAAACAGGGAGCATCGTATAGCGCCTCTCAACAACGGGAATGGGTGACCATTTATTCCAGTTTGATTATATCTGACGGATAGGCTGCTTGAAACCACGGAGTTTATGGTTGTAAAGTGCTACAATGGGATGACTTGTTGCCGGTCATATCCCGGTTGCAAACAATAACGCTGGGAGGCTGCCTTGCAAGACCGAGAAAGACATTTTTCACAGTCCACGCTGCTTTCGGAGAAGCCGGATTCGGCCCATCAACCTGAACCCATGGACGGGGTCATCGTCTCCGGGCAGGGGATCCGATCCAGCCAGCGGGAATTGGCTTCTTCGAGAAGGCCGGATAATCCGGATCCTGATATGATTCAGCGAATTGTGCAAAAAACGATGGAAATCCAGCGCCAGCAGGCGTCGATGCCGACATCGGGCGTAAAACCCATGGTTTCCGAACAATTGACTGCGGCGGAATTGCTGAATTGGCGTCCTGAAACCGATGAGAAAGCACCAGCCCCAGTGGAACGCGCTGGCCAGCGTCCTCAGCAATTTGCCCGTGAACGGGGTCAATACCGATCCCAGCCGTCAGGCCCTTCTTCCTGGAAGGAGACAACCTCCCCTTTTGGCGCGAACGACTATGTTCGATATGATTCGAGTCCCTATCGGTTCACGCCCTTTTCTTTTCAAGAGCCTTCAGAGAAGGTACAATCAGGTAGAAAGACATTGGCGGCGCCTTCCGTCGGTCAGACGCAGCAGAAGAAAAATGCTTCAATCCCGCCCGGCATGATGACGACACAGGGTAGTTTGTCTTATCATGTAAAACACCCACAAGTCCAAGTGGCAAAGAGAGTATCTCAGGGAGGAAACATGGTTGATTTGTCTGGTTACAAGGATCTAACAAAATCGCCGGTAAACACCGATCAGGGCGCGACAACGGCAACATTACCCAGTGAAGATTATACGAGTGAAACGGAGTACCCCACAATGAGTTCATCCCCCAGCACTATGAAAACACCCAGCTATAATGCCGCTGCCCCCCAGAATGAGCCTGAAATGCACGATTATGATATTTATGCCGAGTACAGCGGCAACGTTAAAACCTTGGTTCAACTGGTTAACGACCTGCCCGAAGGCGTGACCAAGCAAACCGGCGCGCAAATCATCCGCCTGACCATGGAAGCCATGGGCATCTCCATGGAAACCGTTTTGTCTGACGCGCAGGCGGTTCAGAGCGAAATGCTGGAAGCGGTTCGTAACAACATCAAAAAAATTGAAGAATTCAAGACCGTGATCCGAAAACTGGAAAGTGAGATTCGCTTCCACCAAGGTAAGGCCAACGAGCTGTCGGAGATCATCGATCTGTTCATTCTTTCCAACACGACCCCTAACATGCCGAAACTCGATCAATCCGACGCCGGATACTAAGGTGGGTTTGCCGATCCTGATGTCAGGCCATGTCACTCACTTGGCAGCATAGGTAAACATCCCGTGTTTAAATCCCTGAGAACCTTCTTTCTACCGGCTTTAATCGTAATGCTGATGATGAGCATGCCTGCATTTCAGGCGTGCTCATCTTTGCAAGCCCCGCTGGAAAAACTGGCCCACGAGCAGGAGCCGGCCATGTCAGAAGAGCGCAAGCAGGCGCTCGCACTGTACCAGGAAGCGTGGCAGGTGGTTTTCAACGAGTATGTTGATCCCTCCTTTAACGGCCAGGATTGGCACAAATGGAAGAACCGCTATAACAATGTCATTCATACGCGTGCCGATGCCTACGCGGCGATTCGGACTATGCTGGCCAGTTTAAACGATTCCTACACGCGTTTTCTGGATCCGCGCAGGGCGGAAGACCAGAACATGCATATTGATTCCCGTTTATCCGGCGTGGGAATCCAGATTGCGGGCAAGGACAACCAATTGGTCGTGATTTCCCCGATTGACGGCTCTCCGGCGAAAAAAGCCGGAATTCAGCCGTTGGACAAGATTATCCAAATCAACGGCGAGCCCACGGCCAATATGTCGATTGATCAGGCCGTTGATCGCATTCGCGGGCCCAAGGGAACGCCGGTTACGCTCACCATTCTGCGGGATGCCAAGCGCATGGACTTTAAGCTGGTGCGCGACGAGATTGTGATTAAAACCGTCTTCGGCGATAAAATTTCCGATGAGATTGGGTATATACGCCTCTCCAGCTTCATCAGCCAGGATACGTCGCAGGAAATGCGGGAAAAACTCAAAGCCCAGGCGAATACCAAGGCACTCATCCTGGATATTCGGGGTAATAACGGGGGCTTGTTGCCCAATGCCCTGGATATTTCCGATATGTTTCTGAATCAAGGCAAGATTGTCTCCATTGTCGATCGTAATTCCTCGCGCCGGGTTTTCCAGGCCGAACCGGGCCAATTGTACGCCAAGCCCCTGGTGGTTTTGATCGATGAGGGCAGCGCCAGCGCCAGTGAAATCTTAGGTGGTGCGCTAAAGGATAACGATAGGGCAACGCTCATCGGCACCAAAACCTTTGGCAAAGGCCTTGTGCAGAAGATTAACTATTTGCAGGATGGTTCCGAATTGAACCTGACGATTTCCAAGTACTTCACCCCGGATGGCCATGACATTGATAAGAAGGGCATTCAGCCGGATATGATGGTGGAATACACGATCGAGGACTTTCAGAACAACCGTGATCCTCAGAAGGATGCCGCTGTTCGCTTCCTGAAAAAACAGGTTCTTGCCAACGCCAGCTAATTATCTACCTGGGTTAATTTCTTCCATACATGCAATTTCTCTTTTGCGCGGGTTTTATTGGGCTATCCCTTGCTTACAAGAAAGAGAAGTCCGTAATGAATATTCAGGCTGTTCGCAGATTTAACATGCAAACCTCTACATTTACTCTTAAAGCGGGTTTGCAGCAGGGAACCCCTGTAAAGTTTGGGCAAGAGAGTCCTGATCCAGCTTTAAAGAGCCGTCGTCAGGAAAAGGCGCGTCGCAAGCAGTTGGTGGCTGATATGATTGCTGCTAGACAAGGACTCGTGGGTTTGGTGAACCAAATAATTCACCGCAAGCAAATGGAAGAACTCAGCCGTCAACTTTATTTGATGCATTTAAATGACATTGAAGCAGCTACAAATAAAACAATGCGACTGATTAAGGCTACGGATTCAACCGATCAAGTTATTTCGCACTTCTCATCCTATATTGAGGCATTAACCACTATGGCCGAATTTTCACTTGGCGGCGGAAAAAATAGTGTTTCAGCAAATCGCATAGATCGCTTCTATCACGATATTCGTACGCCGATGACATTTGTCAACAGTATGATACAGTTAGCAAATCAACCTGCAACACGATATATCGCGGAGAAAATGCCCCAACTTCAGCAAGTGAATGGGGATTGGAAAGCCTTTAGCATTAATGTTTTAGAAACCATGCTGAGCTATATTGAAAGATTCCAGCGGATGTTTAGTACCAGTGAGCCGTTAAGCCCTGCCCTTGCCCTAGAGATGGTACTCAAGCCTGCAGAAGAAGACGCGTCGCGGTTTGGCGTCTCTATCGTCAAGGGGAAAAATGTGGAGAATCCTGAATTAGGGAAAATAAAAACCAAGCTAGAGGACGATGAACTGGATGCTATCCTCTCTCATATGATTAACAATGCCATTAAGTATAGCAGCCCGGTTTATTGCGATAACCCAAATCCGGTGATTAACCTGGATATGAGAATAACGCGCATTAAAGAGATTTTCCCCGCTACAGGTCAAGGCTGTTATTTAAGCCAGGTTGAAGAAACTGATGATGCGACCCAGCCGCGATACTTGGCCGTCACAGTGCGTGATTTCGGGATTGGTATCCCGGAGGAGACAATGCAACGCCTCCTGAGGACGGATGGAACGGTCAGAGGCGAAAATGTTGGCGAAATCCCTGGTAGTGGAAAAGGCATGTTCGAACTCTTCTATATTAGAGGTAAATATTCTGGAGGATTAGGAAAGCAGGTTGCTTACAGTATCCAGACCTCAACAGAGCCATCTGAAAAGTCGAATGGTTTTGCCAGAGGCACAAAAATTACAGCTTACATTCCGCTGAAGGTGTAGCAGGATTGGGATACAAATAGCAGCGCACTTCTTGGAGCCCATCCATCACAGTCGTATCCGGAAAGACCGTCGTGCAGATGTCCATCCGGTGGGGGCAACGCGGCGCAAAGCTACACCCAACGGGTATTTCCGTAAGCGAAGGCGGTTGTCCTTCAATGGGTTTCAGTCGTGTCCGTTCTGTCGTGGGCAGGGAGTTTAGCAAGCCTTGCGTATAAGGATGCAGCGGGTTTTTAAAGAGCTTCCTGACAGGGGCTTCCTCTACGATGCGTCCGGCATACATGACGGCGACTTCATCGCACATCTCTGCAACAACGCCCAAATCGTGGGTAATAAGGATAATAGCGGTCTCAAACTCCTTCTGGATATCCTTCATCAGGGCCAAAATCTGGGCTTGCACCGTCACATCCAGCGCAGTGGTCGGCTCATCCGCAATCAATAATGCGGGATTGCAGGACAAGGCCATCGCAATCATCACACGCTGACGCATCCCGCCGGAAAATTGGTGGGGATAATCGTTGATCCGGTCTCGCGCATTCGGGAGGCGAACCAGATCCAGCAGTTCCACGGTGCGCTGCGTCGCCTGCGCCTCGCCAAGCCCTTGATGCAGCATCAGGACTTCATTCATCTGGTTGCCAATCGTATACACCGGGTTCAGCGAGGTTAACGGATCCTGTGGAATCAATGCGATTTTAGCCCCCCGGATTCTTCGCAGCGACTCCTCGCTCAATTGCGTCAGATCCTGGCCTTCGAACAGAATCTGCCCGGACTCGAGATAGCCCGGCTTGGGAACCAGCCCCAGGATGGCCAGGCTGGTCATGCTCTTTCCGCAGCCGGATTCGCCAACCAGGCCCAGCACCGTTTTGGGCTCCAGCCGAAAGTTGAGTTCCTTCACGGCATAGGCTGGGCCCTCGTCTGTAGGAAAAGCAACAGCGAGGTTCCGAACTTCAAGTAACGGTTTTAAAATCGTATCCATCACACCGACATTATACTTCATCCGGATCGAACAGGGGGATTGACGGCAGTGTGTAAAATTTATTGAATGAGTTGCGAAAAATCATATTAGCGAAATAGCACTCTTGTCATACTAACAACTGAGGTGCCTTTTTTAAAAAAGCTCTTTGAGTATAAGGAGTCTGAGATTTATATGCAGCGTGCTTTATCCGCCATTTTTAGTAGAGAGCCATTTAGTGCAAGCCGAAATTTTCTAATTACTGCCATTTTCTGGCTGGTCTTCGGTACGTCAATCGGTCTAATTGCGTCCATGCAGTTTACAGCGCCTGACGCGCTTGCGGGCGTTGCCCAGTTATCCTTCGGCCGTTTGCGGCCGGTGCATATCAATGCTGTTTTAATTGGCTGGCTCTCGATGGGTTATGCCGCTTGTATGTTTTACATTATCCCGGTTTTAGTGGGCCGTAAAGGCATCTGGAGCGAGCTGCTCGGCAATATCACCATGGTTGCCTGGAATGTGATGATGGTGGTCGGGATTTTTGGCTTGCTCAATGGCGATACCGAGGCGCGTGAATATGCCGAGTTAGCCGGTACCGTCCAGATGGGTAGTACGTCCATTCAGATTCTGGATTGGATTGTTTTGGTTGCGCTGCTGCTGCTGGCGGTCAATGCCTGGATGACGGTTATGACCGGGGCGGAAAAGAAATGGTACGTTTCAATCTGGTACTTCTTAGGCGCCCTGTTTTGGTTCCCCATTATTTATATTATCGGCAACCGGGCGTTTGTTCAGTTGGAAGGTTTGAATGACGCGATTACCGGTTGGTTTTATGGTCACAACATCTTGGGGATGTGGTTTACCGTCGGTGGTGTCGGTATTATGTACTACCTGCTGCCCAAGTTTACAGGCAATCCGCTTTATAGCCACACGCTTTCCATGATTGGGTTTTGGACTATCGGCATGTTCTATGCCCCGACTGGGACGCACCATATTCTGCAGTCTCCGGTTCCGGAGTGGTTGAAATCCGTTGCGGTTATTTCCAGTGTCTTTCTTTTGGTTCCGGTACTAACCGTACTCACCAACTTCTTTATGACGATGAAGGGTAAATGGCACACCGCTACCGAGCATATTCCGCTGCGTTTTGCGATTGCTGGCGGGATTGCTTACCTTTTAACCTGTATCCAGGGCCCGTTCCAGGCAACCCGTTCGATTAACTGGTATCTGCACTTTTCCAACTGGGTTGTAGGTCACGCCCACTTGGCGTTGCTGGCGACCTTCTCCTTCTTTGTGTTTGCGGCCACCTATTACATGATTCCCAAGATGACGGGCCGCAAAATGTACAGCAAGCGCCTTGCCGTCTGGCACTTCTGGCTCACCCTTTATGGCTGGATCATCATGATGCTGTCTCTGACCATTGCGGGGCTGGTTCAGGCTGCCGGTTGGCACCACGGTATCCCAGTCGATCAGTGGGTTATTGAACTGGAGCCTTACTGGATTATCCGCTCCATTTCCGGTGTGATGATTGTCCTGGGGCAGATTCTGTTTATGTTTAACGTGTATAAAACCGTATTCAGTCCCGAACAGTGTGAGGAGCTGCCACACTCTCCCACAGGGGTGGTTTATGTATAGTCAGGTAATTGTGCGGAGAATAGGAAAGGAAGAGAGGACTTTCGCCAATGAGAATTAATTACTTTGTTGCCGGTGGTTTTGTTGTCCTCATCTTTTTGGTCATCATTTTTGTAACCACGGTCTTACCTGCAAGTACATTTAAGCCCACTGCAACCCCTGCGGCCCACAAGTACACACCAATGGAACTGGCAGGCCGCAATATTTACCGCCGAGAAGGTTGCTTCTACTGCCATACGCAGTTTGTTCGCTACCAGGACCGGGAGTCCGGCGAAATGGTTTTAGCAGGCGACTACATGTACGAAACGCCCCACGTCCTGGGTACGGAAAGAACCGGCCCTGATCTCTCCAACATTGGCGGCAAGTACGCCGATGGCTGGCACCGGGCCCACCATGACAATCCTAGAAAAGTAAAACCCGGTTCCATTATGCCCAGTTACTCCTATTTAACGGAGAAAGAAAAAGAGCAGCTCATTGCGTATCTGCAAACCCTGGGTGCGGGTCGTAAAATGACGTCCTGGGTGGTTCCCCCGCAAGAATTGCAAGACGAGTACGAGCATGTTAAAGCCTTTGTTAACGTGAATTCATCTGCGGCCGCTAACTCCGGTAAAGGTATCTTTATGCAGAACTGTGCGCAGTGCCACGGTATGACGGGCGAAGGAAACGGCCCGGTCAGTGCGACCATGATTAAGAAGCCGGCAAACTTTACCCGTCCTTTCTATACGCAATACTCTGATGCAATGTGGTATTACCGCGTCAAGGAAGGTGTCCCGGGAACCAGAATGCCTCGCTGGGGCAAAACACTAGGTCGTGAACAGATGCTTTACCTGGTTGCGTTCTTAAAGACGCTGCCGAAAGATACACAAACGGTTCAGGAGGAGATCACCTCCTTGAAACAATTGGATAACCCGGTTGATCTGGATGACAACTACAAATATGTCGACCAGGCCGCTGAAAGATATGGCGCAAGCAGAAATGAGGCATTTAAATAATGTGTCCCAATTGTTTTCCTTCTGTCGAAGGACTCGCGCCCGGTTATATCCTTGCCCTTCTGATTTGCGGGTTGTTTTTTGCAGTCGCTGTTGGTGCGATGTTTATTGCATCCCGCTCAGGACACCTGGATAATCTGGAAGATAGTAAATACCGCATGTTGGATGATTAGGCCGGAGAGAACGCAATGAGTGAAAAAGATATTGAACAAGATCAGCTGATTACGGAACACATCCGTGAGCAAAGCGAGTTTGCCGAATTCGAAATCGGTAAACATCGTGTTCCCTGGTTTTTATGGGTGTTCTTTGCCTTGATTATCAGCTGGGCTTCTATTTCCTGGGTTAAGTTTTTCGGCTATTAGGTGACGACAGCATGCAGAACAAGATGAACCGTTTTAAACCTCTTCTTCCTTCGGCCTTTATCCTAGGCCTGGTTTTCACCTTTTCACTCACCGCCTGTGTCTCTGAGCGCAATGTGACTCAGAAGGAATTGATTCAACGGCCTTTGCTCAATGCCGAACTCAATACGGAAGATTTTGCTTTCCCTTCCCGTCCGCCAAGATTGAGCAAGGGAAAAGTGATTTTCGAGCAGAATTGCAATACCTGTCACGCCGGTATTTCGTACGACAAAATTAAGGATGAGAAGCCGATTGACACGTACTTAATGCTCACTCGAGGGGATAAAGGCCATCCCAAGTTCCCGAAGCTAACGCGTGACCAGCGTTGGGAAGCGCTTTTCTACGCCCGTCACTTGGCAGGGGAAAGTGATATCCAGAATAAGGAGATTGCCGCTATTTTCGGGGCTAATTGTGCAGTTTGTCACGGCTCTAAAGGTTTTGCCGATGGCCCGTTACATTCTGGCCATGCCTCGGCTCACGAGTTGGGTATGGCTCCGGTGAAAGGCGCGTTTAACCCCCCGCCGGCGAACTTCCACAGTTATTACCGGATGTATAACCGAACCAACGACATTTTGGTCAAGAATATCAAGGAAGGTCTCTATCCATCGGGCATGCCGGCCTGGGATGGTGTCTATGACAAGGATAAAAACGTCACATTTGATGACGCGCTGATTCTGGATCTCGTAAAATATATTCGCGGGTTTGCCATTGAAAACGATCTTTCTGCTGAAGAAGAGAGCAAACCTAATGCCGAACAAAAAGGCGGCGACAAGGAAATCAGTGCTTTGCCGAAGAACAGCGGCAAGATGGAGAACTAATCACGATGAATCGACGTACTTTTCTAAAATTCATATTGAGCTTGCCTCTTTTTGGCGCGTTGCTTTTGTCTGTTTCACCGTTATTCCGCTATCTCAAACCAACTGCCGGCGCATTTCCGGAAGGATTGGTTTCGAAGCCGGATAGCCCTGTTCGTGTTCGAAATATTACCTTTCCGCTATCTGCTTTTCCGCAGCCCTGGGTCGTGCAGGAATTTGTTTTCGAGCAAAAGAATCCGGAATACACTCGTGCAGGCGCCCAGATTAGCCGTATTCCGGGGTTTGCATTGAGGATTCCTGGCAAAGGTGCGGATGATTACCAATTTGTTGTATACAGCAGGATTTGCCCCCATATGGGATGTATTTTCCGTTATGTGCCGGATCCAAACGAAGCGGCAACCGGATTCAACTACAGGCCGCCTGAAGGCACCCCCGTGTTTGCCTGCCCGTGCCACTTGAGTGTTTTCGATCCGCTTCAGGAAGGAAAAGTGGTAAGTGGGCCTGCACCGAGGCCACCGCGCTATTTCAATTTTGAAATTGATAAAGGTTCCCAAACCCTGGTTATATCTGATGTTGAGTCTGGGGGTATTGCTTAAATGTCTGCCACAATGATGACCCGCGCGACAGAGTCGATGAACAAGGCCGTCAAATATGTCACGGATCGTTTTGATAAGTTGGACGTCTTTGATGAAACCAAAACGGATTTGCAAGCGTCTTCTCCCTGGTACCAATTGGGAAGCCTGACCTATTTATTCTGGATTATTACGGTTGTTACCGGGTTAACCCTGGTTTGTTTCTATATTCCCACTACTTTCCAAGCGTATGACTCCATTATTGCCATTCGTGAAAACGTCATTTTGGCCATTATTCGAGGCATCCATAAATATGGTGGGGATGCCATCATTATTGCGGCAACCCTAAAGGTGTACCGGATGTGGTTCCGGGCCGAGTACAAGAATAAAGGTGAATTCTCCTTTATTCTTGCAATGATCATCCTGGTTGCGGCAATGTATTCCGGCTTGACGGGTTATCTTCTCATTTGGAACCAGCGCGCGTTCTGGGCAACCAAGATTTTCGGGACATTCCCCACATACCTGGATATTCGCCCAGCCGTTTCAAACTGGTTCGTGCCTGAAATTACCGGTTTCATTACGCAGACAATCGGCGATTTAACCAACCAGGGTAAGAATACCTCCCAGATTCTGCTTGGCGGAACCTCTATCGGCCAGGCAACCATGACGCGGTTCTATTCGCTGCACTTTGGCATTAGCTTAATTGCCCTGGTTATTTCGGAGTTGTATTTCTATAAAAATCGTTTCAAGCGCATTAACGTCAACCGTTGGGTTGTGTTAATGAGTATTGCTGTCCTTGCCTTTATCGCGGTTATATTACCTGCTGAAATGGGAAGTCGGGCTAACCCGGAGGTCACTCCGTTGCCGATTCTGTCCGACTGGTACTTCCTGGCGCTTTACCAACTGTTAAAGTATATGGATCCCTATTGGGCAACGATCTGGACAGTCGGTATTCCCTTTATTACCATTGCTTTGGCTTTTCTTGACTTTGGCCCTGAGAAAGATCCCTGGAAGCGGCCGATCTTTACCATGGCTGCGATCATTGGATTTATTGATTTTATCGTTTTCTCGGTTTTGATTATTCTGAATATTGCGGATATCAACCGCGATCCGCCGTGGTGGTATGCGCAGATGATTGTGATGATGACGATTGCCGAACTCTGGCACTTTGGTCTCTATAAACAGATTAAAGTATGGCTATTCTGGGTCATCCCGAATTTGCTCCTGAGTGGTTGGTACTTCTTCTTGTTAGTTTGTCCCAAACCTCAGTTGCCAGATGCACTGACGTGGATTTACAGCAACAATCCGGCGGTTCATCCCCAAGGGTTTGATATTGCCGGGCATCCCTGGATTACAATGTGGTTTGTATTCTCATTAGCGATGACGTTACTGACATTTTTGCTAATGAAAATCGCCAACCCCGGGACACAACCTTCTGAGGTGAAGGCTGCATGACAGGGCGCAGTTGGAGATGGTGGATAACCTTTGTGTTTTCCACCTATACCCTTTCCGAAGTGTTTAAGGCTTCACGCCTTTTAACCTCTGGAGTTGTAACCCCGGGAATCGTTGCTTCCCTGATTATATGGGGACTGTTGCTCATCGGTAGTTTTCTTGTCCTGGGTTACGATTCCTATGTCAAGGATAAAGCTGCCGGACGCGTTGTCCACCAAATCTGGATTTTTGAGAAATTCTACAAGTTTGCTCATCGGGAGAATTGTTAAATATGCCAATTAATCAGTTAATTCGATTATCCGGCGCCGCATTGATCTCGTTATTTGCGTTAATTGCCCTGTATCAAATGTTTACAGCCGAATCCAGGACGGCAACCGAGTTCACGGATTATTTTCAGTGGGCTCTGTATGCGGGTTTGATTTTTCTGGCTGTAGGTGCCGCGCTAACCTTGTTCGACAAGGATGACGATGTGCTGACCGATTATAAAGATGAAACCAGGAAATAGGAGATAAACGAACGTGAGCCAGGCGACGACGAATGTATATGCGGGCATCATTGCTCAGTTTCAAAGGCTAACGCTGTTTATCGAGCGTATCCTCAACAGTACCTTTTCCCAGAAGTATAATCCCTTTTATTATCACGGGGCGCTCCCGAACTTCTTTCTTTGGGTACTCTTTATTTCGGGCTTGCTTTTGTTTGCGTATTACAATCCTACCTTGGAAGGTGCATACCCATCCTTGGAGTATATGACGAAGCAAATTCCATCAGGTGCGTTGTTTAGAGCCCTTCACCGCTATGCTGCCGATGGGATGATGATCTTTGTCTTGCTGCACTTTTTCCGGGTCTGGTTTACCGATCGCTATCGGGAGTATCGTATTTTACCCTGGATTACGGGTGTTATTCTGATTACGGTTTTATACCTTGCCGGTTTAACTGGTTATATGCTGATTTGGGATTCCGAATCGGTTGCTTTGACTTACATGACGGTAAACTTCCTCAACAGTATTCCTGGTATCGGGTCGTCTCTCGCTTCACTGCTGATTGGCGGAGACATTGTCACCGACTATACATTGACGCGTTACTTATTCCTCCACCTCGGGATTCCGGCGTCTATGCTGTTTCTGCTGTGGTGGCACTATCTCCGGATTACCCGCCCAGTAACTAATGCTCCGCTGGTTCTGAACCTGATGCTGTTTGGTGGTCTGCTGGTGGCGTGTGGTTTGTGGCCCGTTGGTATTGGCGAGGCACCGAACCTGGCAACGCCAAGTGCCAGCATTGAAGTGGACTGGCTGTATATGTTGCCGCATGGGATGTTAGCCAATGGCGCGAGCCCCTTCCTGGCGTGGGTTGTCTTGCTGGGTATCCCGGTTGCGATGCTGCTGCTGCCCTACTTGCAGAAAAAGCAATTCCGCGGCCAGTTTGCTCAGGTTGTCAATGAGAATTGTACCGGCTGTTCGCTGTGTTATCATGATTGCCCGTACGAAGCCATTGAGATGATGGACAGGGACGATGATACCCGCTTTAAGCGGATAGCGGTGGTTGATCCGGGGCGTTGCGCCAACTGCGGTTTGTGTGTTGGGGCATGTGCCTTCAAGGCAATCGAAATCCCGCGGATGAATACCGAACGAGTCTTTAAGGAAATTCAAGTTGCATTAGGGAGCGCACAATCGTGAATCAGCGAAGAAAATTAAAAGTCGTTGCGCTTGTTTGCGAGCGGAGTGTCGACTTCAAAGACAAGCTGGACAACGCCCATTATATGAGCGAGTGTCCCGATGTGAATGTGATCCAGTTGCCGTGTAGTGGGCAAATTCAACCGGCGATGATTGAGGCTGCCTTAAAAGGCGGTGCGGATGGCATTATTACTACGGGCTGCCGTATCGGCGATTGCCACTATCGAGAAGGGAACAAGTTCCTTAGAGCCCGCATTCTGGGAGAGCGCCAGCCTAAGCTTAGGGCCAGCGTTGATCGCAAGCGGCTTCAGGCCTACTGGTTATCGGCGCTGGAATATCACCGGTTTAAGGAAATGGCGGGCGAATTTGTCGAGTTCCTGTCTGGCTACCAGCCTGAGACCCCACAGAAGCCTGAAAAGAAAGCTCCCTCAAAAGCCGCCGAGTAGTTTGGAGAGAATAATATGCGAGCCCCAAAACCCGATGAACAACATGAGGTCAGTTTATTCGTCAGATATATCTGGTTTTATGTTTTCTTCTTTTTTCTTCTTTTTATGATTGCCAGTTTTGGTTTGATTGCGGAAGCGTAAGCGTAAACGGAGTGGATTTTGATTTATGAAGCATGACGAGCATCATGAACACCTGACAATCGGTGAGTTTTTTGAAGAGTACTGGGTGTTGCTGTTCTTCGGGACGTTTTTCCTGATGACCATGTTCTTGCCCCTGCTGTTTATGGACAACCGCAACTGGTTGTATTGGGGTATTGTTATTACGCTTGCGGTTGCAATGGGGCTTTTAACAATTCCCGCGTTTCTGGGAAAGAAACCCAAGCACTAACTTGTTGCAGGATTGTTGCCGAATATGTGCCTTAAGTTGACTTTAAAGCGCAAATGACGGACACTTTCTTGAGTCGGTAATAGCTTTATGCTATAAACTTAACCACATATATAGATCAGGAGAATAAAACAGGAATGGTTAAAATCCGCTTGAAACGTTTAGGTCGTAAGAAACGCCCTTTTTATCGTATTGTTGTTATGGATGTACGTGACAGAAGAGAAGGCGCTGCTCTGGCAGAGATTGGGTTTTACAACCCCCTGTCCAAAGAGTTGAGACTGGACAAAGCTGAAGCGCAGAACTGGATTCAAAAAGGCGCTCAGGCGACCGAAGCGGTTGCGCGGTTATTGAAGCAAGCTCCTGAAAATGCCGGCGAAGTGATTATTTTGGAGAAGGCGGCGAAGGAAAAGCTTTCCAAGAAAGCTCAAGCACGTAAGAAAGAAGAAGAGGAAAAGGCCAAGGCCGAAGCTGAGGCGAAAGCCGCTGCGGCTGCCGCTCCTGCCGAAGAGGCTCCTGCTGCCGAGGAAGCCGCACCGGTTGAAGAGACCGCTTAGTTTTCCCTTTATTTACTTAGAATTGAAAAAGCCAGTGAAACCGCTCACTGGCTTTTTCTTTTGAAGTTTTGCGGTGATTTTCCTAGCTGGTAATCAACGAGGGGATATTGGGCATCGGGGCTCTGGTGCTGGAGAGGTAGAAGTCCGCAAGGCGGGGTAGGCATACCTGTAGGCTATAGTTGCTGACGATGGTTTCGCGGGCAGCCTTGCGAAGAGGGACATACTTCTCCTGGTTGTCCACAATTTCATTCATCTTCTCAACAATTTCATCAACGTTATAGGGATCGAACAAGATGCCGTTCTCCCCATCCACGATGAGATCCCGTACCGGGGCGGAATTGGAGGCCAATACAAGGGTTTCTGTGGATAACGATTGGAAAAGGCTCCAGGACAGGGTAAAGGGGATCGTCCAGTAGAAATGGCAATGGCTGATGCGGAACAGGTCGACCAGGGCCGGTTCCGAGATCCAGTGGAGGAAGTGGAAGCGGGACAGGTCGAAAGGATGCTGTTCAAGCACATGATCCTTGAAGGATTTGCCTTTTAAATGCATGGCTTCCGGGCCGTAGTGGGTTTGGTAATCCCCGGCGATAATGAAGTGGACGTCGTCCCGCATCTGGCTGAGCTTGTAAGCGGCATCCATAAACACGTCAAACCCGCGGAAGGATTCCAAGCCGCGTGCGGAGTAGGTAATGAGCTTGGCATCGGCGGGCCACGTTGGCTTCAGCTCGCTTTGGGAGGTTACTTCGCCCGGTTTGTACAGCTCGGTATTTACCCCGTCAAACAAAACCGAAATCTTATCCTGGTAAGCGGTGGGGAACGTGGATTTTTGGTACGGGGTGGGAGAGTATCCCTTGGTGCAATACTCAAGCTCAATCAGCTGTGTGGCGTTTCTCAGGGGAATCCGGAGGATGTTTTCCTTGGGAACCGGGAACTGGCGGCGGCTTAAGCTGGTCGGGTCAAACGGGTTGTAAAAAATCTCAAAATAGCCGATAGAAGGGATATTCGGATAAGCCACGTGCAACAGCATCAGGTTGCCAAAGCCAACGTGCCCGATAAAGGCATCCGGGGCCTCCATTTGTTCTTTTACCGCCTCGAATGCTTTGTAGACGCCGTACATCGAGCGCGCTTCCTGCTCAAAATAACGGGTAAAGAAATAGGGCGTTTCCGGCGTGTGCATCGTGTCCCGCTTATAAAAATAATGCTTGATGCCGGGATAAACGGGCTTGGCGATAAACTCGCTGAAAAAAGTAACGTCAACGTCACACTCTTCCAGCAAAAACTGGGTAATCGGGCCAAACTGGGCAGGATAATTCTGATGAAAGAAAACCAGGTGTTTTTTCATGGTGGCGCCTTCCAACCTCTCTATACGCTTAAAACTATTTTAGAGGGTATTGGCAAGAGTTGGAATCTATTGCCGTGGGATCCGTCTTTTTAAAGGACTTTTATCGGGAGTTATGGAGGGGATTCTATCCAGTGGAGAGATTTTATTTTATAGTCTCATCAAACGAAACGAGGATGGATGAGATGACCTTTTTAAACCAGACCGCACCGGATTTTACTCTTCAGTCCAGCACGGGCGAAAGAATCAGCCTGTCTGAATTAGCAGGGGATTATGTGGTTCTGGTTTTTTACCCCAAGAATGATACGCCGGTTTGTAACCGGCAACTGACCGACTTCAGCGATGCCTTGGCCGATTTGAATGCCTTGGGATGTCGGGTTTTTGGGATTAACCCCGCCTCTGCCCAAAAGCACCAGGATTTTTGCGCGCGAAAAGCATTGCATTTCCCGTTACTCAGCGATCCAGGCGGGGAGGTTGCCAAGTTATACAAGGCGTACATGGGCTGGCTTCCCATTAACAAGCGGACTGTGGTGGTGATCGATCCATCACAAAAAATCTGCTTTTACGAGCGCGGCACACCCCGCCCGGAAAAAATCGCGAATTTAATCCAATCCCGTCAAAAAGTTTAAGCCATCCACTGCCGTGGGCGATTATCCTGGCGCTCTGCCGCCTGTTTGTGGTTGGCAGATGTTGTAACAGCCTGATAAACTCTGAAACGCCCGATGACGGAACTGACAAATGCGTTCCAATCCAGCTTTGGCTGCCGGGTGGATTGCTTTAAGCCTTCAAATAAGGGTAATGCCGCGGATACCGAGTTTAGCTTAGGCATATTCTGCGTCAACTGCCGATCAGGGTCACGAAAACGACGTTCGCCCTGATTGTTGGCCATTTGTGGCGTAAACCGCTTGATTAAATCGTGTTGCCTTACGGTTAAACTAACATTCGGAGCCCAAGCCATCCCTAAAAACCCTTTGTCTGCCTACAGTCACTACAAAACATCAAGTAATTAGAAAAACTGTATCAAATTTTGCGCATTCTGTAAATCAATATAAGCAATTCTTCATATTCTTCGGCATTTGTCGGCCAATGGGCAATCAGAAACCTTGAGCGGTGTTATACGATTAGCGTTTAAAAAGGAGAAATGAATCCATGGATGCAGTCCGTTTTTCAGCGTATAAAGCAATTTCCGGTACCGGCCAGCAACTCAGAGACTTGCAAACCGCACTGAAAGGGAACAAAACTGTTAATGCACGGGTTTACCTGCCAGAACATCCTGTCTATGCTTACCCAGGGGAGCAGGATTCTCTGCAATATGGGGTTTTGGCAACACAGGAAAGTGTGGCGGAATTAGAAGGCGCTCAAGAGAACACATCCGCTTGGGGTGAGTTGATCCAGCGTCTGGCTGGTGTGATTCAGGCGAAAATTCTCAAAGAAGTGCCGCATGCCGAGAAGCTATTGCATGGCCTTCAACAAGGTATGCCCGATCGGGATGTATTTGATCTGGGCGGCTCCGAGTTTGCCTAAGGCATCCAATCCGTTGATTCATCAAATGCAACGGATTCTTCAAGGCCAAGTTGCGGCTCGTGCCAAACGGCAATCATTTCCTGTTCGAGCTGCTGATTGGAAAACCCCGGCTGGGTCAGTTGCATCAGACTGGGCGCAGGCTGAGCAGACGCAATCTTTTGGACATGGGTTTTCCGGATTGACTGAACCGCAGGCTTAAGCACCATTGCGCTTTTTGCCGGATGACTCACCGAAATGGCAACCGGTTCTGGTTTAACACGTGTCAATGCATTCGTGAGTTCGGCAGTTTGTTTGTCGGGAGCCTTGCCAATCTGCAAGTCTACAACGGGTTGTAAAGGCTGAAGGGGTTGTTCAACTTCTTGATCAGGCGCTTCCGCTTGGGCAACAACCTTGGGCTGCGGCGTGGTTTGCTGGCCAGGCTGCAACATCAGTAAGCTTCCGGTAAGCCCAACAAGGAGGATGGCTGCCGCCGCCTTAATGGGTAAGCGGATAATTTTGCGCCTAGTAACCGGCAATGCCACCGAAAGAGGCTGGGGTTCAGCGGTAATGGCTTGCATAATGTTGTATTCAATCCGGGCAGGTGCCTCCTGTAGAGGCATATCTCCCAAAACCCGGTCAAGTGATTGCAATTGTTCGAAGAAGTGCCTTAAGGCCGGGTTGTGTTGAAGTTCCGCCAAAAAAGCGTCGGCTTCCCTAACATCCAGGCGGCCATCGAAATAAGCATGGCATTGATCTATCCGGTTTTCCTTGGGGTCACTCATCCAACAATCCTCCGGGTTTGTCGAGTATTTTGATTAATGATTCACGGCCCCGTTTGAGCCAGGTTCTTACGGTGTTCAGCTTGGTGTCCATAATCGCGGCCACCTGCTCATAGGGCAGGTCGTAAACGTGTCTCAATATAAGGGCCTGGCGCACACTGGGAGCTAACTGGTTTAGCGCCTGTTGCATCTGGTGCCCGGTATGCTCGTCGGCAACCTGCTCCACGTCCGGCAAGGAGATGTCTGGCACGTTTTCCAGCAGATTGTTTTCGTGGGCCTGGTAGTCCAGCAGCAAGGGGAATTGAGCATTTTTCTTCAAGGCGGTTTTGCACACGTTGGTTGCAATGGCAAAAAGCCAGGCTTTGAAAGGCCGATTCCGGTCGAACTTGCCTAAAGCCCTGTAGGCGCGGATAAATGTTTCCTGGGTCAGATCCTCGGCCAGTTGGTAATCCTTGACCCATTGCAGAATGTAATTGTATACAAGCTGAAGGTAGCGCTTTACCAGCGTGTTGTACGCTTCCTTGTCCGCTTGATCCAGGCACAGCCCAATCAGGATGGCATCATCCTGTTCAGGCCGCGTCTGGAGCGATAATGTCATAATGCCCGTAACCCTTTGGTTTGTTACTGTCCATGTCCTTGCGGCCCTTGGTAACCGCCCCCGTTATGACGCGGCCCGTTATGGCCACCACCAGACGGCTGGCCGCCTTGAGCGCCTCTTCCTTCGAAATCATCCTTCGGCGGACGTGGCATCATACTCTGGAACTTCTGGAACTGTTCCGGCGTCAGGATGCTTTTCATGTCATACAGGTTGTTAATACGCTGTGCCATCATTTCCGCCTGCATGGCCGAAATTTCGCGATGGAGCGCAAGGGCTTGTTCCCTGGAGCCGCTGCCGTTTTGCATCATTTGCATCAATTGTTGCCGTTTGGCTTGGAGCGCTTCATGGGTACTCTTGTGCTGTTCCCGTTTGTTTTGCATTAGCGTCTGCATTTTTTGCCGCTGCTGCGGCGTCAGGTTCAGTTGATCCATCATCTCTGTTTTGCGCTGTTCCCAGCCGCCTTTGTTTCCACCGGGATGTTGGCCCTGATAATGTTGTCCTTCGTGCTGGTGTGCAAATGCAGGGCCGGCGCTAACCAGACTCAGCGCCATCAACCCGGCTGCAAAGTTCTTCAGGTTCAATGCCATCAATCGCTACTCCTTGTGATTCTCACATCTTTTTCCACATGACGATGGGAAATTAAATTTGTTTTCGGCCACATGGCAATAAAGCCCACATTTTATATACTTGTGTGCTGCCCGATAAGTTTCAAATGGACTAGGTGGGTTAAATCGCTTTTGAGAGGCTTATTTCCCTGGTTTTATGACGGCAACGTGCAGCATTCGCCGATGCACAAAGCCGAGCTTCTCATAAACCCGGATGGCGCCGTGGTTGTGATGCCAGGCATGCAGAAAAGGCGTTTCACCCCGCGCCAGGATTTGGTTGGCAACCACGGTCATCAGTCGTTTTGCATATCCTTTGCCTTGGTAGTGAGGATGGGTGCAGACCGCGCTGATTTCCGTAAGGCCATCCAGGTGGAGCCGTTCTCCGGCCATTGCAACCAATTGCCCTGCTTGTCGAATGCCCACGTAGTAACCCAAGGTATGGGTCTTTTCCCTAAAGGGGCCCGGTTCCGTCAGACCGGTTAATTCCAGCATATCCGGAACATCGGCGTCTGTTAGTCCAACAATATCGGATGTTTCAACTGATGCTAAAGGTTTTTCCAGAACCATCTGCGTCAGCGGGCCGCCAAAGTCCTCTATCCAGCCCGGGGGAAGGGTTGGCGGCTCCTGTAGAAACAGCACCAGTTTTTCATTTGGCTCGGCCAGTTTGGTCAATGCGTCATACGATTCCGCAGATTGGTCAACCATGCCGGACAGTGGCCCGATTGCCTTGGGGAAACGCTTGGCCCATACGTCTCCTTGGGCTAAATATTGCTGTTGCGTATTTAAAGCGGCCCAAATCGGATTATCAAGCGCGAGGTCAAAAGTATTCATGAGTGTGCCTTTTTATTGCACACCATTATAATGCAATCCGGCTGGGGGATACATTCCGATTCTCCCAATCCGAACAAGGCATAAAAAGGCCCCGAGGAGTTTACAGTGGCCAAGTTTTTTACTCCTGGGGTTAGCCAGGTGGGTGTCCTTCGTGGCAAGTTTTCGTTTCCAACCAGAAGTGTTGGTATACGGCATCACCGCGAAAATTTTTTGGACTCCCTATTATAAAGGTACAGAGAAAAAACAATAGACCACATACCTCAGGGTTAAACCTATTATGGCATATGTGGTTTCAATTCTAAAGGCAGGGAAGAAAAAATCCGTCAGCCTTCGTAAATTTCAGGAGGACGCTTGTAGCGGCTGGTGCAAGTAAATCGGCCTGATGTTGAGGCAAAAGGCGCATTAATAGTACATAAAAACGGCTGAGTTGATGAAAAGCGTTAGAAACGACTATTGGATTTGCGAAATCACGTAAGATAAGATGACGCCCAGCGCAAAAACGCTCAGTGTAATCAGCGGGAAAGCAAAAAGCATCAACTTTTCCGGGTTACCTTTGTTGGGTTTGCTAGCCATTCGTGTTGAATCCTCCTTTGAGCATTATTGTACAAGCCTCATGAAGGCGGGGCAATACAAAGCAGCTCCCAGGCAACATGGGCCGAAACGCGTTTAGAATAAAGAGCTTCAATCTACTTTAACAAAAACGTTTTGGCTGCGGAGCTTGTCGGCCATGGCCTTGGCATTGGCCCGATCCCCGAACACGCCAAACTGAAGAATGATTTCTCCCCGGTGCTGGCGAATATAAGGGCGCGCGGCCAGGTTCCTGTCTTGAAGTTGCTGGATGGCATGCTCTGCCGCGTTTTTAGAAGAAAATCCATCCAGGTAAACATAATGCAACGATGGCCCGGCATCAACGGCCTCGTTCGATCCGCCGTCTTCATTCTGGCGGGGGTCTGCCGGCACCGGAACCATGGGTTCGGTGGCCGGATCAACTTGTGGTTCCAGCGGAATCACATCCGTAATGGTTTCTTCCTGCTGTTGCGGCTCTTGGGCTTCTTGCCGCTTTTCTCTCGACTCTTCGGTTTTAGCGGCCTCCTTGGCCTGTTCCTCATCCGGTGTTTTGACGCGCGCAGCGGCCCCCGGTTTTTCTTCTTCCACATAATTGCTTTCGCTGGCCTGGAAGGCGTCAATGGGAGAAGGCGCCGTTTCCGGATTGCGCACATCGAATGTGAAATCAAAATCCTTGATGAACAAGCCGTAGATGATCACCATAATGATGATGGAAACGGACATGGCCGAAAGGAACAGTAAAAACAGTTTGCGTTTGCCCATAACTTTGTTATACCACTGCTTTAACTTTGCAACAACATAGTTTAATGTCTTCCCACTCTTCGGAAAGGGTTTTCATGCAAGAGATTGCCAACTGCTTGATCTGCTGGATGCCCAGCTCGGAGCTTAAACCGGCGGCTTCCACCGGCGTGCCTTCCGATTGGATGTTAAGACCAGCATGAATCAGGATGGATGTCGGGCTGACGGTGCAGATGGAAACCGACAGTTTCTTGGTTTCATTCACAAACAGGTCATCCCCGATGCGCCGGATATGAATATCCGGACTGTTTCGCAGGATATCCAGCAACTTGCCGTGGATAATTGCTGAAAACAGGCGTTGCAGGATCACGCCTTCACGCAAATCCATGTCAAAGATTTCGATGATGAAGTTCAGCATCCGGGACGAGTAGATTTCATCGTCGTTCAGCACGTCTTCCAGGTCCACCATGCGGCGTTTGTCAATGTCGCATGGCCCGATGAAGCCGACGACCGCATCGCCCAGAATACCAAAATTCTTATAAATCCAATGATTCGCCAACTCTTCCCCAGTGTAGGGGAACTCTTCATCGATGAAATGGTATTTCATGGCCGAAGCTGCTTTCTGTTCCTCTATCGCGTGCATCTTATGTTTAGCCTACTGGATAATTGTGAAAAAGGGCAACTGTTTAATCCAGGTTTTCATGGATTCGTTGGAGCTGTTTCTCCCATTTTTTAAACTTGTCCTGTTTCTCGGCCGGGGTTTCCTGCAACGCCGGCGAGGACGGCTCTGGGGCATTATTATCAACAGGCTGTGGCTTGGGGGCGTTGGCCTGTTGGGTAATTACCCGCAGGCGAGGCGGCTCATGGGGCTCCTCGTTGCGAGGGGCAACCGGATCCGCTTTCTTTTTCTTGGGCGCAATGGCCTCGGATTCGTCACCGCTGGCCAGCTTTTCCACCTTTAGCTTGTTTTTGGCGTCCGCTAGGCTGGCCTTATCGACAAGATGCACGAGGCCGGACCTGGCGGCATATTCGTTGGAAGCGGTAAAGAATTGCTGCGGCGGAATCGGGTGGGCTTTATAGTACTCTTCCGCAAAGTCGTGCCATACCTGTGCGGTGTTGGAACTAAACACCCCATGCAGCGGGATATTGCGCGGATTACCCATCCAGACGCCGGCAACCATATCCGGTGTAAAGCCCATAAACCAGATGTCGCGGACTTCGTCGGTGGTTCCGGTTTTACCGGCAACAACACGATCCTTCAAGATGGCGTTTTTCCCGGTTCCTTTTTCAACGGCGTCAATCAGGATGTCCACAATGCCCGCCACATGATCCTGTTCAAAAACCCGTTTGGGGGCCTGGCTATCCAGCTTGACCAGTTTGCCGCGGCTATCCAGGACACGCTTGATGGCGGTGGGCTGGATGTAGATCCCGCCACGGGCCAGGGTCGAGTAACCCGTCACTAGTTCTAACGGGGAAACGCCGGAGGAACCCAGCAAGCTGGAGGAGTTGGGGTCGATGTGGGCGTTAATCCCGGCCAGTTGGCTGGTTTTAATCACCTCTGCAACACCAGCCTTCATCCCAACTTGCACAGTGGTGGTGTTACGGGATAAGGTCAGTGCCTTACGGATGTCCATGCCGCCCATGTAGCGCCCATCCCAGTTGTGCGGGGCCCAGTTGCCGTAGCGTACGGGGCGGTCGGAGATGGGGGAGTTAGGCTTAAAATGCCCCAGACGAAAGCCGGTGAGGTAAACGAACGGCTTAAAGGTTGAGCCAACGGCGCGGCGGGCTTGAACAGCGGCGTTGAACTGATTCTGCTTGAAGTTAATGCCGCCAACCATGGCGATGATGTCTCCGCTTTCAACATCCATGGCAACCAAGGCACCCTGTTTTACACCGGACGCCTTAGGGGCGGATGTAATGCCCTTATATAAAGCTTTTTCTGCCGCATCCTGGGCTTTTTCATCCATTGTGGTGTAAACCCTCAACCCGCCACGGCGCACGACATCTTCGCCATATCGATCTTCGAGTTCCCGGATGACGTAGGCCACGAAATAAGGGTGTTTAGAGGGTTTCGAATCGCGGCTGTTCAGCACAATTTCCTGGGAAACGGCTTCGTCCCGCTGTTTATCGGTGATATAACCGTAATGCACCATTTTGTCCAGCACTTCCACCTGGCGCTTTCTGGCGGCCTCGGGATATTGGTACGGGGATAAGCCTTCCGGCGCTTTAAGCAAACCGGCGAGCAGGGCGGACTCTCCCAAAGTGAGGCGCTTGGCCGGTTTCTTGAAATAACGGCGGGCCGCTTTCTCAATCCCGTAGCTCAGGTTGCCGAAATAAACCTGGTTCAGGTACATTTCCAGGATTTTATCCTTGCTGTAGTGCTTTTCTACCCGAACGGCGAGAATGGCTTCCGCCAGCTTGCGGGTATAGGATTTTTCAGGCGTAAGGAAGAGGTTTTTAACCAGCTGTTGGGTGACGGTACTTCCCCCCTGGACGCTTTCATCCGCGCTAAGGTTGGTTGCCAGCGCGCGAAACGTCCCGCGGATATCGACGCCGTTGTGTTCGTAGAAGCGGTTGTCCTCAATGGCCAGGACAGCACGCTGAATATTGGGCGAAATCTGCTTTAACGGCACGACCACCCGATCCTCATCGCCATGGATATTGGCAATCAGCGCGCCATTTCGGTCGAAAATCTGGGTGCTTTCGTTGGGGCGGTAGTCCTCCAGGATTTTAATGTCCGGCAATTGGTTGGTGCTTTTGGAAATCACCATCCCCAGGATGACGGACACAATCAGAAGGAAGAACACGCTGCCCCATTTCATGTAAAATCCAAGCGTAAACATGGATTTTTCTTCACTGGGACCACTCTGGGCATCAATCGGGAGTTCCCGGTATGCCTGTTGACCGTCGTATGGCCTTTTACTCATCTTCTCACACCACCAACTTCGTAAAATCAGCTAAAGTTCTATAGGACTTATTCAATAAACTCAATAACAGATAACGGTTGTTTTTCACGTCCGGGTTTTCCGCATTCACCAGCACGTTATCAAAAAACGCTTCCACGCGGGGAGACCAGGCAATAAACGTTGGGAGGACTTCTGATAGCGGCTTAGATGACACATCGACCTGGGCAATGGTTTCAAACAGCGCCTTTTCGGAATCATGCTCGAACAGGTTCGGGTTTATCCGGCTCGGCTGAACATCCTGTTGATACCCTTTGGACAGGATGCGTGAGGTTCGGTTTGCAGGTTCGTACACCTTCTTCAGGTTGTCCACATCCTGCTGAAGCCCTTTAAGCAGCGCCAAGGCTTCAATCGTCCTGTTCAGGTTGCTTAGCGGCGAAACATCGCTCTCCAGGATGGCGTCGATCGTATCGTAGGAGAAGTTCAGATCCAGCAGATACCCTTTAAACCGCTGGAGAATAAATTGACGGGTGCGTTGCAGCACGTCCGCCTCGGATTCCACCGCCAGGTTGCCCAGGTTTTGATAAGCCTTGGCAAAGCCGTCATCCAGGTTAAAGGCCAGCTTGTTCTCCAGGATAGTCTGGATAATGCCCAGCGCCATTCGCCGCAAGCCCATCGGATCCTTGGAGCCGGTTGGGTAGCGGGCATCTTTTTGCGCGAACACGGCAATCATCGTATCCAGTTTATCCGCCAGGGACAGCAGGATGCCTGCCGGGGTTTGCGCGACAGTATCGCCCATAAAGCGGGGAAAGTAATGTTCTTCGACGGCAGTAGCAACCGCTTCAGGCTCACCGGAGAGCGCGGCGTAATGCTTGCCCACGATACCCTGCAACTCGGTTAACTCCCGCACCATCCCGGTTGCCAGATCGGCTTTGCACAGTAGGGCTGCGCGGCCGGCATCCCGCTTATCCGCATCGGATAAGGAGGCGTTAGGCGCAAGCAGATCGACCAGGGCCTGAACCCGCTTGGTTTTATCGTACAAAGAACCGAGGCCTTTTTGGAACGTGATGCCCTTGAGGTTTTCAACATAGTTTTCGAGCGGCTGGCTGGTATCCGTCTGAAAGAAGAAGCTGGCGTCCTCAAGACGCGCACGAAGCACCTTTTCGTTCCCTTCCCGGATGGTAGGTTCGGCTTGCGGCTGGGGATTGTTGGAAATGGTGATGAAGTAAGGCATCAGGGCACCTTTCTCATCCTCAATGTGGAAATATTTCTGGTGGGCGGTCATTACCGTCGTAATCACTTCCTTGGGAAGCGACAGGAAACGGGTCTCAAAATTGCCGGCAACCAGGGCGGGCGTTTCAACCAGGCGTGTAACGGTGCTGAGCAGACTGGCATCTTCCGGGATGCGTCCTTTCAAGTCGGTGGATTTATCGCGCAATCCTTTTAAAATCAGGTTCTGCCGCTCCTGCTGATCGACAATGACATTGCCCTTTTGCCATAACAGTGTTTTATAAGAGGCGACATCCGGGATGGTAATGGCGGCGTCCTCGGAGAAGAAGCGATGCCCGCGGGTAAAGGTGGAGGATTGCACCAGGCCAATCTGGATGGGCAAGTGCTGATTGCCGTAAAGGGAAACCAGCCAGCGAATAGGACGGGAAAACCGGATATCGCTTTCGTCCCAGGCCATAAAGTGTGAGCCGGATAACCCCAGGATCACATCCGGCAGAATTTCCGGTAAAATTTCCGTGACCGTGCGGCCAGTGGCAGTTTTGCGAAAGACCAGGTAATCCGTGCCATCAATGGTTTCCCGCTTCAGGTCTGACACATCGATGCCGTTTTTACGCGCGAAGCCCTGGGCGGCAGGAGTCGGCTGGCCTTGAGCATCCAGCGCGACGCTCACCGGCGGGCCCTTCAGCAACTCTTCGGAGGCTTCCTGTTTGGCGGCGAGATCGTGAACCAGGAGGGCCAAGCGGCGCGGCGTGTACAGCACTTCCACGGAGCCGTACGCCAGCCGGTTCTTTTCCAGGGCCTCAACCGTCTTTTCAGACAGTTCGTGTTCAGCCGTTTCCAAAAAACTTGCAGGTAACTCTTCCGTTCCAATTTCCAGGAGATAAGTCGATCGTTCCACCAAGCCTTCGCCTCTTAAAAACCTTGATAATACGTAGTATTGTGCTGCAAACCAATCAATCGGACAAGGGGGCCTCGGCCATACATCCTCTGGATAAGGGGCAATGCTATCTCGGATGCTGAATGGATGGATGCCACGTAAGGATGATTTTCAGGCATTTCTTGGAGCGGAAAAAACATCAGGAGGCGGGCTGGACAATTTTAGGCCCCTATTCTTGACATCGAAAAAGTGGCGAATTAAGATGAGATGGCACTTCGTGTCGGAGTGGCGGAATGGTAGACGCGCACGTTTGAGGGGCGTGTGGAGCAATCTGTACGGGTTCAAGTCCCGTCTCCGACACCAGTTTATTAAAAGCCTGCAGCAAGCAAGCGTATCTTCACACAAAACAAGTAGAGAGATTGGCTTATTTTCTCTTACTTGGCGCGTTGGACATGCTACTCTGAAATATCCATTGTAACGCTTTTAGAAAGTCGCTCTGTTCTTCTGGCGTAAGCCCAGGGGGGAGTATGGGGGTCAAGAATTGCCTTGGCCTCAATCAACGCCTTTAATAATGCATCGGTATGGCCATGGACAGCAGCCCATATGGCAGCCGTGTAGCCATCATTGTCTTGTTTATTCAGGTCTGCCTTGCCTCATTCAACGCCTTTAATGCATC